>NZ_CP146609.1:3194330-3516607 GCF_037094465.1 Pseudodesulfovibrio sp. 5S69
GGTCAACTGCGCGACCCTGCCCGAGACCCTGTTCGAGGCCGAGCTGTTCGGTTACGAGAAGGGGGCCTTCACCGGCGCGTCCGAACAGGGCAAGTCCGGCCTGTTCGAGCTGGCCTCCGGCGGGACCTTCTTCCTGGACGAGGTGGGCGAGATCCCCTTGGATATGCAGGCCAAGCTGCTCAACTGCCTGGACGACCACATGTACTACCCGCTGGGCGCGAGCAAGCCCAAGCGCATGGACTGCATCATCGTGGCCGCCACCAACCGCGACTTGGAGGCCCAGGTGCGCAAGCAGGCCTTCCGCCGCGACCTGCTCTACCGCCTGAACACCTTCACCGTGCGCATCCCGCCCCTCAGGAAGCGGCCCGAGGACGTGTTCGAACTGATCAACCACTACCTGCGGCAATTCAACGCCGCCTTCCGCACGAACAAACGCATCGGCCCGGCGGGCATGAAGCTGCTCCAGTCGTACCCGTTCCCGGGCAACGTCCGCGAACTCATCGGCATCATCAAGAAGGCCGTGGTCATCTGCGAGGACGACCTGCTCGACGACTACCTGCGGGAGCTCTTCGACAACACCGAAGACGCCGTGATGGAAAACGGCACCCTGCCCGAAGAAGTGGCCCGGCTGGAGCGCCGCATGCTCCGCCAGGCCATGGAGGCGTGCTCCAACACCCGCGAGATGGCCGGATTCCTCGGCGTCAGCCAGCCCACCGTGGTGCGCAAGATGCAACGGTACAAGCTGAACAATTCCTGATTCGTTTTTGAATCAATCCGATTCGCGAAATAGCATATTTAACAGTATTGTCATTTTCTCCACTGTATTAACGGAGGTAAAGACGGTGTCTGACTTTTTTGCAACGCGAAGGACATTTTTACCGCCACATCATCCGATCGCTGGAACCATCAGAACATTATTGTTAATTTTTGATTTGATTTAATTATGAATCATATTTTTATCACCTGTTTTCAATAGGTTAGTAAAATCGTGTGATTTATTTTTGAATCAAGAAGCAAACGGACGGGCCGTGTATTCTGCATATAACCATTTGTAATAAATTGATTATTGCAACTCGGACCGGCGTTTGCTTTATGAGAGACGGTTTTCGACTTCAACTCTTACAATATATTTGGTGGATACATCATGACCAACAAGGAACTGCAACAGAGAAGAGAGGCGGCCGTCCCCAGGGGGGTCTCCAATGCCGGCCCCATTTTCGCGGCCGGCGCCCAAGGCGCGACGGTCACCGACGTGGAAGGCAAAGAGTTCATAGATTTCGCGGGCGGTATCGGCGTGAACAACGTGGGCCACTGCCATCCCAAGGTGGTCGAGGCCGTGCGCGAGCAGGCGGGCAAGCTCCTGCATTCCTGCTACCATGTCTTTCAATATGAGGGATACGTGGCCCTGGCCGAGAAGCTCAACGCCCTGACCCCAGGCGACCACGCCAAGAAGACCGTACTGGTCAACTCAGGGTCCGAGGCCGTGGAGAACGCGGTCAAGGTGGCCCGCCGGGCCACAGGACGACCGGCCGTCGTGGCCTCGGCCTCCGGTTTCCACGGCCGCACCCTGCTGGCCTCGACCCTGACCGCCAAGGTCATGCCCTACAAGGCCGGGTTCGGGCCCTACGCCCCCGAGGTCTACCACATCCCCTACGCCTACTGTTACCGCTGCCCCGTTGGCCGCTCCTATCCCGGGTGCAAGATGGAATGCGCCGAACTGCTGAAGAAGAGCTTCGTGGACATGGTCAACCCCGAGAGCGTGGCCGCCGTGATCCTGGAGCCCGTGGCCGGCGAAGGCGGCTTCGTGGTCCCGCCCAAAGAATATTTTCCGCGCATCAAGGAGATCTGCGACGAATTCGGCATCCTGCTGATCATCGACGAGGTCCAGTCCGGCATCTGCCGCACCGGCACCCTGTTCGCCATCGAGCAGTGGGACGTAATCCCGGACCTGCTGACCTCGGCCAAATCCCTGGGCGGCGGCACGGTCATCTCGGCCTGCACCGGCCGGGCCGAACTCATGGACGCGCCCCAGGTGGGCGGCCTGGGCGGCACCTACGGCGGCAACCCGGTGAGCTGCGCAGCGGCCCTGGCCGTGCTCGACGTGGTCGAGAGCGAGAACCTGGTCGCCAAGTCGCAGACCCTGGGCGCCAAGGTCCGCGCCGCCTTCGAGGATCTGGCCGGGAAGTATGCGTGCATCGGCGACGTGCGCGGCCTGGGCTCCATGCTGGCCATGGAGCTGGTCCACGACAGGACGGTCAAAACCCCGGCCCCGGACATCGCCAAGGCCCTGGTCGCCAAGTGCCGCGAGGATGGCCTGATCATCCTGTCCTGCGGCCACTCCGGCAACGTCATCCGTACGCTCATGCCCCTGGTCATCACCGATGCCGAACTGGAAAAGGGACTGTCCGTCCTCGAAGCGGCCTTTGCCGAAGTGACCAAGGGGTAACATTCGGTGCACGGCATTCACGGACGCATACTCTTCATCGATGTCTCCGAGCGGACGTTCTCCATCGAGCCGCTCGGGGACACCGGCCTGCCCCTTCCCGGCGGCAAGGCGTTGGGTACGCGCCTGCTTCTCGAACACAACCCGGCCGGGGTAGACCCGCTCTCTCCCGACAACCGGATCGTCATCGCCACGGGCCCGTGCAGCGGCACGCCGACCTGGGGCTCCAGCCGGTACGGCGTCTTCTCCAAGTCGCCGCAGACCGGCTTCTACGCGGAATCCTACTCCGGGGGCAGAACCCCGGAGGCCATCGACCGGGCCGGTTTCGACGCCATCGTCGTAACCGGCGCGGCCGACGCGCTGACCGTCCTGTCCATCCACCCGGACGGTTGCGATTTTCACGAGGCCCCGCAGCTCAAAGGGCTCGAAACCTATGCCGCCGAGGACGCCCTGATCCAGGACTATGCCCCCAGGGGCGAGGGCTACGGCCGCCCCGGGGCCATGGTCATCGGCCCGGCGGGCGAAAATCTGGTGGCCTTCTCGGTCATCGAGAACGACTACTGGCGCAGCGCCGGGCGTTGCGGCCTGGGCGCGGTACTCGGCGCGAAGAGGATCAAGGGGCTGGTCTTTGCCGGGGACCGCAAGCGCCGGGTGGCCGACCCCGAGGGATTGAAGGCCTTTGCCAAGGCATTCCGGACCGCCAACGGCGACTCCCCGGCGGTCAAGGCGTACCGGGCCCGGGGCACCACCCAGATGGTCGCCCTGATGAACACCGTGGGCGCCTTTCCGAGCCGCTACTGGTCGGCCGGAAGTTGCGACCACTGGGAGCGCATCAGCGGCGACGTCTTCCACGAACAGCACGAGGTCACGCCTCACGCCTGCCTGAAGTGCTTCATGGCCTGCGGCCGCAAGGCGCGCATCAAGAGCGGCCCGCACAAGGGCCTGACCATCGAGGGTCCGGAGTACGAGACCATCTACGCCTTCGGCGGGCTGTGCATGGTCCGCAACATCGACGAGATCGCCCACCTGAACGACCTCTGCGACCGTCTCGGCCTGGACACCATCTCGGCGGGCAACCTCTGCGCCATGGTCGCCGAGGCCTCCAGCCAAGGCCGCCTGGACGCCCCCCTGACCTACGGCGACGCGGCCACCATCTCCGCCCTGCTGGAACAGATCGCGAACCGCGAGGGGCTGGGCGACGTCCTGGCCGACGGCATCGTCAAGGGCGCGGCCAGCCTGGGCCTGTCCGACATGGCCGTGCACGTCAAGGGCCTGGAGCCCGCCGGATACGACCCCCGCGTGCTCAAGGGCATGGGGCTGACCTACGGGACCTCCCCGCGCGGGGCCTGCCACCTGCGGACCACCTTCTACAAGGCGGAACTGTCCGGGATGATCTCCTCGGACGCCGTGGAGGGCAAGGCGGACCTGCTCATAGATTTCGAGGACAGGCTGGTCGTGTTCGACTGTCTGATCCTGTGCCGCTTCTACCGCGACATGTACGACTGGGCCACCCTGGTCCGTCTACTCGCGCTGATCACCGGAGAATCCTGGGACGAGACCTCCCTGCGCCGGGCCGCGTCCCGCGTGGTGGACGACACCCGGCGGTTCAACGTCCGCGAGGGACTGACCCCGGACGACGACCGACTGCCCAGAAAGCTCCACGAAGCCCTGCCCACCGGGCAGGTCATAACCCGGGAGGAGTACGCGCTCCTTCTCAATGAATACTATCGCCTGCGCGGCTGGGATGAATCGGGCGTACCGCCTGTCCCGGCTGCCGAATAGGAGGAAAGATATGACCCTTGAAGCGTATGCCGTCCACAAGAGCTACGGCGACGTCCAGGCCCTGAAGAACGTCGACCTGACCGTCCAGAAGGGCGAGCTGTTCACCCTGCTCGGCCCGTCCGGCTGCGGCAAGACCACCCTGCTGCGGATTATCGCCGGACTGGAACAGGCGGACTCGGGATCGGTCTTCCTCAACGGCCTGCCCATCACCCAGAAGCCCGCCAACGAACGTCCGGTGAACACGGTCTTCCAGAGCTACGCGCTGTTCCCGCACATGACCAACGCGGACAACGTGGCCTTCGGCCTGCGCTCCCAGAAGATCCCGGAGGGCGACATCCGGACCAGAGTGAACAAGATTCTCGAAATGCTCGAACTGACCGGTTTCAAGGACCGCTACCCGGACCAGTTGTCCGGCGGCCAGCGACAACGCGTGGCCATGGCCCGCGCCCTGGTCTGCGAGCCCGAACTGCTCCTGCTGGACGAGCCCATGTCGGCCCTGGACGCCAAGCTGCGCACCCAGTTGCAGGTTCAGCTCAGACGGTTGCAGCAACAGTTGAACAAGACCTTCATCCTGGTCACCCACGACCAGGACGAGGCCCTGACCGTATCCGACCGCATCGCGGTCATGAAGGACGGCGAGGTCCTGCAGCACGGCTCGCCCCAACAGATCTACGACCGCCCCAACTGCCGCTTCGTGGCCGAATTCATCGGCACGGCCAACATCCTCGAAGCCGAGCGGCGCAACGACCTGATCGTCACCCACGCGGGCAGGCTGGTCGTGCCCTCCCCGCCCCAGTGGAAGCGCGGCGCCCTGGTCATCCGGCCCGAGGGCATCGTCCTGCGCGACCAGGAGCCCGAGACCAACGGCGTCCTGGCTACGGTCACCGAAACCTTCTACCGCGGCAACTTCCTGGACATCACCCTGGACCCGGCCGGCCTGCGCATGCGCTGCGCCCCGCACAAAAAACTCCAGGTGGGCGACAAGGTCTGGGTCGAACTGCTCAAGGACGCACTGGTGGCCATCGATGACTAGCGAGCAACAGAACGACACCCGCATCTGGTACGGCGAGCTGACCACCCGCTCGGCGCTCAGGCGGCGCGGCCTGCTCCAGGTCTCGCCCGGCCTGTTCTGGATCCTCATTTTCCTGACCGTGCCCGCCCTGGCGCTCATCGCCCTGTCCTTCGCCACACGCGGCGGCTACGGCGAGATCGAATGGATATTCACCTTCGAAAATTTCTCCCGGCTGGCCGGGTACGGCATGTTCGGCTGGAGCCCGGACTACCTGATCATCCTGGCCCGCTCCCTGTGGGTGGCCTTCGTGACCACCACGATCTGCACGGCGCTCGCCTTCCCCCTGGCCTTCTTCATCGCGCGCAAGCCCAAGTCCACCCGGTACGTCTGGCTGACCCTGGTGATCATCCCGTTCTGGACCAACCTGGTCATCCGCACCTACGCCTGGCAGTTGGTCCTCTCCCCGGACCTGCCCATCGCCAAGTTCGCGGCCGTGCTCGGGCTGATCCCGGCGGGCAGTCCGCTCTACCCGTCCGAGTTCGCCGTGTACCTGGGCATGATCTCCGCCTTCCTGCCCTTCGTGGTCCTGCCGCTTTACTCCAGCGTCGAGAAACTCGACTGGTCCCTGGTGGAGGCGGCCTACGACCTCTACTCCAACCGGCGGCGGGTGTTCATGCAGGCCGTCCTGCCCCAGACCCTGCCCGGTCTGTCCGTAGGGGCCATCCTGACCTTTGTCCCGGCCATGGGCATGTTCCTCATCCCGGACTTCCTGGGCGGGGCCAAGTACATGCTGGTCGGCAACCTGATCCAGCAGCAGTTCGGCAAGAGCCGCGACTGGCCCTTCGGCGCGGCGGTTTCCCTGGCCCTGATGGTCCTGACCCTCGTCGGCCTGTTCGTCTTCCGCCGGAAGGGCGAAAAAATGGAGGTGGTCTAGGATGCAGACCCGACGCAAGCCGATCCTGATCCCGGCCCTGGCCCTGGGCACCCTGGCCTTCCTGTACATCCCGCTCATGGCCGTGGCCTCGTTCTCGGTGAACAACTCCCGCTTCGGCCTGACCTGGCACGGCTTCACCTGGAAATGGTACCTGGAACTCTTCCGGAACGAGCAGATCCTCGAAGCCGTGGGCAACACCCTGTTCCTGGGCCTGGTCTCCACGGTCATCGCCACGGTGGTGGGCACGGCCCTGGCCATCGGCATGAGCCGGTTCCCGTGGTCCAAGAAGACCTCGGCCTTCTTCGAATTCAACCTGTACATGCCGGTCATCACCCCGGAGATCGTGTTCGCGGGCGCGCTGGTCATCGCGTTTGCCTCCCTGCGCTACTTCTCCTCGGCGTTCGAGCCCGGCATGCTGAACATGATCATCGGCCACGTGACCTTCCAGGTGGCCTTCGTGGCCCTGGTGGTCCGCTCGCGCCTGGCGGCCTTCAACAACGAGATCGAGGAGGCCTCCCACGACCTCTATGCCTCCAGTTGGTACACCCTGCGCAAGGTCATCCTGCCCATGCTCACGCCGGGCATCGTGTCCGGGGCCATGCTCGCCTTCACCCTGTCGCTGGACGACTTCATCATCAGCTTCTTCACGGCCGGCCCCACCTCGGTGACCCTGCCGCTCTACATATACGCGGAAGTGCATCGCGGCATCACGCCGAAGATCCACGCCCTGTCCACGGTCGGTCTGCTGGTGACCATCATACTGGTCATCGCCTCGCAAAAAATATCAAACAGTTTCAATGAAAAGGAGAGAGATGATGCGTAAACTGCTGCTGGCCATCCTGATGGTCCTGGTCATGGTGCCGTCCGCATTCGCGGCGGAGGAAATGCGCCTGCTCATCTGGAGCGAATACATGCCCGAGGATTTCCTGACGGATTTCGAGCACGACACGGGCATCAAGGTGCGCGTGGAGTACTATGAATCCATGGAGGAGATGGTCGCCAAGCTCCAGGCGGGCGGCAAGAACCAGTATGACGTGGTCGTCCCGTCCGACTACATCATCCCGGCCATGATCAAACTGAACCTGCTCAAGGAGCTGGACCACTCCAAGCTGCCCAACCTGAAGAACCTCGAAGCGACCTTCATCAACCCCGCCTGGGACAACGGCAACAAGTACACCGTGGCCTACCAGTGGGGCACCCTGGGCATGATGTACCGCAAGGACAAACTCAAGGACTTCGACGGCTCCTGGTCGGTCATGTTCGACCCGGCCAAGCGCCAGGGCCCGTTCATCTTCATCGACTCCATCCGCGAAATGCTCGGCTGCGCACAGTGCGCCATGGGCATGGACGTGAACACCACCAACAAGACGGAACTCAAGCAGCTCCTCGACAAAATGCTTGAGGCCAAGAAATCCGACTACTTCGCCGGATTCGACGTGGGCACCGGCGGCCGCTCCAAGGTCGTGGCCGGCACCGCCGTGGCCGCCATCGTCTACAACGGCGACGCCCTGCGCGCCGTGGCCGACAACCCGGACACCTGCGGATTCGTGAACCCCAAGGAAGGGACCATCGGCTGGGTGGACAACATGTCCATCCCCATCGGCGCCCCGAACCCGGACCTTGCGTACACCTTCATCAACTGGGTGCTCGAGCCCAAGGTCGGCGCCAAGCTGTCCAACTGGACCCAGTACGCCACCCCGAACGAGGCGGCCTACCCGTACATCACCCCCGAGGACTTCAAGAACCCGGCCATCTACCCGGAGAAGGCCTACATGTCCAAGATCCAATTCATCAAGGACCTGGGCACCGACAACAAGATGTACGACCAGATCTGGACCATGGTAAAGACCCGTTAATCATCCAACCCGGCGGCCGGGGGACCATACCCCGGCCGCCCTACTCATCATGCTAGACCATTATTTGCTGACAAACGGAAACATCATCACCATGGACGGCCGGGAATCCCGCGCCCAGGCCATGGCCGTAGAGAACGGCCGCATCCTCCGGGTCGGCTCGAACCAAGACATGGCCGACCTCGCCGAGGCGGGCTGGCCCGTCACCGATCTGGAAGGCCGGACCGTGCTGCCCGGCTTCATCGACACCCACCAGCACCTCGGGCTGACCGGCCAGGTCCTGAACGGCATCGACTTCCAGGGGACCAAATCCCTGCAAACCGTGTTCGACAAGGTCGGGGAAACGGCCCAGTCCGCCGCGCCCGGTGCCTGGGTCCTCGGCTACACCCTGAACGATTTCTCGCTCAAAGAAAAACGGATGCCCCTCAAGGAGGAGCTGGACGCGGTCTGCGCCGACCATCCGGTCATGATCGTGCACTCCTCCTGGCACATGTGCGCCCTGAACTCCCTGGCCCTTGAGATTTTATCGCCGCCCGCCGACCTGCCGGGCATGGACCTCAAGCCGGACGGCGAACCCACCGGCGTGGTCCGCGACCCCGGCGCGCCCGATTTCATCTTCCCGGCCGTGTCCTCGCGCACCCCGGAGGAGGTCAAGCTGACGAGCTTCCGCAAGGCATGCGAGGCGGCGTTGAAACAGGGCATCACCACCCTGCATTGCCTGGAGGGCGGCGGCTTCGGCCCCGGCGACACCCGCATCGTCCATGACAACCTGGACAAGCTCCCGGTCAACGTGGTCCTCTGGAACCAGGTCATGGACGTGGACGAGACCGTGGGCATGGGGCTCACGCGCATCGGCGGGTGCATCTGCGCGGACGGGGCCATCGACGCCTACACCGCGGCCCTGTTCGAACCGTACTGCGACCAGCCCGGCAACTGCGGCACCCTGAACTTCACCCAGGAGGAGATGGACGAGTTCGTCCTGAATTCACACAAGGCCGGGCTCCAGGTGGCCGTGCACTGCGAGACCGACAAGGCCATCGAACAGGTCCTGTCCGCCATGGAGAAGGCCATCGCGGCCTTTCCGCGCGACGACCACCGCCACCGCATCGAGCACTGCGAGATCCCGACAAGGGATCAGGTGGAGCGTATGGGCCGGGCAAAAATCCTTGCGGGCATGCAGCCCGCCTTCATCCATTACCTGGTTGACATGGAAGACTACGAGAAGCGGTTCGGCTGGGACCGGCTGCGCTGGATGCACCCCTACCGGACCATGCTCGACAACGGCGTGATCATGACCGGCGGATCGGACTGCCCGGTCACTCCGCACGGTCCGCTCGTCGGCATCCAGACCGCCGTGCTCCACCCCATCAAGGAGGAGCGCCTGACCCCCATGGAAGCCATCCGCATGTTTACCGTCGACGCCGCCTACAGCGCCTTTGACGAGGCCAACCGCGGCAGCATCGAACCGGACAAGATCGCCGACCTGGTGATTCTGAGCGCCGACCCGACCGAGGTTCCCCCCGAGTCCATCCGCGAGATCAAGATCGTCAAGACCATCGTGGAGGGCAAACCGGTGGAGGACCCGCGAGACGGTCCCGCGGCCTAGCCGCCCTCATCCCCCGACCGAAATCCCGAAGCATCACCAGTAAAAACGGAGTGGAATCATGACCCGCAACATCGACGAAGCGTTTAAGGAAGCAATCGAATTCATTGATATTATTACGAAGCCTGTGGGCACGGTTTCCCTTGAGGAACGGCGCAAGATCGCCACCGAGACCGTGGAGAACTTCCGCGACTACATCAACAAGGGCTTTCTGGAGTACCGCAAGTCCGTGACCGAGGCGGGCGAATTCGCCGTGACCGAGTGGATGGGCCAGGGGTCCATCCTCAAGGACGCCCTGGACCGCGAGTTCATCGACATCCTCGGCGGGTTCGGCCTGTACAGCTACGGCATCCGCCACCCCAAGATCGTGGAGGCGGTCAAGGCCCAACTCGACCGCTCGCCCCAGTACTCCCAGGAGATGCTCGACCCCCTGCGCGCCAAGCTCGCCCGGGTCATCGCCAAGCTGACCCCCGGCGACATCCAGTACGGCTTCTTCGCCAACTCCGGCACCGAAGCCGTGGAAGGGGCCATGAAGCTGGCCAAGTTCTACACCGGAAAGAAGGGCTTCATCTCCATGCTCAAGGGCTTCCACGGCAAGACCCTCGGCTCCCTGTCCCTGATGGGCAAGAACGACTACCGCGCCCCGCTCCTGCCCCTGCTTGAAGGCATGCGCCACGTGCCCTTCGGTGACGTGGCGGCCGTCGAGCGCGAATTGAAGTACGCGGCCGCCGTGGGCGACGACATCGCCGCCGTGGTGGCCGAGCCCATCCAGGGCGAGGCCGGCGCCATCGTGCCGCCGGACGATTTCTGGCCCGGCCTGCGCGAGGTCTGCGACAAGTACGGCGTGCTGCTCATCGCGGACGAAGTCCAGACCGGCTTCGGCCGCACGGGCGAGATCTTCGGCGTGGACCACTGGGACGTGGCCCCGGACATCATGTGCTTCGGCAAGGCGCTCGGCGGCGGCGTGGTGCCCATGTCCGGCTTCTTCTCCACCCCCAAGATATGGGAGGTCATGGAGCCCAACCCGTTCATGCACACCACCACCACGGGCGGCAACCCCATCGCCTGCGCCTCGGCCCTGGCCGCCATCACGGTCATGCACGAGGAAAACCTGCCCGCCCAGGCCGCCGAAAAGGGCGAATACGTGAAGAAACGGTTGCAGGAGCTGTCCGAGCGGCACCCCGGCATCCTGGACAAGGTCACCGGCAAGGGGTTGCTCATCGGCATGCACTTTGTGGACGACGAGATCGGCTACCACGTGGCGTCGGGCCTGTTCGCGCGCGGCGTGATCACGGCCGGAACCCTGACCAACGCCCGGTGCATCCGCTTCGAGCCCGCCTTGAACATCCCCATGGAACTGCTTGACGAGGCCCTGAACAAAATGGAAGACGTCTTTAAATCGCTGCCCAGCAGCTAAGGAGGATTCCCATGAGCTCGACAGACATGAAGCTTTGGATCAACGGCCAATGGACCGACGCCGCCGATGGCGGCGTAATGGAAGTGGAGAATCCCGCAACCGGCGAAACGGTCGCCACCGTGGCCAAGGCCGGGGAAAAGGACGTGCTCAAGGCCGTGGCCGCGGCCAAGACCGCCTTTGACGACGGCCGCTGGTCCGGGCTGACTCCGGCCGAGCGCTCAAGGTGCCTGTGGAAGCTGGCCGACCTGCTGGAGAGCCGCATGGAGGAATTCGCCCGGGTCGAGTCCGAGGACACCGGCAAGCCCTACGAATTCCTCAGCCTGGGTGCGGACCTGCCGTTCTGCATCGACAACCTGCGCTTCTTCGCCGCCGCCGCGCGCGACACCGGCGGCCACCACGCGGGCGAGTTCGCTCCGGGCTACACCTCCATCTACCGCCGCGACCCGGTGGGCCCGGTGGGCCAGATCGCCCCGTGGAACTACCCCCTGCTCATGGGCGTGTGGAAGCTCGGCCCGTCCCTGGCCGCAGGCTGCACCGCCGTGCTCAAGCCCGCCAGCCTGACCCCGCGCACCTCGCTCATGCTCGGCGAGATGACCGCCGAGGCGGGCATCCCGGACGGCGTGGTCAACGTTGTCGCGGGAAGCGTCGGGCACATCCTGACCAGCCACCCGGACATCCGCATGGTCTCCCTGACCGGCGCAACCGAGACCGGCAAATCGGTCATGAAGAGCTGCGCCGACACGGTCAAGCGCGTGCACCTGGAGCTGGGCGGCAAAGCCCCGTGCCTGGTCTTCAGCGACGCGGACATCGACCTGGTGGCCGAGAAACTGTCCCTGGCCGCCTTCTGCAATTCCGGCCAGGACTGCACCGCCGCGACCCGCATCATCTGCCACAAGTCCATCGAAAAGCAGGTCTGCAACGTCATGGCCGAGGCCATGAAGAAGGTCGTGGTCGGCGATCCCTTCGATTCCGCGACCATGATGGGCTCGATGATCTCCGGCCGCCACCTGGACATGGTCTCCGGCTTCGTGGAGCGCGCCCGCGCCGACGGGGCCACCGTGCTCTGCGGCGGGCAGAAGATCGATAGACCCGGCCACTTCTACGAGCCCACGGTCATCACCGACGTGCGCCAGGACTCCGAGATCGTCCAGCAGGAGGTTTTCGGCCCGGTCATCACCATCCAGACCTTCGACGACGAACCCCAGGCCATCAAGATGGGCAACGACGTGGTCTTCGGCCTGGCGTCGTCCGTGTTCACCCGCGACGTGGCCCGGACCATGCGCGTGTCCAAGGCGCTGGAATTCGGCACCGTGTGGGTCAACGACCACCTGCCCCTGGCCTCCGAGACCCCGCACGGCGGGTTCAAGCAGTCCGGTTTCGGCAAGGACCTGTCCGCCGAGGCCGTGGGCGACTACCTGGTGACCAAGCACGTGATGATCAACACCGGCGCCTAGCACCGGCGACCGAACCTTCAACCGCCTGCCCGAGGCAGGCAGAGAACGACATGGCGAACACCCCCGTTACCCCCGTCCGCGTCCCGGTCCGTGCACCGGCCTGCGACGGGCTGTACATGCCCGGCGAATGGGCCGAGCACGAGGCCACCTGGATGATCTGGCCCTGCAAGCCGTCGGCCTGGCCTTTCGGCCTGGAAAAACCCCGGCTCGCCTATGCCGAGGTGGCCAAGGCCATCAGCCGGTTCGAGCCGGTCTACATGATGTGCCGCCCCGAGCTCATGGACCAAGCCAAAGCCCTGTGCGGCGACGCCGTGACCCTGGTGCCCATGGACACCCGCGACTCCTGGGCACGCGACTCGGCCCCGACCTTCGTCGTCGACGGCAAGGGCGGCGTGGCCGGCGTGGACTGGGTCTTCAACGACTGGGGCCACATCGCCCGCTACGAGGGCAAATACGACGAGCCCATGGCCCAGGCCGTGCTCGAACACCTGTCCATGCGCCGCTACGCCGCGCCCTGCATCATCGAGGGCGGCGGCATCCACGCGGACGGCGAGGGTACCCTGCTGACCACCGAACAGGTCCAGTTCGACCCCCGGCGCAACGCGGGCTTCTCGAAAAAGGACTTCGAGGACCTCTTCGCCGCCTACCTGGGCACGGAAAAGGTCGTCTGGCTCGGCAACGGGCTGGAGGACGACGAGACCAACGGGCACGTGGACATCCTGGCCTGCTTCGCCCGCCCCGGCGTGGTCATGGTCCACGACTGCACCGACCCGGACGACGCCAACCACAAGGTCTCGCAGGACGCCATCCAGCGCCTTGAGTCCACCACGGACGCGCGTGGTCGGTCCTTCGAGATCATCCGCATGCCCCAACCTGCGCCGCGCTACAACGGCGACTGGCGCATGGACCTGAGCTACATCAACTTCTACATCGCCAACCGGGGCATCGTCATGTCCTCCTTCGACGACCCCATGGACGCGACGGCGTACAAGCTGATGTGCGAGGCCTTCCCCGACCGCGAGGTGATCCAGCTCCCGTGCCTGGACATCTTCGCCGGGGGCGGCGGCATCCACTGCATTACCCAGCAGCAGCCCAAGGGCGCTCCGCTGCCGGTATTTTAGGAGCAAGACATGACCAAGACCACCCTGGCCGTCACCCAGATGGCCTGCTCGGACGATCTTGCCGCCAACGTGGACCGGGCCGAATCCCTGGTCCGCGAGGCGGCCGGGCTCGGCGCGCAGATCATCCTCTTGCAGGAACTCTTCGAGGGGCCGTACTTCTGCAAAAAGCAGAAGTTCGAGTACTTCTCCCTGGCCCACGAGGCGCGCCTCGACGACCCGCTCCTGGCCCGGTTCTCGGCCCTGGCCAAAGAGCTCGGCGTGGTCCTGCCCGTGTCCTTCTTCGAGCGCGCGGGCAAGGCGTACTATAATTCCATGGCCATGATGGACGCGGACGGAACGATGCTCGGCCTGTACCGCAAGACCCACATCCCGCAGGGGCCGGGCTACGAGGAGAAGTACTACTTCAACCCCGGCGACACCGGCTTCAAGGTCTGGGAAACGGCCTTCGGCAGGGTCGGCGTGGGCATCTGCTGGGACCAGTGGTACCCCGAGTGCGCCCGGTCCATGGCCCTCATGGACGCGGACGTGCTGATGTACCCCACGGCCATCGGCTCTGAACCGACCATGCCCGACTGCGACTCCATGCCGCACTGGCGGCGCACCCAGCAGGGCCACGCTGCGGCCAACATCCTGCCGGTCTGCGCGTCCAACCGCATCGGCACCGAGACCGACGACGACGTGACCATGACCTTCTACGGCTCGTCGTTCATCACCGACCCCATGGGCGAGCTCATGGCCGACGCCGACCGGACCATCCAGGGCGTGTTCACGGCCGAGGTGGACTTCGACGAGATCCGCAACTTCCGCACCGGCTGGGGGTTCTACCGCGACCGGCGGCCCAGGCACTACCACACCCTCCTGACCCTCGACGGCCACACCCCCGCCGACTAGGGGAGGAAATCCCGCGAATAAAAAGGGCGCCCGGTTTGACCGGGCGCCCTTTTTGTTGAAAATCAGATTTTGAAAGCCGCTTCGCGGCGATAGTCGGATGATTTCGCCTCCGGCGGGCAGGGGCTCGCACCCCTGCACCCCATACGTTGGGTTGAATCGTCCCCGTTATTGCCTGCTCCGCTTTCTCACAGCAGGCATTGCAACCCGCCCATGCACCACAGGCAGTGGCCGCAGGGGATGGTCGCGCCCAGGCAATCGCAGTCGAAAGGAAGCGGCGCGCCCTTGATGTCGTCGCACGGCACGAACGGGCAATTCGAGCAATAGGGATACTCGTATTCCAGCACCTGCCGGCGGAAGTCCGCGTAGTCCGCGCCCTGCCAGATGTCCACCAGGTCGCGTTCGCGGATGTTGCCGAACAGCCACGGGCGGACCACCTTACGGCCGCCGTCCAGGTGGCAGGCGTATTGGTGCCACAGGAACTGGCACGGGCTGACGTCGCCCAGCGAGGTGACGAAGGCCGTGCCGTCCTCCAGGAAATGGCAGCGCCGTTCATCCAGGGCCTGAAGCGGCGGCAGGCGCACCTCCATCCCGGCGCGCCCCGCAGCGTCCCCGGCCTGCCGAAACAGATGCGCCAACTCCTGCTCCGCCCCGGCACGGTTGCGCCGGTCCCATTCGAGCAGGTGGGGCAGGTGAACCCACACGCCCGACGCCTCGGCCTCACGGAGCAGCCCCTTGACCAACTCGTGCAGCCGCTTCTCCCGGTCCGTCTTGACGAACTTCCAGGCCACGCCGTGCTGCTCGTGCAGGTCGAGGCCCTCCCCCTGCGCCCTGGCCTGCCACTTCTCGAACAGGGCCGTGGCCGTCGGCGTGTTGGGGTTGAACAGGGACTGGTCCTGCATGGACTGGTCGTAGGGCAGCACGTGAGAGACGATGACGAAATCCAGACCGAGTTCCCCGGCCCAGCGCACCACCAGAGGCAGTTGGTCGGCGGTGTCGCGCATGAGCACGAGTTCCACCCCCAGGCGCAGCGTACGGTTGTACCGCTCCCCGGCCTGGCGCAGCAGGCGGAAGGCGCGCTCCAGGCGGGCCGCGCCGGTCCCGCCGTGCAGCTCGCCGTCGCCGTGGGGTTGCCCGTGGCCGCCCATCTCCAGGGTGTCCACAGAGATGCAGAAGGTGTCCACGCCCGCCTCGACCAGCCGGTCGGCCCGTTCCTCTGTGACCAGCAGCCCGTTGGTCTGGAAGCCGATCCAACCGGACTCGGGCATGGTTTCGCGGGCAAAGGCGGCCATGCCGGGCAGGTCGGGATTGAGCAGCGGCTCGCCGATGCCGTTCAGGACCAGCGCCTCACAACGGGCCAAGGCGGGCGAGAGCCGCTTGAAGGCCTCAAGATCGAGATCGGTTTCGGGAATGCGGCTGTCCGGGGCGGACTTGACGCACATGGCGCAACGCATGTTGCAACGGGTGGTCACCTCCACCTGGAGCCTGGACGGGAACAACGGCTCCGGCCTTGGGGCGGCGGGAGTCGGGGTTGGTTGAAGACGATTCATGGTCGGCGGTTCCATCGGGTTGGGTCGGGGGAAACGCCTGTATACGGCAAACCGATCCCGCCGTCGATATCCCTTTGCGGGAAGGAAAGATGTCCTACGACCGGACAGTGTCCGACAACCCCTCCACCGAGGCGTCGATGAATTCGTCCAGGGTGGCCCCGTCCGACTCGCCGATGAGCCGGTTGACCTCGTGGCCGCGGTGGAACAGCAAGAAGGTGGGCGTGCCCTTGACCGCGAAACGGTCGGTGGCCGTGTCCAGGTAATCCGCGTTGTACAGGAAGCACCTGACGGCCCCGCCGTGAGCCCGACAGGCCGCTTCCAGCACCTTCACCTGGCCGGAGTATTTCTCGTTTCTCTTCAGGAAGGCGACCAGGAGAGGTCCCTCACCGCTCTGCAATTCTATATCAACGGCTTGTGGCTCAATGGTCTTGATCGTGCGCATGCTTTCGCTCCTCGCCGGGTCGCGGACACAAAGGTCCGCAGTCCGGGCTTGCCTTGGAACATAGCAGGGAGCGGGCCGCGTTGCATTACATCAACTCGTTAGTATGGTTATAAATCCGCATGGGCGACGGGCACTTGAAGCCGGACCCGGAAAGCGGTCTCAACCGTCCAGGCCCCAGGCCTTGAGCTTACGGTACAGGGTGGCCCGGTGGATGCCCAACCGGCGGGCGGCCTGAACCTTGTTGCCTCCGCACTCGCCGAGCACGGCCAGGATGTCCTCCCTGCCGGGCCTGTGCAACGAGAACGACGCCGGGACGCCCTGCTCGACAGCCGGGGCCGGTTGTTCCGGGACGCCGCTGCGGATCTGGTCCACCAGGTCCTTGCGGATGTGCCGGAGCTCGATGGTCTTGCCCGGGGACAGAATGCAGGCGTGTTCCAGGGCGTGCTTGAGTTCGCGCACGTTGCCCGGCCAGGAATAGGTCAGGAGCAGGTCCATGACCTCCTCGGACACCCCGTCGAAATGCTTGCCGAAGTTCTCCGCGAACATGGACAGGAAGTGGTCCGTCAGCATGGGGATGTCCGGCTGCCGGTCCCTGAGCGGCGGCAGGGTCACGGGCATGACGTTGAGCCGGTAGTACAGATCCTCCCGGAAGGCCCCCCTGCGCACGGCATCGCGCAGGTCCGCGTTGGTGGCCGCAATGATGCGCACATCCGCGGTGCAGGTCTTGGACTCACCCACCCGCTCGTATTCCCGACTCTCCAGAAAGCGCAGGAGCTTGAGCTGGAGCATGGGCGAGATGTCGCCGATCTCGTCCAGGAACAAGGTGCCGCCCTGGGCCGCCTGGATGCGCCCGACCTTGTCCCGAACCGCGCCGGTGAAGGCCCCGCGCACATGCCCGAACAGCTCGCTTTCGAGCAGGCTCTCGGACAGGGCCGAGCAGTTGACTTTGATCAGCGGCTTACCCGCGCGCACCCCGCCGTAGTGCAGGGCCTCGGCGACCAGCTCCTTGCCCGTGCCCGACTCGCCCAGGATGAGCACGATGGAATCCAGGGACGAGAGTTGTTCCAGGAGCTGGTAGATGTCCTGCATGGGACCGCTGCGCCCGACGATCCCCCGGAAGCCGTGCCGCTGCTGCAACTGTTTTTCCAGGTCCGCGATGTGGGAAATGTCGCGCACGACGAGCACCGCGCCCGCGTGTTGCCGGTCCTTGTCCACCAGGGGCGAACAGTTGATCTCGACCATGCGCTCGCCCATGGCCGGGGTCTTCAGCTCGATCTCGTAGCCGCGCACCGGCTTGTCCGTCTTCAGGACCTGGCGCAGCACCTGGACGCACGGGTTGCCGTCGTCCCCGACCACGTCCTCGAGCCGACGCCCCCTGGAGCGCTCCTCCGCGAACCCGAACAGACTCTTGGCCGCGCTGTTGGTGGCGATGACCGACAGTCCGGAGTCCACGGTCAGGATGGCATCCGGGATGGAGGCGAAGGTGGCCTCCAGATTCAGCCGGTACTGCTCCTTCTCCTGGGTGGCCTGGGCCAGGGCGCTCTCGGCGGCCTTGTGTTCGGTCTCGTCGCGACCCACGGCCTGAATCTCCACCACCGACTTCCGGTCGTTGAGCACAGCCCGGTGGGTCCACGATATCCAGCGCTCCTCCCCGTCCGAGCGGACCTGCCGGACCTCCATGTCGAATACGGGCCGGGCCGGGTCGAAGCGGTCCAGCCATTCGGTCAGGACCCGCCGGTCCATGGAGCCCATGGAGGAAAAGAAATCTCTGCCCAGGACGTCCTCCTCGTCCTGGCCCACGAACCGCTCGAAGGCGTTGTTCACGAACGTCAGCTTGCCGTCCGGCCCGTAGCGGCAAATCAGCTCGGTCTGGTCCTCGACCACGGCCCGGTACAGCCGCGCGCCCTCGCGCAGGGCCTCCTCCACGATCCTGCGCCGGGAGATGTCCTGGGCGTAGAGGATGCACACGTCCCGCCCGGCGTTGGTGAAATAGCTCATGACCAGCTCCACGGGGAGCGAAGAGCCGTTCTTGCGCTTGAGGTAATCGTAGGAGACCCGCTTGCCGCCCTGGGCCATGGCCGCCATGAACTGCTCCGGGTGGGCGACCAGGTCCTGGACGGCCAGACCGCGTATCTCGGCCTGATCGTAACCCAGGGCGCGGCAGGCTGCGTCGTTGCATTCCATGACCGTGCCCCGCTCCCGGTCCACCAGGACGATGGCGTCCGTGGCCCCGGCAAAGACGCTGCGATACTGCTTCTCGCTTTCGGCCAGCCCGACTTCGCCGCGCCGCCTGGTGGTGATGTCCCTGATCGAGACCACGAACCCGGACAGGGTGTACCCCTGCAACACGGGCCGAACGCGGGTCTCCAGGACCATGCCGCTACGGTGCTCCTCGATCCGGGCCGTCTCGCGGGTGGTCCGCGCCTTGGCGATGGCTCCCTCGTGCAGGTTGGACACGGCGTCCGAAAACAGCGAAGGATAGGACTGCCCCGTGCACTGGCCCACGTCCCGGCCGAGCAGGCTCTCCACCGGCCCGCTGCACTCGATGACCGAGGCCTCCTCGTCCAGCAGGAAAATGACGCCCTCATCGGCGTTGAGCATGGATTGCAGGAAGGCCTTGGCCGCGGACAGCCGGGCCTCCTGGAGCGTGGCCGTGGACCGCAGCTCGTTCTCGGCCAGGCCGAGGCGGACGAGCATTTCGAGTTGGGAGCGGACCACGGGTTTTTGCAGATAGGCCATGGCCCCGCAGTCGCGGGCCAGCCGTCCGGGGTCGTCGATGGCGGCGGCGATGAGCAGGATGACCGGGGTGACCAGGCCGAGCCGGGCCGCCTCGTGGACCAGGGAGCCGCCGTCGTCCTCGTCGCCGTGGGCGGCCAGGACCAAAGCCGGGCTCCGGCGGGCCATGAGCGCGGCCGCGGAGGCCGGGCTGGAGGCGGTCTCCACCCCGTAGCCCCTGGCTTCGAGGATGTCCTTGATCAGCGCGCGTAT
The DNA here is from genome assembly GCF_037094465.1 of Pseudodesulfovibrio sp. 5S69. Lineage (NCBI taxonomy): Bacteria > Pseudomonadati > Thermodesulfobacteriota > Desulfovibrionia > Desulfovibrionales > Desulfovibrionaceae > Pseudodesulfovibrio > Pseudodesulfovibrio methanolicus. Next base: position 3,213,818 of record NZ_CP146609.1, read on the forward strand.
GGAGGCGTCGCCGTCGGCGACGAGAATGGTCGAGCTCACCGGCATATCTCCTGGAATGACTCATACATCACTTGCCCGTCGAAAACCAGCCCCGTGCCGCCGCGTTCCGTTTTTGGCTGTTCATTTCCCTTTTCTCGGTGTATAGCCCAGGTCATGGTGGAGTCTTTTCCATAACCTAGGAGGATAGTATGTCATCTTTTACCGAAGCAGATCTGCCCGTCGATGTCCATCATGGAGAAATGATTACCCTTGCGGACGGAACCACGGTCAGGTTCGAATCCAACGGGGAGGCCAAGGATATCATGATCAATGATGGCTTTGCGGCCGCCTGCACCCTGTTCCCCGGCAACGATTTCATCGTCGAAACCGGCAACGGCAACTACAAGGTCACCTGTGATTTCGGTGACGTCATGCACGTCGAAAAGGCCTGATTTCATGGCCGCGCCCGCCTCGGCGAGCGCGGCCCCCGTTCCTTTTCCATCCCCCTTTCCCTTCCCGCCCGGTTTCGTGCTGGGCCACTTCTAACGCCGATGACACGGCGGCCATTGTCTGCTATCCGTTAATTCTCAACGTCCACCAAAGCCGCATATCGCGCCAAAAGGAGGGGAAGGTCAGCCATGGCCAAGATACTGATCGCCGAAGATGACCGCATATCCCAGAAACTCGCCGCCAAGATCGTCAAGGAACTGGGCCATATCGTCTTTGTCAGCCCGCACGGGAAGCACGCCTATGAGACCCTCATGGCCAACAACGACTTCGATCTGCTGCTGACAGACATCATGATGCCCGAAATGGACGGTCAGCAGCTGATCAAGACCCTGCGCGGCGACCAGCAGTTCAACGACCTGCCGATCATCATCATGTCCGCCGTGGTCGGCATCAGCGACATCTCCAACCTGCTCAAGCTCGGCGCCACGCTGTTTCTGGCCAAGCCGCTGGAACGGGAGGAGCTCCAGAACTACATCACCCGCTGTCTCGACACGGACGGCAAGTGCCTGCACAACTGATCCGGGCCGGGCTCCGCGCGAAAGCCGCCGCCATCGGCTTCCATTCCGGGACAAAAATCGCTACACCCGTGAGGGACGCGCCCCTTTTCGGGCCGCGCCGCATCGCCCAAACACAACCCACGGGAGCGAAATGAAAATCCTGCTGCAATCCTTCTTCGCCTGCGCCCTTCTGATGCTGCTGGCCTGCCCGGCGGCCCACGCCCAGGACCCGGAAAACACCCTGTACATGGACCTGGCCGACGGCCGTGTGGTCATCGAGATGCGCCCCGACCTGGCCCCCAAGCACGTGGCCCGGATCAAGGAACTCGTGCGCATGAAATTCTACGACGGCAACGTCTTCCACCGGGTCATCGACGGCTTCATGGCCCAGACCGGCGATCCCACGGGCACCGGCCGGGGCGGCTCCGGCCAGACCCTGCCAGCCGAGTTCAGCAACGTTCCGTTCAAGCGCGGCACCGTGGGCATGGCCCGTGCCTCGGACGCGGACAGCGCGGACAGCCAGTTCTTCATCTGCTTCGCTCCGGTCCCGTCTCTCGACGGCCAATACACCGTCTGGGGCCAGGTCACATCCGGCATGGAGTTCGTGGACAAGATCAAGAAGGGGACTGGCCAGAACGGCAGGGTCAGCAACCCGGACAAGATCATCCGCCTGCGCGTCGCCGCCGACGTACAATAACGAGCCCTCCGGGAAAGGAGCGGCCTTCGGACGAAGTCCGTTCCTTTCCCTCTCCCCCCTTCCCCGCCCGATCGGCCGACCGCGCGAACCGGATACCCGGCCCGCGTGCACCCCGACATCCCCCCGACCCTGCTCGACGACGTCTCCCGCCTGCAACAGGTGCTCAGCAACATCGTGGGCAACGCCGTCAAGTTCACCGACCGCGGCGCCATCGAGGTGGACGCCCGCCCCATGCCGCAGACAAGGCCGCACGAGTGCCGCGTGCTGTTCTCGGTCGCGGACACCGGGATCGGCATCGGCGACAAGGCCCTGGAAAGGCTGTTCGCCCCGTTTACCCAGATCGATTCCAGCCTTTCCCGCCAGTATCAGGGAGCCGGGCTGGGGTTGGCCATCACCAAGCGCCTGACCACGCTCATGAACGGGGTCATCGCCGTCGAAAGCAACGAGGGACTGGGATCGACGTTCTACGTCAGCATCCCGTTCGGCCTGGAGGACGCGGATCAGGCCTGTACGCCCGAGCCCGCATACAGCGCCGGGGATGGCGCTGCCTCTCCGCTCCGGGTGCTGGTCGTGGAAGACGATCCCGTTAACCTCATCACCGCCAACAAGATCGTCAAACGTCTGGGACATGAGGCGGTGTCCGCCATAGACGGGCAAAAGGCCCTGGAGGCCCTGCGCAAAACGTCTTTCGACCTCGTCCTGATGGACGTGCAGATGCCGGTGATGGACGGAGTGGAGACCACGAAACGCATTCGCAGCGGTGAGGCGGGCGAGGGGAACAGGCGCGTGCCGATCATCGCGATGACCGCGTATGCCATGCTGGGGGACAGGGAGAAATTTCTGGCCGCGGGCATGGACGACTACCTGGCCAAACTCGTGGACATCGAGAGCTTCCGGACCGCGCTTGCCAAGACGGCCGGGACGTAGGTCCCGCTCCCGCACTTCCCGGCGCGCCCCCGGCACCGCCCCCACGCTACTGGTCGGTATACAGGAATCGCTTGATCTTCTGGGTGGGCGTTTTCTCGAAGGGCTCGATCTGTTCGACCACGCGGTTGAGCCGCGCGAAGGAGGAGACCTTGGAATTGACGTCCTTGTGGATGTCGTCGAGGATCTTGCGCACCCTGTCCCGGACCTCGGACTCGATCAGCTTCTTGACATCGAACTGCTCGTCCAGGGCCTCGTAGTTGAGGTGGATGCGGGCCACCAGCCTGCCGCCGGACTCAAGGACCAGGGACTCCTGGACGTAGTCGTTGGCGTTGATGATGGACTCCACTTCTTCGGGGTAGATGTTCTCGCCGCTGGGCCCGATGATGACGTTCTTGAGCCGCCCCTTGAGATAGAGGTAGCCGTCCTCGAACTTGCCCAGGTCGCCGGTCCGCAGCCAGCCGTCTTCGGTGAAGGTCGCCTCGGTGTCGTTGGGGGCCTTGTAGTACTCGCGCATGATGTTCGGCCCCTTGGCCAGGACCTCGCCCTCGCCCGTCTCCGGGTCGGGCTCGTCGATCTTGAGCTCCACGCCGGGGATGGCCGGGCCTATGGCCTTGAAGCGCTGTTCTTCCGGGCTGACACCGGCCAGCAGCGGGGCGGATTCGGTCATGCCGTACCCCTTGGCGTAGGGCACCTTGGCGTCGATCAGGAACAACTCCACCTCCGGGGCCAAGGGAGCGCCGCCGATGCACAGGCAGCGCAGGTCGCCGCCGAAGGCCTCGATGAGCTTCTTGCCCGCCACCTGTGAGAGCTTGCGCCGGGTCACACCGATCTTCATCAGCCCGCGTGTCACGCCCGAGCCGGTCAGCTTTTTCTTGATCCGGCTCTTGTATATCTTCTCAATGATCAGCGGAACCACGTTCATGATCGTGGGTTTGACCTTCTGCATGGCGGGCAGCAGCGTCTTGGGGGTCGGCGGCTTTTGCAGGTAGAAGACCGAACTGCCGGAATAGAGCGGGATGACCAGCCCCACGGTGCATTCGTAGGTGTGGGCCATGGGCAGCACGGACAGAAAGCGGTCGGTCTCGAGGACCGGAATGGTGTTGATCCCGGAAATACAGTTCTGGACCAGGTTGCGGTGGGTCAGGACCACGCCCTTGGAGTGGCCGGTGGTGCCCGAGGTGTACAGGATGGCGGCCACGTGGTCCCCGGTCAGCTCAAAGGGCTTGCCGGTCTTCCAGTCGATGAAGCGGCGGGCCGAGGCGCTGAACCACTCCACGGTCTCCTTGTAGGAGTCGGAGAATTTCCCCATCGTCTCCCGCGCGCTGTCGCTGAACTTGTTCATGCGCTCCCGGGCGGTCTCGGACAGCTTCTCCCTGGCCACCTCGCCCAGGTGCTCAACCCGCTCGCGAGCCGCCTCGGCGAACTGCTCGATACGCTCGCCCGCGTTTTCCAGGGCCTCGCGATAGGTCGTCCGCGTGCCCTCCTCGTCCTCCATGGAGAAGTCGTCCATGACCATGATGGTCTCGAGGTTGGGGAAATTCTCGCTTTCGACCTTGTCCATGTAGCGGCGGGAGGCGACGACCATCTTGGCCTCGGAGTGGCGCAGGATGTGCTGCACCGCGCTGGGGTGGAACTCCTGGAGGATGGGCACCACAATGGCCCCCATGGTGGTCGCGGCAAAGTAGGCGATGGCCCAGTTGGGCATGTTCTCGCCGATGAGGGCGATCTTGTCCTCGGGCTTGATGCCGAGGCCGCGCAGCACGGTCTGCAGTTCTTCCACGCGCTCGCCGAACCGGCCATAGGTCATGGGCTCGCCGTCCACGAACGACAGCGCGGTCCGCTCGGCGTACCGCTCCACGGAACGGCTCAGCAAATCCTTCAAGGTCATGTCGACAGTCTCGCTCACACACCCTCCCCGATGAACATGAGACAAAAGCGGGCCACCGCGGCGCGCCAACATGGCATATCACGTTACGGGAGAGCGTCAAGCGCGGGATTGGGACAATGGGCGGACCGGGCGGGATCAGCCCAGGGCTGCCTCCACCACCTTTTCGGCGTGGATGCGACAGGTGTCCAGGGTGGGTACTTCGGTATCGCCCGGCCGGACCAGCAGGCCGATCTCGGTACAGCCGAGGACGACCGCCTCGGCCCCGCGCGCGGCAAGCCCCTCGATGATGCGCACGAACTCGGCGCGGGAGCCGTCCAGGAACAACCCCCTGCACATCTCGTCGAAGATGACCCGGTCCACCAGGCTGCGGTCCCCGGCGTCGGGCACCAGGACCTCGAAGCCATGCTCCTTGAGACGGCCCACGTAGAAGTCATCCTCCATGGTCAGGGCGGTCCCGAGCAGGGCCACCCTGGAGAAGCCGCCCGCGCGGGCGGCCTCGGCCGTGGCGTCGGCGATGTGGACAAGTGGCACGGAGACCGCCGCCTCAACCTCGGGGGCCACCTTGTGCATGGTGTTAGTGCCGATGACCATGAGTTCGGCCCCGGCGTCCTCCAAGGTACGGGCCGCGTCGGCCAGATGCCCACCCACGGCCGCCCAGTCGCCTGCGAGCATCTGCTCGCGCAGGGGGGCGAAGTCCACGGAGTTCATGAGGATGCGGGCCGAATGCAGGCCGCCCAAGCGCGCCTTCACGGCCTCGTTCATGAACCGGTAGTATTCCAGGGAGGATTCCCAACTCATGCCGCCGAGGAGTCCGATGGTCTTCATGATCCGCTCCTATCCGATGAAGTAGCGGCCCGCCGCCACCAGGGCCATGCCCAGTGCCACGGTGCCGAAAAATGACTTGGTCCGCCAGGCCAGGATGAAGGCCGGGACGGCCGCCCACAGGAAGTAGTTGTCCGGGGAGACGTCCACGCCGCCGTCCTTGAGCAGCAGGGCCGGAAAGAGCATGGACGAGAGCACCGCGGCCGGGACGTAGGACAGCCAGCGGACCACCGGCTCGGGCAGGGTCCGGGAGGCCAGCGCCACCAGCGGGACCATGCGCGGGATATAGGTCACGGCGAGCATGCCCACGATTGTCAAAAAGACTATTTTCTGGTCCATGATTCTACTCCCGCGCCAAAGGTTGCGCCGATGACCGTGGCCAGGATGACCGACCACTGAGCCGCCCCGGCTTCATTCAGGACAAGGGCGAGCAGACCGCTGAACCCGGCCACCAGTATGTGCAGGCCGTTCTTCATCTGCATGACCAGCAGGGCGATGAACATGGCGGGCAGGGCGTAGTCTATGCCCAGCGGCTCCACGCTCGGGATGGACGCCCCGGCGAAATAACCGGCGAACGAGGCCAGCACCCAGGATATCTGGGCCAGCCCGTTGATGCCGAAGCAGGTGGTCTTGTTCAGGTCGCCGCGAGCGAAGCGTACCGAGTGCACGGCGAACGACTCGTCGGTGACCTCGTAGGCGAACAGGGCCAGTTCCCACTTGTTCCAACTCTTGAGGTTCGGAGCCAGCGACGCGCTCATGAGCAGGTGCCGCAGATTGACCACGAAGGTGGTGGCGATGATCGACACCGGGTTCAGGCCTGCCGCGAACATGGCCACGGCGATGAGCTGGGCGGACCCGGCGTAGACCAGGACCGACATGAGCACGGTGTTGAGCAGGGACAGCCCGGCCTGCTGGGCCAGGACCCCGTAGGCCGCGCCCACGGGCAGGTAGCCCATGACGATGGGCGCCACCTGCCGGGCGGCGGACATCATAGGCGAGCCGGTCTGTTCCCCGGCAAGGGCTTCGGTGGTCATGAAGAGCTTCTCTCCGATCGTTTTTCGGGCCATGGCCCGGTTAATCTGCGGTATCCGCGTCTTGCAGTAAAGCCGAATTTCTGTAATCGGTACAGATACAGTTCAAACAAAAATCATACGAAACAGATTCAGGTGAACCATGGAGACATACCGCTACCGGACTGTGGAGAAGAACGTCATGTCCATGATCGACGCGGGCGCGCTCGGGCTGGGCGACAAGCTGCCCTCCCTACGCTCCCTGAGCGCCAGGCTCGGGGTATCCGTGTCCACGGTCAATCAGGCATACCTGGAGCTGGAGCGTAAGGGTATCATCGAAGCCCGAGCCCGGTCCGGTTTCTTCGTACGGCACAGATCCAAGCGGTTGCCGCGCACCGAAACCGCACCCACGCCCATGGCCCAGCCCCGGCCGGTGACCCGCATCGGGCTGATACAGAGCGTGCTCGAATCCGTGGGCGCTGCCGACCGCGTGGCCCTCGACGTCATCGCGCCCGGCCCCCAGCGCATGCCGCTGAGGGAGTTGGGGCGCATAACGGCGGCCATGGTCCGGGCCGAGCCCGAGCGGGCCATGGGCTACGCGCCCATCCCCGGCGACCCGATGCTCATCCACCAGATCGCCTACCGGTCGATGGAATTCGGCATCCCGGCCGGGCCCGACGACCCGCTGATCACCTCCGGGTGCATGGAGGCCCTGTACCTCTCCCTGCGTTCCATCTGCCGCCGCGGCGACACCGTGCTCATCCAGTCGCCCACTTACTACTGCTTCCTGCAACTGCTCGAAACCCTGGGGCTGCGCGCCATCGAGGTGCCGTCCGACCCGGAACACGGGGTGTCGCCCCGGGAACTGGCCCGCGCGCTCAAGACCTTCGACATCGCGGCCTGTGTGCTCGCGCCCAACTTCAACAACCCGGATTCCAGCCTGACCCCGGACGAGGCCAAGCGGGAGATCGTCTCCATGCTGGCCGGGCGCGACATCCCTCTGGTGGAGGACGACGTATACTCGGACCTGCACTTCGGGCCCAAGCGGCCCGGCACCTTCAAGCAGTTCGACGAGAAGGGCCTGGTCCTGCTCTGCTCGTCCTTTTCCAAGACCATCGCGCCCGGCTTCCGGGTGGGCTGGATGCTGCCGGGCCGATACCGGCAGAAGGCCCTGGAGATCAAGGCCACCACCAACGTGTCCAGCTCGGCCCCGGCCCAGATGGCCATCGCCGAATACCTCCGCCAGGGCCGCATGGAGCGCCACCTCAAGAAGCTGCGCACGGACCTGGAACGGCAGATGGACACCATGCAGCTCCACCTGGGCCGCCACTTCCCGGCCGGGACCAGGGTGACCCACCCGGTGGGCGGCGCGGTTCTCTGGCTGGAGCTGCCCAAATCCGTGGACTCGGTGGAGCTCTTCTTCCAGGCCCGGGCCGAGGGCGTGGGCATCGCGCCCGGGGCCATCTTCTCCACCCAGGACAAGTTCGCCAACTACATCCGGCTGAGCTGCGGCTACCCGTGGACCGACGAAGTGGAACAGGGCGTACGGACCCTGGGCAGGCTGGCCGGGTCCATGTGCCGCCCCTGATCGGGGCCATCGCCATTTCCGACTTTACCCGGCACGCGCCCACGGGTATCTTCGCGCTCCCCATACCGGAGTAAGAACGACATGCGCCACATCGACCCGAAACAGAAATCCTACGGCTTTGCCGCCGCCCTGGCCGCCTTCTTCGGCTGGGGGCTCCTGCCCGTGTACTGGAAGTCCCTGATCACCGTGAACCCCTTCGAGATTCTCTGCCACAGGGTGGTCTGGTCGCTGATCTTCCTCGCCATGCTCCTGACCCTGCGCCGGGGATGGAAAGAGGCCCTCCTCCCGCTCCGGTCGCCGCGCGACCTGCTCATCCTGACCGGCAGTTCGCTGATGATCGGGTTCAACTGGCTGCTGTACATCTGGGCCGTGAACACCGGCCACGTCCTGGACACGAGCCTGGGCTACTACATCAATCCCCTGGTCAATGTGCTGCTCGGTTTCGTCTTCTTCCGCGAGCGCCTGCGGCCTCTGCAGATGGTCGCCATCGGCCTGGCCGCCCTGGGCGTGGTCAACTCCTTGATCGCCCACGGCCAGCTCCCCTGGATATCCCTGGCCCTGGCCGTGAGTTTCGGCCTGTACGGGCTGCTGCGCAAGATCGCCTCGGTGGAATCCCTGCCCGGCCTGTTCCTTGAAACCATGGTCCTCGGCCCCTTTGCCCTGGCCTACATCCTCTGGCTCCAGGCCCACGGGGCGTCCGCCCTGTTCCACCAGGGACTGCGCGTGGACGCGCTGCTCATGGGCGCGGGCGTGGTCACGGCCATGCCGCTCGTCGGCTTCGCGTTCGGCGCCCGGCGGCTGCAACTGACCACCGTGGGGCTGCTCCAGTATCTGGCTCCGTCCCTCGCCTTTCTGCTCGGCGTGTTCGTCTACGAGGAACCGTTCAACGCACGCAGCCTGCTGACCTTTGCCCTGATCTGGTCCGGCCTGGCCGTGTACACCGCCGAGTCCGTCATGGCCATTCGCGGCCAACGACGCCTGACAGGCCCCAAGTCGGCCGCCTAGTCCGCGCGCGCCGCCGTTGACAACAAGGCACATATCGTATATCGTCGATTGACGATAAAACAACCCCGGAGAGAGCATGTTCTTTAACCCGCCTCTACACAGCGACGACGAGGCATTTCTGGCCAACGTCTGTAAAGGTCTGGCTCACCCCGCCCGCATCCGCATCCTCAGGCAGCTACTGACCGAACACAGCTGTACCTGCGGGCACCTGGTCGAGGGGCTGCCCCTGGCCCAGTCCACGGTCAGCCAGCACCTCAAGATCCTTAAGGAATCCGGACTGGTGCGCGGCGAGGTGGAAGGCCCCCGGACCTGCTACTGCGTAGACCGCGAGACCGTGAGCCGATTCGGTCCGCTCATCCGGGCGCTCCTGGCGATCACCCCGGAGGCGGCATGACCCCCCGTGTTCCCAAGCCCGCCGAAGCATCCGCCCTCGACCCCCTGGGGCTGATGGCGCCCCTCGACGCCATCCCGCCCACCGCCTGCGCGCCCGACTCGCCCCAGAACGACGCCCCTTGTTGAGGCCCCAGGCCCGACCCCCGTGCCGGGGTCTTCGAAAAACCGGGATACGCCGTCGAGCCGTTCGTGGACGGGTTCGTGGACACGCCCGCCGGGCCGGTCCCGCGCGTGCGCACCCGCATGCTCCCGTCCGACCGGCTGGGCACGGCCCTGACCAGGCTGGGGGCGATCCGCAGCCGTTACAAGGTAGTGCCCGGCCTGTACTGCGTGGGAGACCCCACCCCGGATTCGCCGGTCCTGGTCACGGCCAACTACAAGCTGACCTTCGACGCGGTGCGCCGCGAGCTGGCGGGCATCGACGCCTGGCTGTTGGTCGCGGACACGCGCGGCATCAACGTGTGGTGCGCGGCGGGCAAGGGGTTGTTCGCCACCGACGAGATCGCCTTCAGCGTGAATCGGGCAAAGCTCCACCAGGTGGTCTCCCACCGCGAACTGGTCCTGCCTCAACTCGGGGCAACGGGCGTGTCCGCGCGCGAGGTCCGGAAGGGATGCGGCTTCAAGGTGGCGTGGGGGCCGGTGCGGGCCGAGGATTTGCCCGAATTTCTCGCTGACGGGAACCGGGCGGACCGGGACATGCGCATGGTCGCCTTCCCTCTGAAGGAACGGGCCGTGCTCATCCCGGTGGAGCTGTTCCTGCTCTGGAAACTCCTGGCCTGGACCCTGCCCGCGCTCTTCCTGCTCTCGGGCATCGGCCCGGACTTCTTCTCGCTGTCCGGACTCTGGCACCGGGGGCTCAACGCCGTGGCGGCCACCCTGTTCGGCGTCCTGGCGGGCTGCGTTGCGGTGCCCCTGCTGCTCGACCGGCTGCCGTGGCGCGCGTTCTGGCCCAAGGGCGCGCTCACCGGCGCCGCAGCCGGACTGCTCGCCGCTGCCCTGCTGCCCCTGCGCGGATGGCTCGAACCGGCCGCCGTCCTCCTGTGGACCGCGACCGTATCGTCCTACCTGGCCATGAACTTCACCGGTTCCACCCCCTACACCTCGCCCTCGGGCGTGGAAAAGGAGATGCGCCGGGGCATACCGCTCCAGGCGCTGGCCGGGCTCGCGGCCCTGATCCTGTGGCTAACTGCGCCGTTTCTCAAGTAAAGGAGGCCGTGATGAAAAATTTCCGCTACCTGGAAGGCGTGGCCACCCTGGCCCTGAATACGGACACCTGCATAGGCTGCGGCTCATGTGTGGAGGTCTGCCCCCACCGCATTCTCGAAATGCGCGGGAAAAAGGCCGCGATCCTCGACCCGGACGCCTGCATGGAATGCGGGGCCTGCGCGACCAACTGCCCGGTCCGGGCGGTCACGGTCACGCCCGGCGTGGGCTGCGCCTCCTACCTCATCTCGGCCTGGCTGCACCGGCTGACCGGGCGCAAGACCGACTCCGCCTGCTGCTAGAGCCCGAACCGGGACGGCAATTCATCCACGGTCATGACCGGGGCATAGGCCGCTTGCAGGGCGGCGAGGAACGCACCGTGCACCTGCGCCGCCGGGATGGTTCGGCCGCTGAACTCCAGGTCGCGGGTGGCCGACGCATCGGACAGAACCGCGCATTCGAAGCCGAGGTCCACGGCCGCGCGCACCCCGGCGTCCAGACACATGTGGGTCATCATCCCGGCCACGGCCAGTCGGGTCACGCCCGCCGCGCGCAGCAGTTCGAGCAGGTCCGTCTCCCGGAAGCTGTTGGGGTAGTGCTTGGTCACCACCAGCTCGCCGTCCCCGGGCAAAACCGAAGCGTGGATGTCCGCGCCCGGCGTGCCGGGCAGGAAAAAGGTCGCGCCCTCGTTGAGCGCTTCGTGGCGCACGTGGAACACGGGCAGTCCGCGCTCGCGGAACAGTTCAAGCGCCCGCGCCGCGCGGGCCGAGGCCTGAGGGGAACCGACGAGCTCCATGCGCCCGCCGGGAAAATAATCGTTTTGCAGATCGATGAGCAAAAGGGCCGTTTGCATGGGCACCTCCGTTTTGGGCCACAATAGCCGCCCGCCCCGGACACGGTCCAATCGATTTCCCCGATACAGACATCAACATATCCAATATTCATCACCTGAATGCTTGCTACAAAGCCCACACTGGGTTATGTATTGGATAATCAAACTATTAACCAATACGTATAGCACCGTTCACAAGCCCCATGACAAACGACACACCAGCCCCCAAACCCGACGCCCTGTGCGTCGTCTGGAGTTCCCCCGACCCCGAAGTGGCCGACAACCTGGTCTTCATGTACGCGCAGAACGCCCTGAACAGGAGCTGGTGGAAACAGGTCCGGCTGATCATCTGGGGCCCTTCGGCTTCGCTCGCGGCCCGCGACGAACGCGTCCGGGACCGGCTCCGGGAGATGATGGCCGACGGCGTGGAGGTCTGGGCCTGCCGGGCCTGCGCCGAAAACTACGGGGTGGTCGAGCCGCTCGAGACCTTGGGTGCGAACGTGCTCTATGTTGGTGAGCCCTTTACCGAAATGCTGAAAAACGGGTGGACGCAGTTGACATTTTGACCAGGCCCGCCCACACAAGACGGTAACCGGAGAAAAGAGAGACGAGAGTGACAAATATGCAGCCCACAAGGGACCACGGACAGATCAAGCCCGTGCACATCCTTATCGCCGAGGACTCGGAGAGCAACCAGATGCTCCTCTCCCTGTACTTCACCGATTCCGGCTATACCCTGGATTTCGCCGGGAACGGCCGCGAGGCCGTGACCCGCTTCAAGACCGGCTCCTACGGACTGGTACTCATGGACATCTTCATGCCGGTCATGGACGGACTCGACGCCACACGTGAAATCCGCAACTTCGAAAAGGAGCGCGGGATGCGTCCCGTGCCCATCGTGGCCGTGTCCGCCAACGCCTTTGCCGAGGACAGGAGACGCTCCCTGAAGGCCGGCTGCTCGGACTTCATGGCCAAACCGATCCGCAAGGCCCCGCTGCTCAAATTCATCGCCCGCACCCTGGAGGGGACAACCAGGCCATGACGCACCCCGACCTCCTCCGCAACATCCTCGCATTGCAGGAACCGGAAGCCGCGCTGGCCTGCCGGACGGAGGGGGGGGCCCCCGACAAAGCGCGCATCGTCGAAGCCAACAAGGCCGCCTGCGCCCTGCTCTGCCTGCCCCGCGAAGAGCTCCTGACCAGGACGCCCGGCGAGGTCATCACCAATTTCGCGGCCCTCGCCGAGGACGCGCCCGTGTTCGAGACCGGCTCCAGGCGCATCGAGCACACCCTGTGCGGGCCGGGCCGGGCCACGCCCGTGGAGATCCGTTCCCATGCCCTCGCGCTCGGCGACGACACCTTCTTCGTGATCATCCTGCGGGACATCACCGTGCGGCGGCGGCGGGAGATGAAATCCGACCTGGACGAGCAACGGTTCAAGACCCTGTACACCCTCTCGCGGATGATCGACCGCACCGAGGAGGAGATCCTCGACTACGCCCTGGTCCAGACCGTGTACATGACCGACAGCCGCATGGGGTACATCGGGTTCCTGGACGAGACCGAGTCCGTGTTGTCCCTGCGCCCCTGGGCGGTCCCCGACCTGGGTGAATGCACGGTGCACGACAAATCCCGGATATTCAGGATCGAGGGAGCGGGACTCTGGGCGGACGCCGTCCGGCAGCGCAGGACGATCATCACCAACGACTACGCCAATTGCCCCGGCAAGCGGGGCACTCCCGAGGGGCACGTGCCGCTCGTCCGGCACATGAGCGTGCCGGTCATGGAGAAGAACCGCATCCGGATGCTGGTCGGAGTGGCCAACAAGGACGAGGACTACACCGAGTCCGATGCGGTCCAGCTCTCCCTGATCATGGACGGGGTCTGGCACATCATCCAGCGCAAACGCATGGAGACGGACCTCATTCGAGCCATGCACGAGGCTCGGCAGGCCGACCGGGCCAAGAGCCAGTTCCTGGCCAACATGAGCCACGAACTACGCACCCCCCTGAACGGCATCATGGGCATGACCCAACTGCTGCTGGGCACCGAGGGGCTCACCGAAGAACAAACGGAATACCTGACGCTGAGCCTGGACTCGAGTATCCAACTGTCCGGCGTCCTCTCCTCTCTGCTCGATCTTTCCAGCATCGAATCCGGCGGCACCGGGCTGAACCGCGTGGACTTCGACCTGCCCGACATCATCCATTCGGCCGTCGCCCCCCTGCTCCCCCAGGCCGAAGTCAAGGGGCTGCGCCTGCACTGCCGACTGCCCCGCGGCCTCCCCGTCAAGGTTCACGGCGATGCGGAGAAACTCCGCCAGATCCTCATCAACCTGGTGCACAACGCCGTGAAATTCACGCAGAGCGGTTCGGTCTCGGTCACGGCGTCCTGCACGCCCCTTGCCCACGTTCCGGACAGGATCGAGCTGTGCGTCTCGGTCTCCGACACCGGCGTGGGCATCCCCGAAAACAAGCTGGAGTCGGTGTTCGAGAGCTTCATGCTCGGCGAGGAATACATGACCAAACGCTACAGCGGCGCGGGGCTGGGGCTGACCATCTCCCGCAAGCTGGCCGAGATCATGGACGGGAGCATCGAACTCCGAAGCAGACCGGGCGAGGGCTCCGTCTTCACCCTGACCCTGCCCCTGCTGCACCGGCCGGAACGAGACGGCGGCTGTACGGAAGAGGAGAAGGCCGGCCTGGCCCTGAACATCCTCCTGGTCGAGGACGAGGAGGTCAACGCCCTGGTCACCTCGCAGTTCCTCCGGAAGCACGGACACGAAACCACAGTGGTGGACAACGGCCAGCGCGCCATAGATGCCCTGATGGACGGCGGTTTCGACCTGGTGCTCATGGACGTGCAGATGCCGGTCATCAACGGCATGAAGGTCACGGAGATCATCCGCTCGGGAGCGGCCGAGGGCATTGACGCCGACATCCCGATCATCGGCCTGACCGCCTTTGCCGACGAAGCCGACCGCAGCCGCTTCCTCCTGGCGGGCATGAACGGGGTGGTGACCAAGCCCTTCAACGCCGAGGAACTCCTGGACGCCGTGTGCAGGGCGGCGATCTCGAAAAGGGCTATTTGACCAGCGGCAGCCCCTGCCCCTGCCAGTCCCGTATTCCTCGCGACATATGCAGGACATGAGTGAAGCCGAGCCGCCCGAAGACCTTCATGGCCCGCGCGCTGCGGTTCCCGGACCGACAATAGACGAGATAGGCCGCGTCCCGATCGAGCCCCTCCAGCCGCTTGGCGAAATCCGACGCCATGAAATCGATGTTCCGCGCGCCCCGGATGTGCCCTTCGGCGTATTCGGCCGGAGTCCGAATGTCGAGGATGCGGATGTCCGGGTCGGCGGCCAGTTCGGCCTGGGCCTGGGTCGCGCTCAACGCCGTGACGCCGTCAGGTTCGCCCTGCCCGTACTGCCGGTAGAAGAAAAAGACCACCGCCACTGCGGTCAGGATGAGAGCGATATATCTTGGATTCACGTGGGACCTCCCGATCGGTTGCCGAAAAAAGGCCGCACCCGGAACAGGTGCGGCCTCCGTTCATTCATATCCGCCCGAATCAACCGAGCAATTCGTTGACTTTCTTCATGATCGCGAACGCATCGCCCACGTAGAGCACGTCGCACTTGCCCTGGGCCCAGCCGCAACCGGCGTCCAGGTTGATGGCCCTCCGTTCCTTGATGAAACGCCAACCGACCACGTGCGGCTCCTCGCCGTGGCAGCAGGTGGACAATCCCTTGGGATGGCGCGGGGTCGCGCCGGTCTGCCCCACCTGATGCATGTGCGTCAAAAACGAGATGACCGCGCCGCCCTCGCCCGAGATGTCCACCAGGGACTTGGACGAGCCGAGCGAGGCCTTGGTGGCGTCCAGGAAGACGCGGATGGTCTCCTCGGCCTCGGGCACGTGCGTGGCCCCGTCGGCCTGCTTCTTGGTCCAGCCCGCGCCCGCCACGAAGAGCAGGTCCGCGTCGGGGCGGATGGTCTGCTGGTCTTCGGAGGCGCACTCCATGCCCGCCACTTTGGTCCGCACGGAGGACACGTCCACGCTCAGCGCCTCCACGTCCGCCGCGCCCGCGCCGTCAAAAGGCTCGGCGCAGCCGGAGTCCAGGGTCAGCACCCAGGGACGCTCGTCGCGCGTCAGAGTGCCTTCCATGCGCTGGCGGTAGAACCACCGCTTGGCCACAGGCTTGCCGTCCTCGGCAGCCAGGCCGGACAAGTGGGTGTCCACCCGGCCGTCCAGGCGGATGGCCAGGCCGGGCAGGGCCCGGCTGAAGCGGGACGTGGCCGGAGCCACCACCACCTCGGGCGAGCACGCCTTGGCGATCGCCTCGGCGGCGGTCAGGTCGGAAGCGTAGCGTCCGTCCGCGAACTCGGGACCGGACACGGCGTAGAATTTGGCATCGCAGCCGCCGATGGTCCCGGCGGCCTCGGCAACGTCCGCGCCGATGAGCCCGACCACCAGGTCGGAACCCATGCCGTCGGCCAACGCCTTGGCGGCGGTCAGCGTTTCCAAGGCGGACTTGTGCAGGGAATTGTCGCATTCGGTGTGTGCAAGAAACAAAACTGTCATGGCGATTCCCCCTAACCCTTGATCCATTCGACGATTTCTTTGGCCATCTCATCCACCGGCACGTCCTTGACGATGCGGGTCTCGCGGCGCTGCTTGGGCAGCTCCACCGAGGAGAATTTCAGGCTCGTGCCGGACAGATCCGCGGGCTTGGCCTGCATCAGCGCGGGCATGTTCTTCTGCATGTTCTGCATGCCCACCTGCGGGTTGTTCGGCGGCTCGGGCAGCTCGCCCGTGGCCCAGCCGAACGCGGCGGGCGCGCCGTCCACCACGGACTTCTGGTACGCACCGCCCTCCACGCGCTCAAGCACCTCCAGGGAGCCGTCACCACCCACGGTGAGCTTGTCCACGCCCTGGAACTGTTCGGTCACGCCGAGCAGTTCGCCGACCATCTGGATGACCGCGCCGGAGCCGCGCGAAGCGGACTGCCAGCCGCCGAAGAGCAGCATCTTGGACCTGTCCAGCCCGCCTATGCCCTCGATCGTCTCGGCCAGGACCTTGGCGGTCTCATAGGCATCGGTGAAGCCGGAAGCCGAGCCGTCGGCCACGACCAACTGGAAGGGGGCCTTCTGGGACACGGACATCATGACCTGCTGCAACTTGGCCTTGGGGCCGAGGCTGACCAGCCAGACCTGGCTGCCCGGATTCTTGGCCGCCAGGTTCGCGGCCTCGAACAGGGCATGTCCGGCCCACGGGTCGAGCACGGCGGGAAGCATCATTTCGTTCTTCAGGGACGGCCCGGCAGGCCCGTCCTGGGGCGCGAGGGTCTGGAGCGGGTCCGGAACGATGGAACCGCAGACCACGATGTGGAATTCACTACCCATTCAATGTTCTCCTTGATTAGCGGCGGCAATCGCATTTCTCATGCCGTCCATTCAATGCCTTCGCCACCGCTGCGCGGGGATGCCTCCGGCGGCTTAAGAACCTTTTGAAAAAGGTTCTTAAGGATCTCCAAAACTTTTTATCGCCGCTTCGCGGGGTGCGTCCGCGCGAGTACGGCTCTTTTTTTTATGAACAACTTCGCCGAAGGCGACAACGGGGTTCCAAGGGGTCATAGCCCTTTGGCCGCCGGAGGCGAAATCACCGGTCCAATTCGCCGCAGGCGATTCGACCTTTTCCCCTCGCCGGGGAGGCGTCTCCGACGGCTTAAGAACCTTTTGAAAAAGGTTCTTAAAAATCTCCAAAACTTTTTATCGCCGCTTCGCGGGGTGCGTCCGCGCGGGTCTGGCTGTCTTTCCCAATGAACAACTCCGCCGAAGGCGACAACGGGGTTCCAAGGGGTCATAGCCCCTTGGCCGCCGGAGGCGAAATCATCTGTCCAATTCGCCGCAGGCGATTCGACCGATTTCTCCCGCCCTTCTTTATCCTAATTTTCCACGGAATGCAGCCCGCCGGACCCGGCCATGAACTTGACGTTGGTCCGCTCGGGGTCTTCGGGGTTGGACTTGCTGCAATTCCACATGCACGCCCCGCAGTGGACGCACTTCTCGCGGTCGAACAGCGGCACGCCGCCGTCGGGATTGGTGTAGATGGCCTGGCCCGAACACGCCTCGATGCAGACCTGTTCGCGGCAACCCGCGCACAGGGCCGTGTCGGCGAAGCGCACGTGGTCGCCGTAGCCGGGATTGGCCTGGACCTTGCCGCCCATGAGCAGGGCGTCCTGGTGGGAGACCAGCAGCTGGCCGTCCAGGGGGATTTCCGGCCAGCCCGCGCGATCCATGAGCGCATCGTGCAGACTCGCGCCCTTCTTGGCGCACTCGGCTCGGATGGCCGCGATCTCGCCCGCCGGAATGACGTCGCGGTAATAGTCCTCGACCGAAGGAATGCGGTCCTGGGGCTTGAACGCCTTGCCCGGCATGTTCAGCAGGCCGTTGGTCAGGCCGGTCAGGCCCATGCCCAGGAAGCCGGATATGACGGACTTGGTGAAGCCGTCGCGGGACTTTTTGGCCACCTCGGCCTCCTGTTCGACCCAGGAGGCGCGGCGGCGCGAAACATAGGTGTTTTCCAGGTTCTCTTTGGTGAACTCGCGGCCGGACCTGAGCAGTTCGAGCACGGCCTCGCCGAGTTGCACGCCCGTGGCCCAGGCCTCGTCCACGCCCGAGCCGGTCAGGATATTGGTCGAACCCGAGCCCTCGCCGATGCGGGCAAACCCGTCGCCGCACAGGATCGGCTCGCCGGCCTTGCCCGACTCGTTCAGGGACTTGGCGCCCCAGGAGCGCAAGGTGCCGCCCTTGAGCCCCTTCCACAGGTACGGGTGGAGCATCCAGTGCTGCATGTAGCGGTAGGCGGTGCGCACCGGATTGTCGAACCAGGACGGAACGAAGATGCCCAAGCTCGCGACGTTGCCGGGATAGACGTACAGGAAGCCGAATATCTCGGGCTCGGGATAGCCGATGGTGTGCAGCACGGTGCCCGGCTCCCAGGGGCAATCTTCGGGCAGGTCGACCACGCACTTCATGCCCACGGCCCACTCGCGCTGGTGGTTGCCTTCGGGCATGCCCAGCTTGCGGTTGAGCTTCTGGCCCACCGGGCCCACCGGGCCGTCGGCGACCACGGTCAGGGCGGCCTTCATGTCCATGCCGGGCATGTACCCGGCGTTCGGGGTGCCGTCCTTGTCCACGCCCTGGTCGGCCATACGCACGCCCTTGACCGCCGTGCCTTCCATCAAGGGCTCGGCCACAGGGCTGGACGGCCAGATCTGGGCCATGCCCGTGCCCATCAGGTTCGCGCCCACCCATTGGTTGAGCTGGCCGATGGAGAACAGCATGCCCGGATGCTTTTCCAAAAATTTCGGGATGAACGGTAGCTCATAGGCGTCGTCCTTCATGAACCCGCCGAGGACCTTGTCGGCCACCTTGAACAGGCCGGGCCTGCGGCTCGCGCCCACCGGGTCCTTGAGGAACAGGACCTTCTCCTCCCTGACATCGCAGGCCATGGGAATCTGGGACAGGTCCAGGTCCGGGAACGTGGCCTTGATGGCGCGGCCCTTGGTGACCACGCCCGACACGCCGAAGCCGATGTCGTCGGCCCGCTCGTAGCAGATGACCTGGGGCGGCATGCCCGGCATGGCCTTGGACTCGGCTACGGGCGTGCCGTCCTCGTTCATCAGCCCGCGCGTCAGGGTCGTCAGAAACCCGCCCGCGGCAGGGCCGAAGCCCACGCATACAATGTCCGTTTCCATCTCGACACGCGGCGTCTCGTCGCTCATGGGGTGCCTCCGGCGGCCGGGGGAAGGGGAGAGGAACCCTTTGAAAGGGCTTCCTCTCCCTTCCCCGGACCCCCATCCCCTCCCTCCGAAGCCTTTACGCCGCTTCGCGGGGTGTGTCGGGAGGTTGTTCAGGCGTATCCCTTCCCGGTCGCCTGTTGGGGGTGGGTTTGGTCGAAGTTCGTCATGCTCAGGACGCGGGATTCAGACCCGCGCCCCCCGCGCCGCCAATAATATCCATGGCTGCCCTCTCCCTTTCCAGCGGCGCGGCAACAAGAAGTTTTGGAAGGGAGAGCGCGAGAGGGAAACCTTTCTCAAAAGGTTTCCCTCTCGCATTGCCTTTATCTTGCTAGCCCTGCGGGTAGTCGAGGGCTTCGGGGATCATCACTTCGGCCAGGGCGTTGCCCGCACGGTCCTTGGCCAGACGGGAGCCGGCCAGGCACATGTCGACCGTGGCCTTGAGTTCGCGGAAGCGGACGAGCTCCGGCCGCGAGCACTTGGACTGGTCGCCCAGCGTGCCGTCCTGGGCGCATTCGTCCTTGGACTTCAGCTCGGGCTCGCACTTCTCGGCGATCCCGCCATCCGGGGTCGGGCAGCGGTTCCAGTTGAAACCGTAAACCAATTCGGAGCAGATGCGGGCCACTTCACCGGCGGCGCGGGCGGCCTGCACGTGGCACAAGTCCTTGTAGAATCCGGTCAGGTCGTCCAGCCCCTCGGCCAGGGTCATGGACATGGGGCCTTTCTCCATGAGCTCCATGACGTCGCAGGCCAGGAAGTAGGGGCCGAGAATCCAACCCAGCGCGTCGGCCATGGGGAAGGTCACGCCCTGCCGTTTGTTGTGGTAGAGCTTGCGGCCGTCCTGGTCCTTGGCCTCCTGGAGATGGCCCAGGGTCCACTGCCACAGCTCCATGGCCGCGGCCAGCACGTAGCCGCCCAGGCCGGGAACGTCCTGGCCCGCGCGGCGCATCTGCGTGATCCAGTTCTCCATGATGCAGCCGAAGATGTCGGAAGTCATGGTCATGGTCAGGTGGCGGCGCTGCACGGCCTCGGGGCCTTCGTAGGTGGCCTCGAGCTGGCAGTCGGTCCATTTCTGCATGAGGAAGCCGGGGCAGTCCTCGGTGATACCGTATCCGCCGACCAGGGCCACGGCCTCGCGCATCTTGTTGGCGCCCTCGCCCGTGTTCCAGAGCTTCACGCCCGGGTTGAGGACGCCCGCCAGGGCCTCCATGTAGGCGTACTGGACCAAGGTGTCGCTCAAAAGCTCGTTGTACCGGGCCTCGTCGCGCGTGCCCGCCGGAGCGTATTCCAGCTTGATGAATTCGCGGACCTGGTCGTGCAGCTTGCGCAGGACGGCCATCTGCTTGCGGATGGAAGTCACGCCCTCGGACTCGAAGTGGGCCTCCTTGGCTTTTTCGATGGGATCGAAGCGGTCGGCCAGGCGCGCGGCCGCGAAGGCCAGGGAACAGCCCGCTTCGCCGGCGGCCCAGACGTCCGCCAGACGCTGCAGGGCGTCCTCGTTGATCTGCAAGCCCTTGTCGTAGCGCGGCGAGCCTTCCTTGCAGGCGTCGCCGCCCCGGAAACGGTTGCGGTGGTACCGGATGACCGGCTCCACGGCGGAAAGCAGCTTGGCCGAGGTCATCAGTCCCACGGGGATGCGGGTGCGGTGGAAGACCGCGCCGATGATCTCGGAGTGGTTGTACTTGGGCACGATCACGCCGTCGACCACGTCATAGCCGCCGATGATGCGGGAAGCGGGCACCTTGAGGTTGAGCACGGGGTCGCGGGTGGACGAAAGCTGGTGGACCATCTTCAGCGTGGGCGCGCCGCGGTCGAAGGTGCCCTCGTCGCCCTCTTCGAGGATGACCATGAAGGTCCCCTTGATGCGCTCGTCGTTGGACTCCACGGCGGCGGTGACGAAGTTGGCGAAGTCCATGTTGGTGATGAACCGGCCGCGCTTGTCGACCTGAAGCATGGGCTCCTCGCCGTTGTTCCACTCGGCCACGGTGGCCTTGCCGCAGAGCACGCCGGTGTCCACGCCCACGTAGGGCAGCGGCTCGGTCAGGGCAAACGCCCCGCGCCAGATTTCGCGGTCCTCGCCCGGCTGGGGCGGGACGCAGGCGGACATGTACTTGTCGCGCTGCTCGGGGGTGCCCTTCTCGTGGATGGGGGCCAGGGCCAGGCAGGAGGCCAGGGAGGAGGTGGCCGCACCGGCGTCCACCCAGGCCAGTTCGAAGGCGACCAGGGCCAGGGCCAGGTTCTTGGGGCCCTCGATGAAGCCGCCCTGATGGGGATCCATGAATAATGCGGTCAATCCGGCCTGGTCGAAAGCGGTCAAAAGCTCGCCCTTCTGCTCGGTCCATTCGTGCGTGTCGCGCGCCCCTTCGGCCACCAGTTTGGCGACGGTGGTGCGGGCGATGGAACGGGCGCTCTGCACGGACATCTGGAGATCGAACCGCTCGGCGAAACGCCACATGATCTGACGGACATCGTCTCCCGGAAGGGTACGAAGTGTATACATAAGTGTCTTCCCTAAAAGGTTGTTTATGGACTGGGGATTTCAGTTATCAATAATAGTCGGGGACGATAGGCCATTGTCCCTGGTGAGTCAAAGTCTTTTTGCCCCTTAAACAAGTGTTTCAGCGGCTTCCCGGGCGTTCCGGACCCGTTTTCGCCCCCTCAGAACCGTTCTCTTCCGAGGATTCCGGAAATGCGGATTCCCGGTGCTGGAATCCCGCTTTGACTTCGCTTCCGATTCCCTGCACTATCGCGCCATCTCAGCAAGGCGGCAGAGGTGATGAGCCTAGAAATTCCGAACATACGAACCCTGGCCGGGGCCATAGGCGCCCTGTCCGAGGGTGCGCCCGGCGGCGGCCCCGGCATCGGGGAGCTGACCGCGGAGTTCATGACGTGGTGCGACCAGGCGCCCCACCCGGCCCACGACGAGGCCGTGCCCCAGGCCGAGGCCGTCCTGGCCCTGTACCGCTTGGCCGCCAACTCAGGCGACATCCACACGGTCCAGACCTGCCTCCAGGCCCTGGTCCGCTCGACCCGGTTCGGCCGGACCCTGTGCGCCCGCTGCATCAACGCCCACAACGCGCCCCTGCCCCGCCTGGCCCCCAAGGTGGCGGCCTGGCCCGCCCGTGACCGGCTGGCCCTGGTCCACGGGATGCTCAAGGATTTCCCCGGCGACATGGACCGCGAGACCCTGGCCTGGATCGAGGAGTTGCTCAAGCCGCTCATGGGCACCGACCCCGAGGAACTGGTCCCGTTCGTGGCCCGGCTCGGCGAACAGGACGAAGTCCTGGCCTTCCCGGTCCGGCAGGTCATCGTGGGCGGACTCTTCGGCCGCTGGATCAACTCCCGGCTGACCAACGGCGTGGAGGGCGCCGACCAGGAACAACTCTGCCAGGTCATCCGCGGCGTGGGCGACTCGGCCTACGGCGAGGTCCTGGCCAAGGCCGTGGACCTGGGCCGTCTCGAACCGGACGCGGCGCTCCTGCGGACCATCGCGGCCGTGGGCGAGGCGGGCAACAAGACCATCCTCGGCACGCTGCTCAAAATTCTGCCCAAGGCCGACGTCCGGCTCGCCGGGGCGTGCCTGGACGCGCTCATCAGCCAGGACCATCCCGCCATGGGCAAGCTGCTGGCCTCGGTCCGCTCCCGTATGCCGAGCATCCGCACGGCCGCCGTGTCCCGCGCCCCCCTGCTCGGCGACATCGGCTTCGTCCAGTACATCTCTTCCCTGCCCGAAGAACGCCGGGAGAACGCCCAGTTCGAAATGCTCGGCGCGCTGGAGGCGATCGCCCCGGACTTCGTGCGCAACGTGGCCGGGGACTGTCCGCCCAGGGGCACCATTTCCCCCCGCGTGCTGGAGGCCGCCCCCCCGTCGCCGCCCCATCGGGAGGCGCCCGCGCCGCCCAAGGCCGGTTTTCTCAAGGGGCTGTTCAAATCCAAACCCAAGCGCCTTCAGGACCTGTTGCCCAAGCCCGGCAACGTCCGCGACCAGGACCTGCCCGGCTCCGTGGTGGACGGCGCACAGTTGGAAAACCGCGAACTGACCGGGCTCGGCCTGGCCGGGTCCTCCTTCGCCCACACCCGGTTCTTCAAAGGAAAGCTGAACAACACCGACCTGGCCGACGGGACCTTCCGCGACTGCTCGGCGTCCGGCACCGAATTCCGGGAGGTGCGCTTCACCGGCACGGAACTCGCCGGCACCCGGTTCGAGGACTGCGTGTTCACGGACTGCACGTTCACGGGCGCGTTCCTGTCAGGCTGCACCTTCGAGGGGTGCCGGTTCCGACACTCGGTGTTCAGCGAGGCCGCCTTCCGCGACTGCAGGCTGGCCCGCACGGACTTCACCGCCTGCACCCTGGCCGGGAGCGCCCTGCATGGCTGCTCCGTGCGCTCCACCCGGTTCAATGCGTGCGACCTGTCCTTCGCCGAACTCATCGGCGACGAATTCCGGGGCTTGGAATTCCGCCACACTTGTCTGCACGCCCTGTACGTCCGGGACTGCGTGCTGCTGTCCCTGGAGCTGCACGGCTCGTTCGTGACCCGATCCATCATCAAGAATTCCGACGCCGGGCACCCGCAGTTCCTGGCCAACCGCCTCCGCCAAATGACCCTGTTCGCCAGGGAGACGGAAATGGGCACCCCGCCGAAGAGCCGGGAGACCGATCCGTTCCGGGCCCAGAAGGCACTGGCCGCGTGGTCCAGGGAGCTGACCTTCATGCGCCGGGAACGGCGCATGCTCGAAAACAACCGGCAGCGCATGCACCGAGCCATGGGCACCCTGTCCAGGGACCAGCAGGCCTTCCTGCGCATGCTCCCCATACTCCTGGACAGCGACCTGTTCGAGCGCCGCTACAATTTCGGCAACATCCCGTCCTCGCGGGTCTGGGGCTATTATCCCTGCCTGACCGACCTGGAACTGGCCAGAGAGCGGCTGGGGCTGGAGCCGGAGTTCGATCCCTCGCCCGAGGTGCGCATCCTGGCGGTCTACGCCATGGGCAGCCTGGGCACCGTGGCCCAGACATCGAGTTCGGACCTGGACTGCTGGGTCTGTTACGACGGCGACGTGACCATGACCATGGAGCACGGCCTCAAGCGCAAACTCGAAGCCATGTCCCTGTGGGCAGACAGCGACTACGGCCTGGAAGTCCATTTCTACCCCATGCGCATGGACGACGTGCGCGACAACCGCTTCCTGTCCGGGGACGAGGAGAGTTCGGGCTCGGCCCAGGTCCTGCTGCTCAAGGAGGAGTTCTACCGCACGGCGCTGAAGCTGGCGGGCAAGAACATCGCCTGGTGGGTCACTCCGGCCGGGGCCAGCCGCAAGATGTACGAGTCGTGCATCCGCGCGGCCAGGCGCTACCCCCTGTGCGGCAAGCCGCGCCTGGAGGACTTCGGCCACCTGGCCGAGGTGCCGCCGGCCGAATATTTCGGCGGGTCCCTGTGGCAGATGGTCAAGGCCGTCCACTCGCCCTTCAAATCCGTGCTCAAGCTCGGCCTGCTGGAGACCTACGCCGCGCCGGGTGCGTCCGCCCTGCCCCTGTGCGACCGCATCAAGCGCAACCTGATCCGCAACCGCCAGGGGCGGCTCGACACCGATCCGTACACCGCCCTGTATTCTACCCTGCACGATTACTATTCCGGGCGCGGAGAGGACAACGCCGCGGCCCTGCTCAAGGAGTCCTTCCGGCTCAAGGCCAACCTGTCGGACATCCCCCTGTTCATGAACCTGCCCACCCGGCCGGAGGACGAGTCCCTGATCTCGGTCCTGTTCGGCTCGGGCTACGTGGAGCCGGGCCGACTGGTCGAGACGCACCGCACCTGGCCGTTCGAGAAGTCCCTGCGCATGGGCTCGCACGTGCGCCGGTACATGGTCGACACCTACCAGCGCATCCAGGAGGGGCTGTCCGCGAACGGCCGGGCCAAGGGCAGGACCAGGGCCCTGGTCAACCCCGAGGACCTGACGCGCATGGGACGGCGCATCGCGGCCAACTTCGCGAGGAAGAACCACAAGATCATGCGCGTGCCGTTCATGGACACCCGTGAGAACGGCTTCCCCATTCTGCATTTCTCGGCGGAAAAGGCGCCGGGCAAACCGCCCGCCTGGACCGTGCGCGGGGGCGAGCGGGTGGAGGCCAAGCAATCCGCCGAGCATCTCCAGCTCCTGCACCGCAACCAGGACCCGGTGCACCTGCTGGCCTGGCTCCTGGCCAACCGCATCTACGCCCCCAAGAGCCTGTTGCAGGCGGACCGGACCATCGCGCCCATCGCCCTGATCGACCTGCAAAAGCTCATGGCCGCCCTGCACGACTTCTTTCCCTTTGCCGAGACCTTCGAGCCGGACATCAACGAGGGGCTGCGCGCCGAGGAGGTCGAGCGGGCCTTCTTCATCCTCAACCTGGCCGCCCCGCCCGAGACCGGTCGCATTGAGCAGGCCGCGGTGATCTACGCCACCAACTGGGGCGAGATGTTCTGTCGCACCTTCCTGCGGCCCGGCCAGATGTTCGAGCACGGGCCGACCCGCTTCCTGGCCGAAAAGATCGGGCAACCGCTGGCCGAAACCGTGCAACTGGGGCTCTTCATTCCCAAGGGGTCGCAATGCAGAAGAATCAGCCTGGCCTGAACGACCGGACCTGCTGGGCCGTGATCTTCACTTCCGTGCGCACGGACCGGGACGACGGCTACGCCGCGACCGCCGGGCGCATGCTCGAACTGGCCCGGTCCATGCCCGGCTTCCTGGGCGCGGATTCCGCCCGCGAGGAGGTCGGCATCACCGTGTCCTACTGGGACAGCCCGGAGGCCATCCGAGCGTGGCGCGAACACCCCGAGCACAGGGCTGCCCAGGCGCGCGGCCGCAAAGAATGGTACGCCTCCTTCACCACCCGCGTCTGCAAGGTGGAGCGCGAAAGCCGATTCCCCTGACCGACCCGCAAAATTTCCCTTTTTTGGCAATGCATTCGGAAGTCGATATCTCTTCACCATCGACAAACACTGACGAATGATATATGCCTGCTCTCCATCAACGCCGCATACAATTTTGTATTTCGGCGTTGATTTCGATTATTCCGTACTCCAACGAGCATATTTCAAAGGGAACTTTATGCGTAAATCTCTCATCCTGACGGCCGCCTGCCTGGCGGCCTTTCTCATGCCCGCCCTCGCCCTGGCCGCCGATCCGGCGGTGGTCGCGGCCAACGCCGAACACTGGGGGTTGCTGACCCTGATCCCGCCGCTGCTGGCCATCGCCCTGGCCTTTGCCAGCAAGAACGTCATCCTGTCGCTGTTCATCGGCGTGTTCTCGGGCTGTTTCATGCTCGAACTGGAGGGATGGGACGTGTACCACGCCCTGATCGGCGGATTCCTGCACCTGTCCACCCAAGTCCTGACCTCGCTGGCCGACCCATGGGACGCGGGCATCGTGCTCCAGGTTCTGGCCATCGGCGGGCTCATCGCGCTGATCTCCAAGATGGGCGGGGCACAGGCCATCGCCGGGGCGATCTCCCGTTGGGCCAGGACGCCGCGCTCCTCCCAACTGGCCGCCTGGTGCATGGGCCTGTTCATCTTTTTCGACGACTACGCCAACTCCCTGACCGTGGGCCCGATCATGCGCCCGGTGACCGACCGCCTGAACGTCTCGCGCGAGAAGCTGGCCTTCATCATCGACGCCACGGCCGCGCCCATCGCGGGCATCGCCCTCATCTCCACCTGGGTAGCCTACGAGGTCGGCCTGATCCGCGACGGCTACCAGACCATCGGCATCACCGGCAACGCCTACGGCATCTTCGTCCAGACCATCCCGTTCCGGTTCTACAACATCTACATCCTGCTCTTCATCCTCCTGGCCGTGTGGCTCAAGCGCGACTTCGGGCCCATGTATGCGGCCGAGATGCGCGCCCGGACCCACGGCAAGGTGCTCGGCGACAACGCCGTGCCCATGGCCTCGGACGAGGCCACCACCCTGGAACCCGCCTCGCACGTGAAACCGTCGGTCTGGAGCGCCATCCTGCCCATCGGTACCCTCATGGTCGCCGCCTTTCTCGGCTTCTACTTCAACGGCTACCAGAACCTCGACGACCCGGCCGTACTGGCGGCCGTCAACGCCTCGCCCCTGTCCTTCACCTCCATGCGCATCTGCTTCGGGGCCTCGGACGCCTCGGTGGTCCTGTTCCAGGCCGCCCTGATCGCCTCTCTGGTGGCCATCGCCATGGCCGTGATCCGCAAAATCATGCCCCTCAAAGACGCCATCGAGACCTTTGTCACGGGCATCAAGTCCATGAACATCACCGCGGTCATCCTGCTTCTGGCCTGGTCCCTGTCCGGGATCATGAAGGAACTGGGCACGGCCACCTACCTGGTGGGCGCGCTGTCCGACGCCCTGCCCGCGTACCTGCTGCCGTCGATCATCTTCATCCTCGGCTCGATCATCTCGTTCGCCACCGGGACCTCCTACGGGACCATGGGCATCCTCATGCCCCTGACCATTCCCCTGGCCTTCGCCCTGAACCCGGCCCCGGAGTTCGTGGTCCTTTCCGTGGGCTCGGTCCTGACCGGAGCCATCTTCGGCGACCACTGCTCGCCCATCTCGGACACGACCATCCTGTCCTCCATGGGCGCGGGCTGCGACCACATCGACCACGTTCGCACCCAGCTGACCTACGCCGTGGTCGTGGCAGGCCTGGCCATCGTCACCGGCTACCTCCCGGCGGGCCTCGGCCTGCCCGTCACCCTGACCCTGCCGCTGGGCATCCTGGCCACGGCCCTGGTCATCCGCTTTGCGGGCAAGAAGGTCGACGCCTGACCGGACCGCGCACGACACAAAAAACGCCCGGATCGGTTCTCCGATCCGGGCGTTTTCCGTTGCCACGGCCATGCCGCGCTAAAAACGGTAGCGGTAGTATTTGACGTCCACGTCCATTAGCGGAACCGTATCCGGGACCTCGGCCCGGCCCACCTCCGTGAAGCCGGATTTCTCATAGAAGCGATGCGCCGCGTGGTACACGTCCACGGTACCGAGAAATATCTCACGCACCCCGCGGGCCCTGGCCCGGTCGAGCAGGGTTCGCATGAGCTTCGCGCCCACGCCGCGTTCCCTGCCCCGGTACGCCTTCTTGACGAACATCTTGCGCAGGGCGCAGACCCCGCCGCCCACATCCTTCAGCGCGATGGTCCCGATGAGCTCGTCGCCCTCGAAGGCGAGCCAGAAATCGCCCGCGCCGTATTGGTAGTAGTCCGGGATGTCGCGCAGGTCCGGCTGCTTCGCGGCCGAGGTGGCCACGCCGAATTCCGCGATCTGGATATGGGTGATGAGTTCGACGATGGCGTCGGCGTCGTGCCCGGAGTACTCGACGATGCGCAAGACCTACGCCATCCGGGTGGCGACCCAGTCGAGAACCATGGTCGGGTTGACCGGGATCTGGGTGTTCAGGGCGTCCTGGGCCTGTTCGAGAACCAGGCCGATGCGCCGCAGGTCGGCCGGGCCGTAGGCCTTGGCCATGCCCGCCGAAAGGGGCGTGGAGCAGGCGCCGGACATGGCTTCGCGCAGCTCGCGCTGCATGCCGACGACCACGTCCATGGCCAGGTTGCGGTCCACCGCGCCGCGCACCTGGGTGCGCTCGAACCAGCCCCGCCCGGTCTGCCAGAAATGGACCAGGGCCGTGGTCCATTCGGTCACCTCGGGCGGGTTCACGCGCACATCCGGCCAGGACAGGGTGACCACCCAGGAGCGGGAGACCAGGGTCTCCAGGAGCCGCTCGCGCTGGGGCGCGGCCAGGACGAAGACGTTGCCGGGCCTCGGCTCCTCCAGGGACTTCAGCAGGGCGTTGGCCGCCTCGGTCATGAACATCTGGGCCTCGGCGAAGATGGACACGCGGTAGCCGTCGCCGTTGGGCGGCTGGCCCCAGGTGGAGCGCTTCTCGCGCACGGAGTCCACCTTGATCAACCCCTCGCGGCCGTCGAAGAACAACAGGTCGTTGAAGGCCAGGTCCGCGATCTGCCTGCACGCCGGGCACTGGCCGCAGGCACGGAACCGGACGCGCAGTTCAGACGCATGGCCCAATACAGGGCGAGGGCGACGCGGGATTCCGCGTCGCCCCCCTCGATGACGATGGATTGGGGCGGGTCGTGGGCGATGGCGTTGAGCCGCCGGACCGCGTGCTCCTGCCCAACCAGGGCGGCCAGCGGATCGTCGTGCAGCGTCATGCCCGCCACTCCCTAAAAGGTCTGTACCCGGTCCGGTCCGACCGAGACGATGCCGATCTTGACGCCGGAGATCTCCTCGACGCGCTTGAGATAGTTGACCGCGTTCCCGGGCAGGTCGTCCCAACTGCGCGCGCCGGAGATATCCTCGTCCCAGCCGGGCAGGGTCTCGTACACGGGCGTGACGTAGGCCATGCCGTTCTGTTCCTGGGGCGGGTAGGCGATGGTCTCGCCCTTGTACTCGTAGCCCACGCAGAGCTTCACTTCCTTGAGGCCGGACAGAACGTCGAGCTTGGTAATGGCCAACTCGGTGGGTCCGTTCAGCCGGGCGGATTCCTTGAGGACCACCAGGTCGAGCCAGCCGCAGCGCCGCTTGCGCCCGGTGGTGGCGCCGAACTCGTGGCCGTGGGACTGGAGGTAGTCACCGTCCGCGTCCAGCAGCTCCGTGGGGAACGGGCCGCTGCCCACGCGGGTGGTGTACGCCTTGACGATGGCGATGATCCGGTCGAGCTCGCGCGGCGAACAGCCGGAGCCCGAGGCCGCGTTGGCCGTGACCGTGTTGGAGGAGGTCACGAAGGGATAGGTGCCGTGGTCGATATCCAGGTGCGTGCCCTGGGCGCCCTCGAACAGGACGCAGTCCGCGGCCTGGATGGCCGAGGACACGTCGCCGAGGTACGGCACCAGCCGCTCGGCCACGGGCATGACCTTGTCGAAGACGGCTTGGGCGTCCACGGGCTCGGCCCCGTACAGGTGCTGGAAAAGCACGTTCTTTTCTTCCAGGGCCTTGGCGATCTTGTCCTTGAGCAATTCCGGATCGGCGAAATCGCCGGCGCGGATGCCGCAGCGGTTCATCTTGTCCTCGTAGCACGGGCCGATGCCGCGCCCGGTGGTGCCGATCTTGCCGTCGGCGGACTTGGCGGACTCGCGGGCCGCGTCCATGAGACAGTGGTACGGCATGATCACGTGGGTTTTCTTGCTGATCATCACCCGGGAGGGGGCCACGTCCACGCCCTTGGCGGCGAGCTTGTCCAGCTCCTCGCAGAACACGAACGGGTCCAGGACCACGCCGTTGCCGATGAGGCACTGCTTTCCGGGGTGCAGGATGCCGGAGGGAATCAGGTGCAGGATGCACTGCTCGCCGTCGACCACCAGGGTATGCCCCGCGTTGTTGCCACCCTGGAAACGGACGATGGCGTCCGCCTTCTCGGCCAGCATATCGACGACCTTGCCTTTACCTTCGTCTCCCCACTGGGAACCGAAAACCACCATATTGGACATTGTTAGCTCCTTGAAATACCGGAATTGCGGCCCCCGGCCGGGGATGCGCGCACAAACGGTTATGTTCCGTAAATATAAACGGGTGCCTATGTCAACCGGCCGGTGCGGCGGCTACTTGCCGTTCTTGGGCGTCAGGGTGAGCAATTTGCCGCGGCGGTCTTTCTTGTCCGGCCCGGCCCCGTGATCCGCATCCCGGTCGGCGAGGTCTCCGTTCACCGGCCCGGAAGGCTTCTCCGGCGCGGTCAGGGCGGCCAGGTCGATCTCCACCGGCCCGTCGCCGGGCTGGCGGGACTGCGCCCAGTTGTAGTTGAAAAGCTGGTTCTTGAGGCGGGTGGACTGGATGAGATTGAACACCAGGACCGATTCCTCCCACCGTTTGGTGGGCTCGAAATGACGGACCTTTTCCGCGTATTTTTCCCAAAGGCTCATGAGCGAGGCCTCGTCGTAGGCATTGATCTGACGGGCGAGCTTCAAGAGCGCCTTTTCCATGTAGCTTTCTGACATCGGTGTTCCTTGATTGATGAAAAAACGCACGCCGGGATTCTTTGCATAGCAAATATTGAGCGCCCCCGCCAAGGCAAAATCGCGGTCCGTCCCGGACAAAAAAGGCCGCCCGGAAAACCGGGCGGCCGTATCGTTCGCCTGGGGCGTCGTTACCGTCAGAAGCGTTCGAAGTCGCCGTCGTCCATGTCGCCCATTTCCAGGTCCATCCCGCCGGACGGAGGCCCGGCCACCGGCTTGAGCGCGCCCCCGCCGATCGCCTTGGCCTTGGGCTTGGACACCTTGACCTTGTTGGCGGCCGGGACATAGGCCCTCCCGCCGAGCTTGAAGAAGCTGACGATCTTCTGCAACTGCACGGCCTGGGACGAGAGTTCCTCCGCCGTGGAGGCCACTTCCTCGGAAGCGGCCGCGTTCTGCTGGATGACCTTGTCCATGTCCTGGATGGCCGCGTTGACCTGGGAGCCGCCCGCGTTCTGCTCGTTGGTGGCGGCGGATATCTCCTGGACCAGCTCGGCCGTCTTCTGGATGTCCGGCACGATCTGGGCCAGCAGGGTCCCGGCCTCTTCGGCCACCTCGACGCTGGACGAAGACAATTCGCTGATCTCGGCCGCGGACGCGCCGCTGCGTTCGGCCAGCTTGCGGACCTCGGCGGCGACCACGGCAAAGCCCTTGCCGTGCTCGCCGGCGCGGGCCGCCTCGATGGCCGCGTTGAGCGCCAGCAGGTTGGTCTGGCGGGCGATCTCCTCAATGATCGAGATCTTCTCGGCTATCTGCTTCATGGCCCCCACGGTCTTGGTCACGGCCTTGCCGCCGGACTCGGTGTCGCGGGCCGCCTTGTTGGTCATGGTGTTGGTGGTCTGGGCGTTCTCCGCGTTCTGGCCGATGGACGAGGTCATCTCCTCCATGGCGGCCGAGACCTCCTCCACGGCCGAGGCCTGCTCGGTGGCGCCGTGGGACAGGTCGATGGCCGAGGAGGCCAGCTCCTCGCTGCCCGAGGTGACCTGTTCCGAGGCCAGGCTGACCTCGGAGACCACGTTGCGCAGGGCCTGCAGCATGTTGGACATGGCCTCGGTCAACTGGCCGACCTCGTCCCTGCTCCGGGACACGATGTCCACGGTCAGGTCGCCCTCGGCCATGGCGTTGGACACGGCCACGGCCTCGCGCAAAGGCCGGATGATGCCGCGCAGCACCCAGAAGACAATGAGGATCATGAGTCCCATGCCGACCACGGTGGGAATGAGAATCTGCCAGCGCAGGGAGGAGACCTGGGCTTGCACGTCATCCACGTAGATGCCCGAGCCCACGACCCAGCCCCAGGGCTTGTACAACTTGACGAAGGAGACCTTGGGCACGGGCTGGTCCGAGCCGGGCTTGGGCCACATGTAGTTGACGAATCCCTGGTCCTTGGTCTTGGCCACCTTGACCATTTCCTGGAATATATAGACGCCGTGGGGATCCTTCATGTCCGTCAGGTCCTTGCCGTTGAGTTCCGGCTTGACCCCGTGGACCACGATGACCTGGTGGAGGTCGTTGACCCAGAAATATTCCCCGCCCTTGTAGCGCAGGGTCGCGAGTTCCGCCTTGGCGGCCTCCTGCGCCGCCTCCGTGGTCATGCTCCCGGCTCCGGCCTTGGCGGCCCAGGACTCGATCACCCCGTAGGCCACCTCGACCACGCTCTGGGTGGCCACGCGCTTTTCCTGCATGAGGGAATTACCTACGACAGGCAGGAAGTATCCGAGCAGACCGGCCAGAATCAGGACAACGATGGCCAGGAAAAAACTGAGGATCTTGGTCTGCAGACCCCAGTCCTTGAAGTTGAATGCATGCATAATTCCTCCCGTACGCTGGAAATTTCAAATGCAACCGCAACAGCGGGCGGCGAACCCGATTCCTTCTGAGAGGTTCCACCTGATCCAACAATACGCCGGAATCGCGTTAGAACAATTATTATTCATCGGATATTTCAAACGAATGCTTGAATACCGGGCCGGGCCGGGCCCCAATCATTGCCCGCCTGTGGAAGGTGTGTTATGACCGCCACCTCACACGGCAACAACACGGAGTCCAAGCGATGAGCGATTTGAAGAAGATGTACCACACCTTGCAGCAGGACCCGTTCCCTGCGGACATGAAGCTGACCCTGGGCGACCAGGAACTGGTCTTCAGGAAACGGACCTGGGAGATCGACGGCGAGACCAAGGGGTTGCGCTACGGCGAGAACCCGGACCAGCCCGCCGCGCTCTACGAGCTGGCCGAGGGGCAGCTCGAAGTCGGCGGCGTGAAGTTCATCGGCGCGGGCCAGGGGCTCGTCTCCGCCCTGACCGAGGAGCATATGCTCCAGGCGGGCAAGCACCCCGGCAAGACCAACCTGACCGACGTGGACAACGCCCTGAACATCTTGCAGTACCTGTCCGCCAAACCGGCCGCGCTCATCCTCAAGCACAACAACCCCTGCGGGGCCGCCTGGACCGACAAAGGCGTGGCCGTGGCCCTGAAGCGGGCCTTCGAGGCCGACCGCATCGCCGCCTTCGGCGGGGCCGTGGTGGTCAACCGCAAGCTTGACCTGGCCACCGCCGAACTGATCAACTCCGTGTATTTCGAGGTCGTGGCCGCGCCGGAGTTCGATGCCGACGCCCTGGCCGTGCTGAAAAAGAAAAAGAACCTGCGCATCCTGGAGATTCCCGGCATCACCGAGCTGGAATCGCTGTCCCGGACGCCGTTCCTGGACATCAAGTCCCTATCCGACGGCGGCATGGTCGTGCAGTTTTCCTTCCGCAACGCCATCCTCTCCACCGAGGACTTCATCGCGGCCGAAGCCGAGAAGGACGGCAACGCCTTCGTGGCCCGCGCGCCCTCCAAGCAGGAGGCGGACGATTTGCTCTTCGCCTGGGCCGTCGAGGCCGGCGTGACCTCCAACTCCGTGATCTTTGCCCGCGACGGCGTGACCACCGCCATCGGCACCGGCGAACAGGACCGCGTGGGCTGCGTGCTCCTGGCCGTGACCAAGGCGTACATCAAGTACGCGGACCTGCTGTCCTCCAAGGAACTGGGCAAGTCCCTGTTCGAGCTCAAGCTGGCGGCCATCAAGGACCCGGAGATGAAGGAGAAGCTGGCCGACATCGAGAAGCGCACCGAAGCGGCGCGCGGCGGCCTGCCCGGCTCCGTGGTCGTCTCGGACGGCTTCTTCCCGTTCCGCGACGGCGTGGACCTGTGCATCGACCAGGGCGTGACCGCCATCGCCCAGCCCGGCGGCTCCATCCGCGATTTCGAGGTCATCCAGGCGGTCAACGAGGCCGAGCCGCAGGTGGCCATGGTCTTCACCGGCCAGCGCTCCTTCAAGCACTAGTCCGGGACGAACGAAGGAAAGTGGGCTTCGCCGGGCAGGAGTTCGGCGAGCCCTTTTATTTGGAACGGCGGCCGCTCCCCTTGCGGGGGGACTTGTCGTAGACGAGTTTCATGACCAGAATGGACGCGGCCAGGACCAGCGTGACGGCGTTGGCCAGGGTCACGGCCAGGGAACCGATACGGATGCCGTAGACCAGCCAGAGCACGACCCCCAGGGTGAACAGCAGGTACATGCGCAGGGACAGGTCCGCCACGGAGCGGGTCCGCCAGGTGTGCAGGACCTGCGGAAAAAACGCCGCCGTGGTGCAGCAACCGGCCGCAAGGCCGATGAGTTCCAGAAAATCCATCTGCATGCATCTCCCATACGCGCACGGACTTACACTGACAACCGTTTCATGCTAACCGAACCCTTAGCGCAACGAAAAAGAATCGACTGATACATGGCTAAAACAACCCCGCTCGGCCCCACGGTCCGCCCCGGAACGGTGGTGGAATTCATGCACGGCGACCAGCCGCAGCTCGCCTGGGTGCTTGAGGAATCGTCCGGCAAGCTCCGCCTGCTGACCATCAACAAGCGCGAGATGAAGCTGCCCGCCGCCCGGCTGCTGCCGTGGCACGGCCCGGTGCTGTCCGCCGACGCCTCGCGACAGGACATCCAGAACATCCTCAACGAACGCCAGGAAGCGCGCGGCGAAATCCAGGCCGGACTGGACGTCATGGAACTTTGGGAACTGTCCCAGGGCGAGGTGGAATCCGCGCCCCTGAACTGGTTCGCCGACCTGCTCTGGGAGGAGTGGGACGAGGACCGGCTGGCCGCGCTGGGCCGGGCCATGCTCCAGGCCAAGACCCACTTCAAGTTCCGCCCGCCGGTCTTCGAAATATGGCCGGCCGAAAAGGTCGAGCAAAAGCTCCGGCAACAGGCCGAGGAAAAGGAGCGGGAGGCCATCACCAGTGCCGGCCAGATCCTGCTCAAGGACCTCTGGGACGCCCACAATCAGGGACGCAAGCCGCGCCTGCCCGATCTGGACCCGGAACTGGCCGACGGGCTGGAGCGCATTCTCAAGGGCAAGGTCGGCGAGACCCTGGACGAAACCGACCGCAAGATATGGACGGCCATCTCCAAGGGGCTGCCCGACGTTCCGCACCTGGCCCTGCTCCTGGCCCAGGCCTGGGGGGTGTTGCCGGCCCACCACAACTACCGCCTGGATGAGGCCGAATACGCCTGGGACGACGCATGGTCCCAATCCTTTTCCAGTGAAATAAAAGAGATAGAAAAGGGCTTTTCCAATCAGGCTCAGACGCCGGAGATCGAGGATGCGGTTTCCATAGACGCCAGCACCACCCGGGACATCGACGACGCCTTCCGCATCGAAAAACACGGCACGGGGTATCGGCTCTCCATCGTCCTGGCCCGGCCCGAGGCCCACTGGACCTTCGGATCGGCCCTGGACAAGGCGGTCCTGCACCGGGCCACCAGCCTGTACCTGCCCGAGGGCACCAGCCACATGATGCCCGAGCGGCTCGGCACCGGGCTGTACTCCCTGCTTGCCGGGGAGGCGCGCCCGGCCCTGGTCACGGACTTTTTCCTGGCGGCCGACGGCGCCCTGGAGAAGGTCGAACCGCGCACGGCCTGGGTCCGGGTCAAGGCCAACACCACCTACGAGGACGCGGACCGGGCCATCCGGGAGCGGAGCGACGAATCCCTGATGCTGGCCCACGACCTGGCCACCCACCTCCTGGAACGGCGGCTGGCCTCGGGCGCCTGCGTCATCCGCAAGCCCGAGCCCGTCGTCACCCTCACCGGGAGCGGCGCGCAGACATCGGTCAACATAGATCTGAAGACGCCCAGCCCGCTCTCGGAGCTGATCATCAGCGAATTCATGATCCTGGCCAACTCGGGTCTGGCCCTGTGGGCGCGGGACAACGGCGTGCCCCTGCTCCACCGCACCCAGGACATCGCCCTGCCCCAGGAGGCCGCCGGCATTTTCACCGAGCCTGCCGAGATCCTGCGCTCGGTCAAATTGCTCCTGCCCCCGACCCTGGAGACCGCGCCCAAGCGGCACGCGGCCCTGGGCGTTTCGGCCTACGCGCCCATCACCTCGCCGCTTCGGCGCTACACCGATTTCATCAACATGGCCCAGGTCTGCGCCTTCCTGGCATCGGGCGAGCCGAGGCTCGACCGCGATGAGCTGGACCAGCTCATCACCCACCTGAACATGCGCATCCAGGCGGTCGGTGCGGTGCAGCGGTTCCGGCCCCGGTACTGGAAGCTGGTCTATCTCGCCAAGCGGCGGCGCGAGTTCCAGCCCGCCGTGCTGGTGGACGAGGCCGGGCCCATGGCCACCCTGGCCATGCCCCACCTCCAGGTCAACGTGCGCGCCCCCAAAAAAATGCTCGGCGACAAGCTCTATCCGGGCCAGCGCTTCCAGATCAACTTCTCGCGTATCGACCCGCTGACCAACGAAATACGCCTCGGCGAAGCCCTGGAAGAATAAGCGTACTTTTCAACATGCCGCAAAATCTGTAGTATCACGCAGCAATCGCGATTTATCAGGAGAAATCACAATGAGTTTCATTTTCTGGGCCCTGCTCGCCTATGTCCTCGGCTCCATCCCCTTCGGGCTGGTCATCGCCAAATCCGCATGCGGCATCGACCCGAGGAAGGACGGCAGCAGGAACACCGGCGCCACCAACGTGGCCCGGCTGTGCGGCATGAAGTACGGCATCGCCACCCTGGTCTGCGACGTGCTCAAAGGCCTGCTGCCCGTGATCTTCGCCGCCTCCTGGCTCGAATCCCCTTTCGCCCTGTCCCTGGTCGCCCTGGCGGCCATCCTGGGCCACGTCTTTTCCTGCTTCATGGGCTTCAAGGGCGGCAAGGCCGTGGCCACCACCGTGGGCGCGTTCCTGGGGCTGGCCTTCTGGCCCGCGCTGATCTGCATCATCCTGTGCCTGCTCATGGTCTGGCTCACCGGGCACGTGTCCATGGGCTCCCTGACCTTCGCCCTGTCCCTGCCGGTGCTCATGCTCCTGTCCGGCAACTTCGCCTTCATCCCCGTGGCCGTCGTGGTCATGCTCGTCCTGTTCTGGCGGCACAAGGAGAACATCCGTCGCCTGGCACGCGGCGAGGAAAACCCCTGGCTCAAAAAGGACTAGTCCCGTGCAGAAGGCCTCCCCCAAGCGCTACGCCGTCTACTCCATCGGGGCGTCCATCCTGACCCTGGTGCTGAAGTTCGGCGCCTGGGGGATGACCGGCTCGGTCGGCCTGCTCTCCGACGCCACCGAATCCCTGGTCAACCTGACCGCGGGCGTGCTCGCCCTGACCGCCATCACCATCGCCCTGCGCCCGGCCGACGCGGACCATGCGTACGGCCACGGCAAGGCCGAATACTTTTCGAGCGGTATCGAGGGCGTACTGATCATCGTAGCCGCCTTCGGCATCGGCTACGCGGCCATCGACCGCTTCCTCTCGCCCCAGGAACTGCATCACCTCGGCCCCGGCCTGCTCCTGGCGCTGGTCTCCTCGGTGATCAACTTCCTGGTCGCCCGGATCATGCTCCGTGCGGCCGACCGGTTCGACTCCATCACGCTCGAGGCCGACGCCAAACACCTGCTTACCGACGTCTGGACCTCGGTGGGACTGGTGGCCGGGCTGGCCGTGATCATCGTCATGCCCCAGTGGAAGCTCCTGGACCCGATCATCGCCGTGATCATGGCCGTGAACATCGTCTTCACCGGGGTCGGGCTGCTCAAGCGGTCCGTGGGCGGGCTCATGGATGACTCCCTGCCCGAAGACGAACTGCAACTCATCGCCAACGCCATTCACAGCTACACGGGCACGGAATCGTCCTTCCACGGCCTGCGCACTCGCAAGTCCGGGCCCAAGCGATTCATCGACTTTCATCTGGTGGTGCCCGGTTCCATGACCGTGCACGATTCCCATGAGCTCTGTGAACTCATCGAAGAACTCATCCACTCCAAGTTGCCACGCGCCGAGGTGACCATCCACGTGGAGCCGCTGGAAAGCGACACTTCCTATGACGGGAAGCATGTGGGCGGAGCCTGCGCGGCCAGTCTTGGCGGAGAATGTCCCATGATATCGCCTCCTCCGACGGACAAATCGGGCGAGTAGACCCTGCTCCCCCACCTCTTTCGAGGTCCATGGGCCCAGGCCCATTCTTTTGTCACGTCCTTAACCGGCCCTGCGCCGGACATGAGGTTACACATGGATATTCTGCTTCAGATATGGGGCGGGTCTTCGTACCTGCTCAACAAGATATGCTTTTCCCGGGCCGAGCGCAGCGCCACCCCGGAATCCAACAAAGCCTGGCGGCTGTGGTCATGGGGCATCTTCCTGGCCGGGCTGCCCGCCTGGGTCGCCGTCTTCATCATGGAACACAACTGGATCGCGGCCGCCGTGGAGGCGGGCGGCGCCCCGGCCATGCTCATCGGCTTCATCATCGCCCTGCACGGCCACGGCCGGGAGCCGAGATGGCTCGACTGCCTGGCCCGTTTCTCGGTGGTCTTCGGCCTGGCCGCAAGCCTCTATGATTTCGGCGGGATAACGACCCTGACCCAGGTCTTCGAACTGTGCGTGGCCGCGGGTTTCCTGATCGGCACCTACCTGTCGGCCAAGAACGACGTGCGGGGCTACTTCGGGTTCATGCTCGGCAACCTGAGCTGCGCGGCCCTGATGGGTAATCAGGGATATTACATCCTCATGGCCCAGCAGTTGGTCTCGCTAATCTTTGTGGCCGACGCCTATCGCGCCCGCCGCAGGGCGGGCCGAAAGTAATGGGCCGGGAAGGCGTCAGGCGCCCTGCTTCTCCCAGGGGAGGTTGCCGAGGATGGCCTCGACCACCGGCTCCAGGGAGGCCCGGTCCACGGCCACGGCCGGGATGCCTTCGGGGAAGACGCGGGCCATGGCTTCGCGCCCTTCCTCGTCGAGCCTGTCCCACTTGTTCAGGACCAGGATGGACGGAATCTCGTTCAGTTCCATTTCTTCGAGGATGGCGCGGACTGCCTCCACCTGCTCCTCCACCTCCGGGTGGGAGGCATCGCAGACGAGCACCAGCAGGTCGGCGGAGTCCAGCTCCTCCAGGGTGGCCCGGAAGGCCTCCTTGAGGTCCGGCGGCAACCGGCGGATGAAGCCGACCGTGTCGGTCAGGACCACCTCGCGCTCCTCGGGGAAGCGGATGCGGCGGCTGGTCGGGTCCAGGGTGGCGAAGAGCTTGTCCTCGGCCAGGACCTTGGAGCTGGTCAGGGTGTTCAACAGCGTGGACTTGCCCGCGTTGGTGTAGCCGACCAGCGAGACGATGGGCAACCCTGCCTTGGCGCGGCGCTCGCGGGTCTGGGTGCGATGCCTGCGGACCTGCTTGAGTTCGGCCTTGAGCCGGGTCAGCCGGTCGTTGGCGCGGCGGCGGTCGATCTCGAGCTTGGTCTCGCCGGGCCCGCGCCCGCCGATGCCGCCCATGAGCCGGGACATGGCCCGGTTCTTCCCCACCAACCGGGGCAGGGTGTACTTGAGCTGGGCCATCTCCACCTGGAGCTTGCCCGACTTGCTGGTGGCGTGCTGGGCGAAGATGTCCAGGATGAGCTGGGTGCGGTCCAGAATCTTGCGCTCGGTGACCTCGGCCAGGTTGCGCATCTGGGTGGGCGAAAGTTCCTGATCGAAGATGATGATCGAGGCGTTGGCCTGGAGCGCCCGGACCTCGAGGTCGGCCAACTTGCCCTTGCCCATGATGAACTTGGGGTTGCGTTTGCGCACCCGCTGAATCATGGTCCCGGCCGCAACCAGCCCGGCGGTGTCGGCCAGTTCGGCCAGCTCCTCCAGGGAAAGCTCCTGCACCGGGCGCGGGGTCTCGTCCACGCTGACCAAAAGCGCCCGGTCCTCGTCCGAGCCCAGTCCCTGGCCGTCGGCCTGACGGCCGAACTCGTCCTCGACGGCCGTGGTGACGGCTCCCAGGTCGTGCTCGAACCGGTCCCAGCGCACGGGCGGGAACAACTCGTAGCTCTTCTCGTCCGGATTGGGCGGCAGCAGGTGGGCGGCCTCCACGGCCACCGGGAACCCCTCGCGCACGGTCAGGGCGGCCACGGAATCGAGCCGCAGGA
The DNA here is from genome assembly GCF_037094465.1 of Pseudodesulfovibrio sp. 5S69. Lineage (NCBI taxonomy): Bacteria > Pseudomonadati > Thermodesulfobacteriota > Desulfovibrionia > Desulfovibrionales > Desulfovibrionaceae > Pseudodesulfovibrio > Pseudodesulfovibrio methanolicus. The sequence continues at coordinate 3,254,389 of NZ_CP146609.1, forward strand.
AGACCATGTCCATAAGGTCCTCCTGGCTCAGGCTCTCCTCGGCCAGGTGGGTGTGCAACAGCCGCAGGCCGCGAAGACGGCCCGAGCTCATGCGCGCCCGCGGCAGCTCCGGGATGTAGATGGACCGGTTGTCGCCGACCAGGACCATGGCCACCTTGCCCTGGCGGTCGATGAGCAGGCCGAGCTGACGGCCGGTGTCCTCTGAGAGTTCGGCCAACTCGCGGGCCTGCTCGTTGGTGTAGGCCCCGTCGGTAGGGAACTGACGCTGGTACAGGCGGGATAACCGCTTGATCTGGCTGGGCTTCAACCCTTGCAGGTTGCCCTTGGGCTTCTGGGCGATGATGACGCTCCTGGATAAGAGATGCCTGCGGCGGCCCCGAGGCCGATCACCGCAGCCGGTAAGATTCGGAAATTCCATTGTCGATCGGGGAGTTGGGACCAGTGGCCCCAACTCCCCGATCGGAGTGATTCGACTATGCACCCTCTTGCGCCGCGCGGCAATCCCCCCGGACGCCGCGCGGCGAACCCCTGCCTCCGAGGACTGAGCGAAGTCGAAAGAATGTGCAGACGGCCCGCCATCGCAGGCCGCCGTGTGTGCTAGACGTCGTTTTCGCTGAGGTATTTCGTGATCATCGCGTCGTATTCACTGGTCAGCCTGAAGGTCAGGGTGGCCATCTCCTTGCGGAATTCCAGGGTCAGACCGCCGTGCTCCTCGATCTCCTTTTGCACGGTCTCGTAGTACTTCGGATCGGGGACCACGCAGATGGAGTGGAAGTTCTTGGCCGTGGCCCGCAGCATGGTCGGGCCGCCGATGTCGATCTGCTCCACCGCCGCCTTGAGGTCCAACCCCTTGGCCACCGCGTCGGCGAAATTATACAGATTGACGCAGACCAGGTCGAAGGGTTCGATGCCGAAATCGCGCAGGGTCTCCATGTGCGCCTCGTCATCCTTGTCGGCCAGGATGCCGCCATGGATGTGCGGGTGCAGGGTCTTGACCCGGCCGCCCAGGATTTCGGGAAAATCGGTGACGTCGGACACCGAGGTGACGGGCAGCCCCGCTTCCTTCAGCATCTTCTTGGTCCCACCGGTGGACACCAGCTCGCACCCCTGATCAACCAGGAATTTGCCGAACTCGGCCAAGCCGGTTTTGTCGGTAACGGATAGTATGGCTCTCTTAACAGGCAACAGATTCATCGCAACCTCACTTGATGTTTTGAGTGCCTGTGCCAGATTTGAGGCGCAAACGCAAGGCGCGGAAGACCACGGTTTCCGGCGAAAAGAGGGCCGATTGCCCCTACTTTTTCCACAGTTGTGCATAACGCCGGCAAAGCCGGAATCAAAAACCTCCGAAAAACCGGGAACTAGTCGGACCGCCCGCCGGGCGGGGAAACGCGACGCGGCGCCCGGCCCTCGCTGCGGGGGGCTTTGGAAAACCTGCGGGGAAAACCGATTGGAGAGTGGGGAAGTAACGGACCCGACCGGGACGCGGGGAGCCCGGCACGGAAAAACGGCAAGACCGCGCAGCCTGCCGCGCGAGGGGATGGTCACGTTCGCGGCGGCCGCTCCGCCGGGCGGTCTCAAGGCTGATTTCCCGCCCCACCGCCGCAAGGGCCGCGGGACGGGAAATCAACGGGGAGGGGAGACCGTTGTCAGGACCGGAACTGGTCGAGCATTTCCTTGGCCGGGCCGTTCTCGGGATCCTTTTCCAGGATCGTCTCGAGTTCCTTGACGGCCGCGTCCTTCTGCCCGACGCAGGCGAGGCAACCGGCCAGAGAGTAGCGCACTTCGTGCTTGGCCGGATCGATTTCGAGATAATTCTCGAGGTGCGGAATGATTTCGCCGATGCGTTCCAGTTCATGACCGAGCCTGATCAGGCTGAACAGGGCGACCATGTTTTCGGGATTCATCTCGATGGCCTCGACGAACAGGGAAAAAGCGTGGTCCCTGTCGCCGTTCTCCATGCGGATGAGCGCAATCCCGGAAAGACTCTTGTCCGAAGGCTCGATCTTGTGGGCCTTCCGGTACATCAGTTCGGCGTCTTCCAGATCGCCGCGCTGGACGGCGACCGTGGCCAGCCCGAGGTACGGGTCCGGATGGACGCCGTTGGAGCTGACAGCCTTCTTGTAGTACTCCTCGGCCTTGTCCAGCTCACCCATGAACAGGTAGCATTCGCCGAGTTCCTTGTTGATTTCGTAATCCAGATGACCACTCATAGTTCCCCTCCATTTCTCCTTTGCCCGAGGGCCGGGCTGAAAAGATCTCCATGGCCGATTCGGCCGCTACCGATCTAGCAATCAATGTGCCAAGGGGTGGAATGCCCGCTTTCAGCGTCCGGCCGACAGACTTCCAACATATTGGTAAAACAACCAATTCATGCCCAGCAACCGATGGACGGCAGCCCGTGCCGCCGGGCTCCGAACCGCTTCGGGTGGAAGAAACTACCCTGTTTTTTGGCCTGGTTCGACCCGCCCCGTAGCGGGGTGACTGGCCGGGAGTCTGACGCCCGAAGGGTTGCTTTTCATGAATTCTCTTCGATTTCAAGTAGTTATTTATTTGGAACGGGAGTTGCTAAGTTTCCTGCGGACCCGGCGGAAAATCATGCCCCGCCGGCCCCCCAACCGCCACGCGAACGAAGGAGGAGCAAGGAATGCGAGGACTTTTCGAGCATCACCTCAACATAACGGAAAAGGTCATGGACCTTCGCCTGCAACGTCAAAATATCGTCACGGGCAACATCGCCAACGTGAATACGCCCGGCTTCAAGGCCCGGCGCCTGGAATTCGAAAACCAGCTCCAGGCGGCCCTGAACCAGGACTCCCTGGGCAAGCTCACCCGCACCAAGCAGGACCACCTGCCCGCCACTTTCGACGTCGACGGGTTCAAGGGCCAGGGACTGCAAGAGTTCCGCGGCCGCGAGATCTACGGCCAGGACGAGGTCAATCTGGACAAGGAAATGGCCACCAACGCCAAGAACACCATGATGTACAACGCCCTGGCCTCGGTCATCAAAAAGAGCTTCGACGGCATGACCAAGGTGATTCAGGAAGGGAGCAAGTAAATGGATCTCATGACCGCACTCGACATCGGCGCGTCCGGGCTCACGGCCCAGCGGGCGCAGTTGAACGTCATTTCCATGAACATGGCCAACATCCGGACCACCAAGACCGAGACGGGCGGCCCGTACCAGCGCAAGTCGGTCTCCTTCGAGGCCACCCCGGTCTATTCGCCCTTCGACCAGGCCATGCAGGACCAGCTCAACCGCAACCTGGAGGGGGTCAAGGTGCTGGGCGTCACCCAGGACCAGCGCCCGTTCAAACAGGTCTACGAGCCCAACCATCCGGACGCCAACGACCAGGGATACGTGTTCTACCCGGACATCAACGTGGTCGAGGAGATGGCCAACATGATGCAGACCATGCGCGGCTACGAGGCCAACGTCCAGACCATCGAGAGCGTCAAGCGGATGTTCCAGAAGGCCCTGATCATCGGTCAATAGGAAAAGGAGAAGAGTAAATGGTCGTCAAAAGCGTCGCCTTCAATGCCTATCAAAACGCCATGGACCTCCGCCGCCGCACGGTGGACTCCACGGTCGCCGAGAGCCTTAAGAAACCCCAGGCGCCCGTCACGAGCTTCCAGGACACCCTCAAGTCCTCCCTGGTCAAGGTCAACGACCTCCAGGAGACCAAGGAGACGATGATCGAGGAGTTCGCCTCCGGCAAGACCCAGAACGTGCACGAATTGATGATCTCGATGCAGAAGGCGGGCATGGCCATGCAGATGACCGGCGCCGTCCGCTCCAAGATCATGTCCGCGTACAAGGAAATCATGCAGATGCCCTTCTAGGCGTCATTGCATACGGAACACACCGCCAACGCAAGCTGGAGAAATAGAAGATGCCGCCGTTCGTCGCCGAATACTGGTCCAAAATGCAAGGGCTCTGGGCCGACCGCACCGTGTCCCAGCGTATCCTCATCGGGGGGCTGGCCGCCGCCGTGATCATCTCCTTCGCGCTGATGATCTACTGGATGAACAAGCCGGACTACCGGGTCCTGATGACCAACCTCTATCCCGAGGACGCGTCCAGGGTCGTGGCCATGCTCCAGGGCCAGAAAGAGGACTACAAGCTCGAAAACAACGGCACGACCATCCTGGTCCCGGCCGACCGCGTCTACGAGCTGCGCCTCAAGGTGGCGGGCGAAGGCAACCTGCACGGCCAGGGCATCGGCTTCGAGATTTTCGACGAGGTCCAGATCGGCCAGACCGACTTTGTCCAGCACATCAACTACCAGCGGGCGCTCCAGGGCGAACTGGCCCGCACCATCACGGAATTTCCCATCGTGGACAAGGCCAGGGTGCATCTGGTCATCCCGCAGAAGTCTCTGTTCATCGAGGACCAGATCGCGCCGTCCGCGTCCATCGTCCTCCAGCTCAAGGGCGACGGCAAGCTTGAGCCCGACGAGGTCAAGGGCATCGTCAACCTGGTGTCCATGGCCGTGGAGGGGCTCGAACCCAAGAACATCACGGTCACGGACATGAAGGGGCATCCCCTGTACACCCCGGAGGACGCGTCCACCGGCCTGGCCATGTCCAACGCCCAGCTTGAGCACAAGGCGGACGTGGAGAACAAGCTGCAACGCCGCATCCTCGAACTGCTCGGCCCGGCCGTGGGCCCGGAGAAGGTCATCGCCCGCGTCAACGCGGACCTCGATTTCAGCCAGCGCACCGTGCGCAAGGAGACCTACGATCCCAACAGCGCGGTCGTCCGCTCCGAAACCCGCAACGAGGAAACCACCAACGGCGCGGCCAATCTGGGCGCCAGCAACTCGCCCGATACCAACTTCCGCGGCGACGGCTTCACCGGCACCCAGACCACCCAGGACTCCACCCGCAACTCCCGGACCACCAACTTCGAGATCGACAAACAGGAAGAAAATATCGTAGCCCCCGTCGGGGAATTGAAACGTCTGACCGTTGCGGTTATCGTGGATGGGACGTGGCAGACGGACGCCAACGGCCAACAGGTGTACGTGCCCCGCACCACCCAGGAGATCGACCGCATCCGCACCCTGATCGAGAACGCGGTCGGCTTCGACGCGGCGCGCGGCGACACCATCGAGGTCAGCAACATCTCGTTCGGCGAACCGCAGTTGGCCAGCGGCGATTCCCTGATGCGGACCATGCTGGAATACGCCCAGCGGCTGGGCAAGCCGTTCCTGAACGGGCTGCTGATCTTCCTCTTCCTGATCCTGGTCGTCCGCCCGGTGGTCATGGCCCTGATCCGGCCGCGTGTCGCGGAGCAGGAGATCGAGGAGATGGCCGGACTGCCCGGTTCCGAGCGGCTGGCGCTGGAGGAGGAAGACATGGACGAGGAGGCCCTGGACGCATCCCGGCGGCTCGAGAACGCCAAGAACCACGCCATCCAGCTGTCCGACGAGAACCTCGACCAGGCGGTCCACCTGCTCAAAACCTGGCTTACCCAGGAGGCGTAAGACATGGCAGACTTCACCGGCCCCCAGAAAACGGCCATCGTGCTCCTCGCCCTGGGCGAGAAGTTCACGGCGGAGGTGTTCAAGCGCATGGAGCGCAACGAGATCGCCGCCGTGTCCAAGGCCATGCTCGAAACCGACTCCGTGCCCAAGGAGGAAGTCCTGGAAGTGCTCAAGGAGTACAACGAGGCCCTGGCCTACGGTGCGGAACTCCTGGTGGGCGGACCGGAACAGGTCAAGCGGCTGCTGACCCAGTCCCTGGACGCGGAGACCGCCAAGTACATCATGGATTCCCTGGACCTGGACACCGGCCCCACGCCGTTCCAGGAATTGGAGAACGTCAGCCCGCGCATCCTGGCCCAGATCCTGCGCAACGAGCACCCCCAGACCCTGGCCCTCATCCTGGGCCACCTGCACCCGGACCAGGCCGCGGAGCTCATCCAGAACCTGCCCGCGGGCGTGCGCGCCGAGGTGCTCATGCGCCTGGCCAAGCTCGAAGCCGTGGCCGAGGAGATGCTCATGGAAGTGGACAAGGTCCTGCAGAGCCAGCTCATCGCCATGGGCGGCAAGGAAGGCAAGAAGGTCGGCGGCGTCAATTCCGTGGCCGAAATCCTCAACGCCGTGGACCGCAACACCGAGGAAGAGGTCCTGTCCGAGATCGAGGAGGAGTCCACCCAGATGGCCGAGGACATCCGCAACCTCATGTTCGTGTTCGAGGACGTCAAGGGCATCGACGACATCGCCATCCGCGAACTGCTCAAGGAGGTCTCCAACGAGGACCTCACCGTGGCCCTCAAGGGCGCCAGCGAGGACCTGCGCGAAAAATTCTTCAAGAACCTGTCCGAGCGCGCCTCGGCCATGATCAAGGAAGACCTGGAAATCATGCCGCCCAAGAAACTCTCCGAGGTGGAGGCCGCCCAGCAGTCCATCGTCAAGACCGTCCGCCGCCTGGAGGACGAGGGCAAGATCGTCATCAGCCGAGGTGGCAGCGATGTCTTTATCTAAGTCCATGGGCCGCCGCCCGCGCATGACGGGCAAGGTCGTGGTCGGCATGGATACGCCAGGCCCGGACGAAATGACCATCCAGGAGCTGGAGGGCAAGCGCCAGCTCATCTGGGACGACTCGACCAACGAGGAGTACCTGGCCCGCGTGCGCGAAAAGGCCCGCGAGGCGGCCAAGGAGATCAAGATGCTGGCCGAGCTTGAGGCCGAGGCGTTGCGCGCCACGGCCCGGCACGAGGGATTCGCCCAGGGCATGGCCGAGGCCCAGGAGTTCGTGGACCAGCAGATCAAGGACGTCTCGACAAAGGCCGAGGCCCTGTTCGCCCAAATCGGGGCCCAGGGCAAAGACATTTACGAGACCAGGCGGGAGGACGTGGTCCGGCTTATCCGCCTGGCCCTGAAAAAGACCCTCAAGGTGGAGCTGGACGAGAAGCGCGGCGAAGCCCTGAAGGTCCTCATGACCGAGGCTCTGGAACGCATCGAGTCCCAACGGCGGATCGAGATCCGCTGCCACCCCGAGGAGGCCGCCGAACTGGACGAGTTCGTCAAGATCATCCAGGACCGCAACCCGACCCTCAAGTACTGGACCGTCAAGGGCGACGCCTCCATAGAAATGGGCGGCGTGGTCATCGAGGCCGAGGGCGGCAAGGTGGACAACACCATCGACACCCGCTGGAAGCTGGTGGAGCCCATCTTCGATCAACTGGCGGAACAGGTCACTACCGGGGACGAGGAGTAGGCATGGACCCGAAGCTCGGACTGCTGGAAGAGCTCGATCCCTGCCAGACCTTCGGCAAGGTCACCAAGGTGGTCGGCCTGATCGCCGAGGGCCACGGCATCAAGGCACCGCTCGGCTCGGTCTGCTATCTCCTGCCCACGGGGCACGACCCCATCCCCGCCGAGGTGGTCGGCTTCCGCGACGGGGCGTGCCTGTTCATGCCCTACTCGGACATGCGCGGCATCGGCCCCGGCTCGCTCATCCAAAACGCGGCCACTCCGCCGCACGTCCCGGTGGGCAACGCCCTGCTCGGCCGGGCCGTGGACGCATTCGGCGCCCCGCTCGACGGCAAGGGCGCCATCCACGCCGAGACCTTCGCCCCGCTGCACCGCGAGCCGCCCAACCCGCTCGAACGGCCGCGCATCAACGAACCGCTCGACGTCGGCATCCGCTCGGTCAACGCACTTTTGACGCTCGGCAAGGGCCAGCGCGTCGGCATCATGGCCGGTTCCGGCGTGGGCAAGTCCACCACGCTGGGCATGATGGCCCGCTACACCAAGGCGGACATCAACGTCATCGCCCTGGTCGGGGAGCGCGGCAGGGAGGTGGTCGAATTCATGGAGCGCGACCTCGGCCCCGAAGGCTTGGCCCGCAGCGTGCTGGTGGTGGCCACCTCGGACAAGAGCCCGCTCATCCGCATGCGCGCGGCTTACGCGGCCACGGCCATCGCAGAATATTTCCGGGACCGGGGCAAGGACGTATTGCTGATGATGGACTCGGTCACCCGGTTCGCCATGGCGGGCCGCGAAGTCGGCCTGGCCGCGGGCGAACCGCCCACCCGCGGCGGCTACACCCCGTCCGTCTTCGCCCACCTGCCTCAACTGCTCGAACGCGCGGGCAAGAACCGCAAGGGATCCATCACCGGCATCTACACGGTCCTGGTGGACGGCGACGACTTCACCGAGCCCATCGCGGACTCCACCCGCTCCATCCTGGACGGGCACATCGTCCTGACCCGCGACCTGGCCGACATGGGCCATTATCCGGCCATCGACGTGCTCAAGTCCATCAGCCGCCTGCGCAGCGACATCACCACCAAGCAGGCCCAGGCGGATGGCCGCGCCCTGCTGCGGCACATGGCCACCTTCAAGCGCGTGGAGGACATGGTCAACATCGGGGCGTACCAGAAGGGCGCCAACGCCGAGGTGGACCGGGCCATCGCCATGGTCGGGCCGATCAACCGCTTCCTGCGGCAACTGGTCGAGGAAAATGAATCCTTGGAAGGGGCCTTCCAGGCCATGCACGAACTGGTGGGCGAGGACGCCGCACCGGTCGCGCCCCAACAGCCCGCCCCGCAGGCCAAGTCGAGACAGCAGCTCAAGAAGGTGCCCCGCAAGAACGGCCCGCCCCCGGCCAACATCAAGATGAAGGCCCGCTAGAATATTCCGAGGAACTTCTTCCGCCCGGGCCCGGCGGACTCCGTCCCGCCCTCCCCGGACGACCTCTCCAGGGCCGAGCCCACGCCTTTGACCACGCTCTTCACCCCGCCGAGCACCGTGCCCACGGTATCGACCACCACGCCGCCCAGCGCCTTGACGTACTCCCGGACCGAGACCCAGTAGTGGGGCTTGTCGAGGGTCCCGGTCACATGGATGGGGACCATGACACCGATGAGGTCCTTGGACGCCTTGCCGCCCTGCCCCACGCCGGTGGGCACCAGCTTGGCCCGGACCATGTAGTCGATCTGGCGGTTGACCAGGGAGACCACGCCGTGGCCTTCGGCGCGCAGCCCCGGCGCCTTGACCTCCAAATCCTTGTTGGTCACCACGCCGTCCCGGATGGTCCCGGTGCCCTCGATGGAGCCGAACCGGGTGGAGCCGGTCCCGGCACCCTCCACCGTGCCCTGCCTGTCCCTGGCCGAGTGGGTTGACCGGGCCAGGCCGATCAGGTCCACGCCGGGAAACACGCCGTCGGACAATTTGAAGGAGAACTCGCCGCCCAGTGTGCCCAGGAGATCGCGCAGGCGCTCGCCCCGCGCTTGCAAAGAGGAATTGCAGTCCGCAATCCCGGCATATTCGGACTTGCCGGTCACGTCCCTGGCCAGCCCGGCCACGTCCAGGTGGACCGCCTCGGTGCGCACCGCGGCCACGGGCAGGCCCTGCCGGGCGTCCACCGTGCCGGTCAGCCTGAGGGTGCCGCCGTAGGCCTCGGCCGCAAGGGAATCGACGGTCACCAACCCGTCCGCACCCTTGGCCGACACGGCCACGTTGCTGAAATGCGCCCCGCCGAACGTCAGCCCGGCAACCTTCGCGTCCAGGCCGAAATCGAGCCGCCGGAGTACCCTGCCGGGCAGAACCGTGTCGTCCAGCATGCCGGACTTGGCCTGTACTCCGGACCCGCTCCCGTTTGCCGCGTGCTCCGGGGGCAGGTACCGGTCCATGTCCAGGTCGCCCACGTCCAGGTGCGCCGAGAACCGTGGCCACGCGCCGCCGCGTTCCACCGCCCCCCGGCCCACGATGCGCGTCCCGTCCACGGACAGCTCCACATCCTCCACGGACAACCGGCCGGGCTTGAAACGCACCCTGGCCGTGCCGCCCACTCCGGTCAGCGCCTTGGCGTCGCCGGTCTCCGGGACCACGGCCCCCAGGGCGCCGAGCACCGCGCGCAGGTCGGCCTGTTGCAGGGTCACGTCGGCCGAGGCCGCTTCGAGCCCGTCGGTCAGGCCCCGGATGGTGCCGTCCGCGAGCAGTGTGGCCCCGTAGGCCGAGCACTCGAACCCCGTGACCTGTGCCGTCTCCTTGTTGAAATCCAGGGCCAGGGATTGAAAGGACAGGGTCCCGTCCAGCTTGCCGCCGGGAACGGACGCGCCCTCGGCCCGGATGGCGGCACGCATGTTCATGTGGCCGTACTGGCGTTCCGTCAGGTCCAGGGAGGACTGCCCCTCCATGGTCACCGTGCCCCGGACGTCCGGGTGGCGGCAGTCGAAATGCATGGACAACCTGACTGGAAAAAGCCCGCCCTTGCTGATCGCGCCCGTGGTCACGTCCAGGCTGCCCACAACGAAGCGGACATCCGCCTTGCGGTCATCCCAGGTCAGCTCGCCGCCGGTCACGGCCACGCCGGCCACGTCCAGGTCGAAGGACGTGCCGCCGCCCGCCTTGTCCGGCTCGCCCGATTTGCCGCCCACCAGGTCGTCCCAGTTGGCCCGGCCCTGTGCGTCGCGGCCCAGGTTCAGGACCGGCCCGTCCAGCTCCAGTTGCCCGAACCGGACCTTGCCCATAAGCAACGGCAAAAGGCGCACGGAAACCCGGGCCGAACGCACCGAAACCATGGGTTCGGGCCCGAACCCGTCCGCATTGCTCAGGGAGAGCCCGCCCAGCGTCACGGCCAGGCCCGGGAAAAACGACACCCCGATGTCGCCGTCGAAGGTCAGGGTCCTGCCCGTCTCGTCGCGCACGGCCCGGCTGATCCGTTCCTTGTAGTCGTTGGGATCGAAAACGGCCATGAAGACCACGGCCGCGACCACGAACAGGACCAGGCAGACGCCCAGGCCGATCAGCCCGAATTTCAGGAAGTTGCCCATGGTCCGCCCCTTTGCGGATGGTCCCGCTATCGTCTCAGGAGGTTTCGGATGGCCAGCAGCTCGTCATGCACCTCGGACAGGATGTCGCTGTGCTCGCGGCTGCGCAGTTTTTTCTTGGCCCCGTCGATGGTCAGCCCCTCGTCATACAGGAGCCGCTTTATCTCGCGGATGATTTCCAGGTGTTCTTCGGTGTACAGCCGCTGGCCGCTCTCCGTGCGGATGGGGTCGATCTCGTCGAACTCGCCCTCCCAAAAGCGGAGCACGTAGGTCTTGACCCCGATGGCCTTGGCCGCCTGCCCGATCTTGTACCGCTTGAATTCCTGTAAATCTTCCATCCCCTACGTCTATCAAATACCCCCGCCGCCTTCAACAACGTTTGGGGGAAAGATGCCTCCGGCGGCCGGGAAGGGAAAGGGAACCCTTGAAAAGGGCTTCCCTTTCCCCTTCCCCCGGACTCTCATCCCCTATCCCTCCTGAAGCTTTTATTACCGCTTCGCGGATGGGCATGGCCCGAGAAAGCTCCCTCTTGAACTCCCGTACCAAAACGCCGCGAGACCGGCTCTACGAGTTCGGCGCCCACCATCCACATTCCCAGCAATATAGGCCCACATCCCGCCACCCACGCCCCTGCCGAAGGCACACAAAAAGTTTGGGAGGGTCCAGGGCAGCGCCCCGGCCGCCGGAGACATCTGCGCACGCAAAAAGGCCCCGTTCCTTTCGGAGCGGGGCCTTGGCATTGTCGTATTCGCGACTAGAAACGGATGGGCAGGTTCTTTTCCAGTCCGTCCAGGATCTTTTTGTGTTCCTTGTCCACCTGCTTGTCCTTGAGGGTCTTGGTCGGCGAGCGGTAGGTCAGGCGGAAGGACAGGTTGCGTTCCTCCTCCTGGCCTTCGGGCACGAACTCGGCCACCAGTTCCACGGACTCCAGGATATCCACGCCCGCGGACAGGATGGTCTCGCGGATGGCGTCGGCATGCAGGGTGACGGGGCCGATGACGGTCACGTCGCGGCGGCTGGGCGGGAAGACCGGCAGGGGCCGGAAGTCGATCTTGTGTGCGTCGACCATGTCGCGCAGGCCATCCAGGTTGAAATCGCCGAGCCAGACGTCCTTGCGGGCGTGGTAGTAGTCGGCCATTTCCTCACGGATCCGGCCGATGACGCCCACGGCCTCGCCGGACACGCTCACCTGCACGCAGGGCGTGAGGTAGGGATGCTCGCCTTCGGCCACGGTAAAGACCGGTTCTTCGAGCTTGAGGGTGTCGGTCAGCAGGTGCTCCACGTGGCCCTTGATATCCAGGTAGTCCACGTCGCCGTGGGCCCAGGGCCATTCCTCGGCGTGGCGCGGACCGTAGAGCAGGAGGCCCAGGCGGGTCTGTTCGCGGGTCTCGGTCTCGGAAGTCTCGTCGAAGACGAACTGCTTGGCCACCTCGAACAGGCGGATGTGGTTGTTGCCCTTGGCCAGATTATTCTTGAGCGTGTTGAGCAGGCCGGGGGCCAGCTCGGTGCGCATGACGTTCTGCTCTTCGGACAGGGGGTTGGCGATGAACACGCGGCCCGCTTCGGGCAGGTTGAGACGGTCGAGGTCGTCGGACCCGGTGAAGCTGTAGTTGATCGCCTCGTTCAGGCCCACGCCGCGGCCCCACAGCTTGATCCGCTTGTTGAAATCATAAACCGGGGTTCCGGCCACGCCTTCCAGGGACTTGGCCACCTTGGGCAGCACCGCCGGGATGCGGTCCAGGCCGTAGACGCGGCCCACTTCCTCATAGAGGTCCACCTCACGCTCGAGGTCGAGGCGGTGGGACGGGGTGTCCACGGTCCAGTTGTCCGGATTGGAATCGTCCACGGTGCAGCCTTCGAGCTCGAAGACCTTCTTGGCGAAGGCCGGTTCCAGGTCCAGGCCGAGCAGGGACATGCAGCGTTTATGGCGGTAGCCGTGGGTGCGGTCCTGCCAGGGCCGGGGCTCGTTGGAGACCACGCCCTTCAGGACGGTGCCGCCGGAGGTCTCGGCCATGAGCTGGGCGGCGCGGTCGATGCAGAAGCGGTTGAGCTGCTGGTCCACGCCGCGCTCGAAGCGGTAGGACGCCTCGGACGGCAGGGCCAGGCGGCGGGCCGTCTTGCGGATGGTGCCGGGCCGGAACACGGCGGCCTCCAGGAGGACGTTGGTGGAACCGGCGTGCATTTCGGTATTGGAACCGCCCATGACGCCGGCCAGGCCCACGGCGCGCTTGCCGTCGCGGATGAGCAGGTCGTTGGCCGTGAGCGTGCGTTCCACGTCGTCCAGGGTGGTGAACTTCATGCCCTCTTCGGCCAGGGCCACGCGCAGGGTGGCGTCCTCGACCAGGTCGAGGTCGTAGGAGTGCATGGGCTGGCCCAGTTCGAACATGATGTAGTTGGTCACGTCCACGATGTTGGAGATGGGGCGCTGGCCCAAGGCGAGCAGCTTGAAGCGCATCCAGTCCGGGGCCTTGCGGGTCTCCACGCCCTTGATGACGCGGCCGTTGAAAAGCGGGCAGTACTCGGGGTCGTCGATCAGGATCGTGATCTCGTCGGCAGCGTTTCCGCCGCCTTCGACCAGGTTCAGTTCGGGCATGGTCAGGGGCAGGTCGAAGGCCAGAGCGGTCTCACGGGCGAAACCGAGGATGGAAAGACAGTCGGCGCGGTTGGGGGTGATGTCGAAGTCGAAGACCACCCGCTCCAGATTCAGGGCGTCGACCAGCTTGTCGCCGACCTTGAGCGAATCGTCGAGAACCCAGATGCCCTCGTGGTCCTCGGAAAAGCCCAACTCGCGCTCGGAGCAGATCATGCCCATGGACTTGACGCCCCTGAGCTTGGCCTTCTTGATCTTCATGCCATCGGGCATGGTCGTGCCGACCATGGCCACGGGCACTTTCTGGCCCTTGTCCACGTTGGGCGCGCCGCACACGATGGTCAGGGTCTCGGGACCGCCCACGTCCACAGTGCAGACCGACAGGTGGTCCGACTCGGGATGCGGCTCGCGCTCGGCCACAAAACCGACCACGATATCCTTGACGGCCTCGAAGGGATCGGTGATGCCGTCCAGCTCGAGGCCGAGCATGGTCAACTTGTCCCCCAGGACCTGGATGTCCCCCTCATAGGGGACGAATTCACGCAACCAATTCAAGCTAACTAACATGAGTGCCTCCGGCGGCCGGGGAGGGAGAGGGAACCCTTGCAAAGGGCTTCCCTCTCCTTCCCCGGACCTCATCCCTTCTCCCTCCTGAACTTTTTGGTGCGCTTCGCGCAAGTCGGAAGGGAGTGGAAAAGTTGTCTTCGTAAGGGGTGAACTCGGTGGAGTTCAGTATGTCAACGGGGCACGCGGGAAGGCTCGCGCCCTCCCGTGGCGCCACAAAATCTAGGCGAACTGTTCCAGGAAACGGACGTCGTTCTCGAAGAACATGCGCAAGTCGTCGATGCCGTACTTGAGCATGGCCATGCGCTCGACGCCGAGCCCGAAGGCAAAGCCCGTGTAGACCTCGGGGTCGTAGCCCACCGACTTGAACACGTTGGGATCGACCATGCCGCAGCCCAGAATCTCCACCCAGCCGGTGCCCTTGCAGACACGGCAGGTCTTGCCGTCCATCTCGCCCTTGCCGCCGCACACGGCGCAGGAGATGTCCACCTCGGCGCTGGGTTCGGTGAACGGGAAGAAGCTCGGGCGGAAGCGGACCTCGGTCCTGGGACCGAAAACCTTACGCACGAACACGGTCAGGGTTCCGCGCAGGTCGCCCATGGACACGTTTTTGTCGACCAGCAGCCCCTCGATCTGGTGGAACATGGGGGTGTGGGTCAGGTCCGAGTCGCGGCGGTAGACCTTGCCCGGCGCGATGATCGCCACCGGCGGCTTCTGCTTGAGCATGGTCCGGATCTGCATGCCGGAGGTATGGGTCCGCAGAACGATGTTGTCCGACATGTACAGGGTGTCCTGCATGTCCCGGGCCGGGTGGTCCGGGGGCATGTTCAGGGCCTCGAAGTTATGCCAGTCGTTCTCGACCTCGGGTCCGGCGGCGTGCTCGAAGCCGAGTCCGACCAGAACAGAGGCGATTTCGTCCATGACCAGGGTCACGGGGTGCAGGGAACCGGCCCACGGCTTGCGGCCCGGCATGGAGGGATCAAAGCGCGACAGGGCCTGCCCCGCCTCGGCGGCGTGCAGCGCGGCCTCCCAACCGTCGATCAGGCCGGTGATGGCCTGCTTGACCTCGTTGGCCTTCTTGCCCGCGGCGGGCTTGTCGGCGTTGTCGAGCTTGCCGAGCCTGCCCATGATCTGGGCGAGCTTGCCCTTCCGGCCCAGGAACTCGATGCGGAGTTCCTCCAGTTCCTTTAACGAACAAGCCTGGCCCTTGCGCGATGCGCAATCCTGGGCCAGGCTGTCGAGTCCTTCCAGGAAGGACTTCAATTCACTACTCACGATCTAGCTCACTTTGGCCTTGGCTGCCTCTGCGATCTTGGCGAACACCTGCGGGTCGCGCACTGCCATATCCGCCAGAACCTTGCGGTTCAGCTCGATGCCGGCCTTCTTCAGGCCGTCCATCAGACGGCTGTAGGACATGCCGTTGATGCGGGCGGCGGCGTTGATGCGCATGATCCACAGCTTGCGGAACTCGCGCTTCTTGCGTTTGCGGTCCTTGTAGGAATGGCACAGGGCCTTTTCGACGCGCTCACGGGCGGTGCGGTACAGGCGGGAACCCGCTCCGCGGTAGCCCTTGGCCATTTTCAGATATTTGTTGTGACGCCGCTTGGCGGCAACTCCACGCTTTACTCTCATGGTAAAACCTCCATCGCTTTTACCTCCCGGGCCGGACGGACTCCCCCGGCGAGGTGGATTGCTTTATAGGTTGAAAGGGATCAACGGGCATCTCGTCTGGGCGCAACCGGCGTACGTGCGAGTCGGGGCCGTTCCCCGCCTCTCTTGTGACGCCGCCGGATGGCCGTATCAGGCGGATTGCTAGCCGTTGGGCAACTGACGACGGACAGCCTTCATGTTCGCGCCGTCCACGGTGGTGGACTGGCCGAGCCGACGCTTTCTCTTGGCATTCTTCTTGGTCAGAATGTGCCGGAGATTCTTGCGGCGGCGCTTGAACTTGCCGGTCGCGGTCTTGGAAAACCGCTTGGCGGCTGCGCGGCGGGTTTTGATCTTGGGCATAGTATCCTCCTAGAATGGGACCAAAGGCCCCTTCTCAAGTCTCTATTTTTTCACCGGAGCGAGCATCATCGTCATGGTCCGTCCTTCCGACATGGGCTTGCTCTCGACTTTGGCTAAATCCTGCGTGTCCACGACGACCCGTTCGAGCATGGCCAGCCCGCGGTCCTTGTGGACGATCTCGCGTCCCCGGAAGAAGATGGTCACCTTGCAGCGGTCGCCGCCTTCCAGGAACTTTACAATTTGTTTGAGCTTGGTCTGGTAATCGTGCTCGTCGGTCTTGGGCCGGAATTTGACTTCCTTGATCTTGATTACGGTCTGCTTCTTCTTCGCTTCCTGCAGCTTCTTCTGCTGCTGGTACTTGAATTTGCCGTAATCCATGATCTTGCAGACAGGCGGGTCGGCGTTGGGCGCGACCTCCACAAGATCGAGGCCCTTCTCCCGGGCGCGATCAAGCGCGTCACGGGTTGCCATTACACCGAGCTGCTCACCGTCGTCGTCCACGACCCGCACCTTGGGGATGCGGATTCTCTCGTTCCGCCGGACCAGGTCTTCCCTCTTCTGGTCCCGGCGCATGTTACCCCGAAAAGCTATAGCTCATTCCTCCTGCTTTGAAGGGCGCCTTTGCAGCATCAAGAATCAACTGCGCGGCTTCCTCCAGTGTCACCATCCCGGGGTCTTCTCCGTCTCGTGAACGGATATTGACGCACCCGGCCTCAACCTCTTTGTCACCGATTACCAACATGTACGGGATCTTCTCGACCTGAGCTTCCCGTATCTTGTAGCCGAGCTTCTCGTTGCGGGTATCCGCTTCGACGCGGATCCCCTTGGAAACGAGGAAGTCCTCGGCTTTCTTTACGAAATCTGCTTGTGCATCGGTCACGTTCAGCAAACGTGCCTGCACGGGCGCCAGCCAGACAGGATACGCACCAGCGCAGTGCTCCGTCAAGACGCCGATGAAGCGTTCGATGGAGCCGAGCATGGCGCGATGGATCATCACGGGCCTGTGCCTCTCACCGTCCTCGCCCACATATACTATGTCAAAGCGCTCTGGCAAGGTGAAATCCACTTGAATTGTGCCGCATTGCCAGCTCCGACCGATGGAGTCGCGCAGGTGGAAATCGATCTTCGGGCCGTAGAACGCGCCGTCGCCTTCGTTGATGGCGTACGGCATGCCCGATTTGTCGAGGGCCTGACGCAGCCCCTCGGTGGCCAGCTCCCAGTCCGCGTCCGAGCCGATGGACTTCTCCGGACGGGTGGACAGCTCCACGTCGAACTCGTAGTCGAACAGGGCGTAGATGTCCTGGTAGAACTTGATCAGGTTGAGGATTTCCTCCTCCACCTGATCCGGGCGGCAGATGAGGTGCGCATCGTCCTGGGTGAAGGTGCGCACGCGCATGAGCCCGTGGAGCACACCGGACTTCTCGTGGCGGTGGACCACGCCCAGCTCGAAGTAGCGCTGGGGCAGGTCGCGGTAGCTCATGATCTTCCGCTTATAGATGATCATGTGCGCCAGGCAGTTCATGGGCTTGATGCCGTAGGCCTGCTCGTCGATCTCCGTGAAATACATGTTCTCGCGGTAGTTGTCGTAGTGGCCGGACTTCTCCCACAACTCCCGCTTGAGGATGATCGGGCCCTGGACCAACTGGTAGCCGCGCTTGAGGTGCTCCTTGCGCTCGAAATCCTCAAGGATGGCGCGCAGGAGCATACCGCGCGGGTGCCACAGGGACATGCCCGGACCGACCTCGTCGCTGAACGAGAACAGGTCGAGTTGCTTGCCGAGCTTACGGTGGTCGCGCTTCTTGGCCTCTTCCAGGCGGGCCAGGTGCTTCTTCAGGGCCTTGGGGTCCTGCCAGGCGGTGCCGTAGATGCGCTGCAACTGCTTGTTCTTCTCGTCACCGCGCCAGTAGGCCCCGGCCACGGAGAGCAGCTTGAAGGCCTTGATCTGGCCGGTGCGGGCCACGTGCGGCCCCCGGCACAGGTCGGCGAAGTCGCCGTGCGTGTAGATGGAAAATTCGTCGCCGCCCAGGTCGTCCATGATCTCGGACTTGTAGGTCTCGCCCTTGGCCTCGAACAGTTTCTTGGCCTCGGCCTTGGACATGACCGTGCGCGTGAACTCCTTGTTCGCGCCCACCGAGGAGAGCATCTCCTTCTCGATGGCCTCCAGGTCCTCGGGCGTGAACGGGCGCTCGTAGTCGAAGTCGTAGTAGAACCCGTCGGTGATGGACGGGCCGATGGTCACCTTGGCGGTGGGAAACAGCTTCTTGACGGCCTCGGCCATGACGTGGGCCGCGGAATGGCGGATGATGCCGAGCCCCTCCTCGCTGTCCGCGAAGACGGGCTCGATGGTAGTGCAGGTCTCGGTAACGGGAGTGGAAAGGTCCACGATCGCATCGCCGCACCGGGCGGCCACGACGTTCTTGAACTGTTTCTTGGACAGCCCTTCCTGGAGGACGTCGGCGCAGGAGGCGCCGTCGGCCGCTTCAACCTGTTTACCGGAGATTTCTACCAACACTTCATCTCTCCCTTGTCCGACCATGGCCGGAACCTTTAGGCGCGCCGTATCATTGCGCCGTGAAACACCTGATCCGATCCGCCGGAGCGGTTCGCGTTCGACTCCGTACAAGGTAGGAACGGAACCGTGGGCCGTCAATGCGGAGACTGCCCGGACCGGCGTTTTCGCTTCAACCAAAAAATGGAAGGGAGGCCACTAGGCCTCCCTTCCGGGGATGTTCTGGTAGGCGCGGAGGGATTTGAACCCACGACCCTTTGCACGTCAAGCAAATGCTCTCCCCCTGAGCTACGCGCCTTCTCGTCGAAGCGGAGTGAATAACTATATGGAGGCCGGTTGGTTGTCAAGCACGTTGTGCGAATTTTTTCATTTTTTCGCCTCCCGTTTTCGCGGCCCCCGGCCGGACCCTTTTCCCGCGCCGGATTCCGACGTCGGGATGGCGCAAGAGCCCGATTTGCCGTACAGGATGAAAAACCCGATCCAAGGAGACAACCATGCGCCCCATCGACATATCCGCCACCATCGTCGTGGAGGACTTGGCCCCGGCCCGGACCTTCTACACCAAGCACCTGGACGGTCGCCTGATCTTCGACTGCGGCTGGTACATCGGCTTCCAATTCGGCCAGGACGGCCCCACCCTGCACTTCATGCAGCCGCAGTCCCCTGCCCACCAACCCTACCGGGGCGGCCTGACCTACAACCTCAAGCTGGCGGACGCGGCCAAGGTCGAGGAGGCCCACCGCGAGGCCGTTGCGGCGGGCCTGCCCCTGCTCATGCCCTTGGAGGACCACCCCTGGGGCGACCGGGGCTTCTGCACGCTCGATCCCTACGGCGTGTCCCTGTACGTCTACGTGGACATCGAGCCGAGCGAGGAGTTCAAGCAGTACTATCTGTAATTGGGTGCGGAAAGCTCCTGAAGCGCATGGGGCACTGCGAACAGGACACCGCCCCATTACTCACCCAGGAAAAGCCCAAAAAAGCCGCCCTTGCGGGCGGCTTTATTTTGTTCAGGGGACGACAACTACCCCAGATCATCCAGGGCCACCCGCGCCAGTTCGCCCACGGTGGTGTCGATGAGCTCGCGGTGGTGGAAGGTGCGGATTTCGGCGGGGTCGTCCTTGAGGGCCTCCAGCTTGCTCCGCGCCCCTTCGGCCTTGATCAGGCCGAGCACACGGGCCGCGTAGGCCCGGTTGTAGGCGTCGGGGTCGTCCAGGCCGACCATCAGGAAACGCTCGCCGTGGGCCACCAGCTCGGGACGGTACTCGGCCAGGCGAACCAGGCCCCAGTAAACGTCGCGCCTCAACTCCGGGTGGTCCAGAAAGTTGCCGTCGCACTCCTCGTCGCAGAAGATGTAGGAAACCAGAATCTTGTGAAATTCCTTGGCAATGCGCCCGTTGTTGACCATGGCCTCGGCCATGAAGAGCGGGATGCCCCAGCCGAGGTTGCCGGACTCCTCGTTCATGTACCACATCAGGGTACGCATGATCACCCGCGCCTTTTCCATGGACGCCTCGGCCATGCGCGCGGCGGTCAGGCCGAAAGCCGTGGCCGAGCGCCAGCGGACGGTCTCCAGACGGTCCAGGCGCAGGTTGAGCAACGGCGGAACAAGGTCCACGGGGCGGAACTCGTCCAGCTCGGCGAGCCGAGCCTGCCAATCGTCATCGGCCAGGATGTCTCGGACGGTCTTCTTGACGCTGCGGAATCGGGACATGACACTCCTCCAAGAAAAAAAGGGAGCCGTCAACGGACAGCCCCCTTATTGTAATCATCTTTTCGGGATGGGCAACAGAAGCGGGGCTTAGTTCCCGGCCTTCTCCTCCACTTCCTTCTTGAAATCGGCGGGCACCTCGAAACCGGACTCCTCGGCTTTCGCGATGCACACGGCGGCCTCGGACCAGTTGCCGCGCTCGGCCTCGATGATCGCCTTGTTGTTCCAGCCCGGACCGAAGTGGGCTTGTTTCTCGAGCAGGGTCTTGAGCAGCTTGTCCGCCTCCTCGAAATCGCCCATGGCGATGAGCACGCTGGACATGGTCGCCTGGGCCTGTGCGAACTCGGGGTCGAGCTTGAGGGCCTTCTTCAGGGACTTGTGGGCCTTGTCGTTGTCGCCCTGCTGCATGTAGACGAAGCCGATGTTGCCCCAGGGCACGGCGAAGAACGGGCGCTGCTGGGTGGCCTGGACGTTGTAGCTCAGGCAGGAGTCCATGTCCCCGCGCTGCAGGGCGATGCCGCCGAGCTGCACGTAGGCCTCGGCCATGCGCGGGGAATGGGCCACGGCGTCCAGGAACTCGCGCTCGGCCTCCATGAAATCGCGGCGGGAAAGATAGGCCACGCCCAGGTTGTAGTGGGTGTTGCCGCAGGAGGGATTGTCGCGCAGCTTGGACTTGAGATCGGCAATGTAATCTTCAATATTGTCGAATTGTTCCATTTGGTTATCCTTGCTTTATGGCTGGACGCCGTGTTTCTTGCAATGCTCCGCGTACCAGAGGCAGAAATCGTAGACCGGCCGGATCTTTTCGAAGTTCATGACCAGCATCACGTTGAATTCGTTGATCTGGTCGATGTATTCCTGATTCATGTGCTTCCCCGACTCCCGAATGAACAGTTGCGTCAACTGGGTCTGGGTCAGCCCGGTCTTCTCCACGCGGATGTCGATGGGGTCGAACGGCGCCTGGAACGGGTCCCAGTTCTCGTAGCCCATGCGGTCCACGAACTTGCGCCGCCGGGGCGACATCTTTTCGTACATGAACCGCTTGCGGGCCTCGACCTCGTGGTCGGGCATTTCCTCATAGTTCACCGTCTTGGTCATGGGCTATTCCTTGCCGCCCAGGACGATGGACTCGCCGCAGGACTCGCAGGAGGACTTGGACTCGGTGCAGGAGGCGCAGACCGCGGACTTGGCCGGGCCCTTGGCCGCCGCCGGGGCGACAATCTCCTGCGGCTTCACCTCTTCCTCGGGGCTCTTTTCCCTGAGCGCGGTCTTCTCGCCCACGCCGAGATAGGCCTCGTCGTAGTCCGTGACGATGGCCATGGACACGGGCAGGAGCATCTCTCCCAGTTCGCTGAACCGGGAGCCGATGCCGGACTGGAGTTCCTTGCCGATGGCCAGCAGCCTGTCCAGGACGATGTCCATGTTCACGGTGGGGTACTTCTCCCCGCCCTTGAAGCCCGCCTTGTTGCAGGTATGGGCCTCGCCGCCGATGGAGGTGGGTACGCCGTACAACCGGCAGGTGATGGGCCGGTGCTCGTAGATGGAGCACAGGTCGTCGTCGCCCAGCATGGGACAGCGCACCCGGGCCTTGGCCACCTCAAGCAGAATGTCGTTGACCGGACGGCCTTCCTGGCTCGCCTTGTAGACCTTGCGCTTGAGCTTGTGGATCTCGCGGTCGGCTTTGTCGGCGCGGTCCAGGATGGCCGAGCGCTCCAGGCCGGAAAATTTCTCGTTGAACTTGGCGTTGATGTACATGGCCTCGACCAGGGTCACGTCGAACAGGGCGTAACAGCAGTCGCTGCACCCCTTGCCGCACTTGACCAGGTCCGGCATCTCGGTCTCGAATTTCTTGAAAACCGCGTCGACCTCGGCCACGATGGCTTCGTATTTTTTGAAATACTCCGTAAAATCAAGGGCCATTATCTGCTCCTGGGCCGGTCCGGCAAAGAAGCCGGCCATGGCTGGTGTTTCGCTTGGGACCAAGTAAGTCGTGATCCGGCGCCGTCAACCGCGCCGCCGTAAAAAAGGAGGGGCTTACCCTGGAAAATAGAGGCCTTCGGACGACGGCTTCGGCGGTGAAAGGAGGCGGTCCGGAACGTTTCCCCGTGGCCGCGGCCCGCTGCGCGCCCACCGTCCGGCGGCCTCAAAATGGAACGGGAGCGGCGGATATCCGCCGCTCCCGTAACCATATCAAATCGTAAAGACTAGTTTTCTTCGACAGTGATGGCGTCGTTTTCGCAAACTTCGACGCAGGACTCACAACCGAGACATTCATCTTCGTTGACCGCAACGGCTTTGCCGTCCTGAAGTTCGTAAACTTCAACGGGGCAAACGTCCACGCATTCGCCGTCGCCGGTGCACTTGTCAGTGTCGATAGTGATAGTGTAGCCCATTTTTCCCTCCAGAAAATAATTTGGGATGCCCACCGAATGGGGGCTGGTTTTCGCGCTGCCCGTTCGTCCTGCGAGCGGGGCGAGACACGACATTTCAAAGTACGATTCCGGCCACGCGGGACCGGGCACGAACTTGCTGATATATTCATGCCAGCCCTGTGTCAAGCCATGAAAGCGCTTTTCAAAAGTCCTACAAAATCGTGATCTGCGATGGCGGCTTGTGGTGCGGCCCGGAGTCGTTTACCTTACGGGCTGAAATCACGAGACCAACCAAACGAGGTACCCATATGTTTACCACAGATGAACTGAAAAAATATGCTGAAACCCTGTGGTGGGGACTGTCCACCGCCCGCACCAAACCCTTTGAACCCGGAGACTTCGTGCTCCTGCGCTTCGACCCCGATGCCCTGCCCCTGGCCGAGGCCATGTTCGACCTGCTCATGGAAAAGGGCCTCAACCCGATCCCGCGGCAGAACCTGTCCGCAGGCATGGAGGTTTCCTTCTACGGCAAGGGCAACGACAGCCAGTTGACCGCCGTTCCCTCCGGCGACCGCGAGTTCATCGGCGGCCTGAACGGGCTCATCTCGCTCATCGCCCCCGCCTCGCTGACCCACCTGCAAAACATCGACTCCAAGCGCATCGGCCAGGCCGCCGTGGCCCGCAAGTTCATGCGCGACATCATGGAGAAGCGCGAGCAGACCGGCGAGTTCGGCTGGACCCTGTGCATCTACCCCACCGCGGCCCTGGCCGAGGCGGCAAAGCTGTCCATGGCCGACTTCAAGGCCCAGGTGGTCAAGGCCTGCTACCTCGACGACGACAACCCGCCCGCCCGCTGGAACGATATTTTCAAGGAGGCCGAAAAGGTCAAGGCGTGGCTGAACGGCCTGGCCATCGAGCACCTGCGCATCCAGTCCAAGGACACGGATCTCACCGTGGTCCCCGGCGAACAGCGCCGCTGGCTCGGCGTGTCCGGCCACAACATCCCGTCCTTCGAGATCTTCCTTTCCCCGGACTGGCGCGGCACCGAAGGCGTCTACTACGCCGACCAGCCCTCCTTCCGCTCCGGCAACTTCGTGGAGGGCGTGCGCCTGACCTTCGAAAAAGGCGTGGCCGTCAAGACCGAAGCCAAGATCGGCGGCGATTTCGTGGCCAAACAACTGACCCTGGACGAGGGCGCCAACCGGCTGGGCGAGTTCTCCCTGACCGACCGCCGCTTCTCCAAGATCAACGCCTTCATGGCCAACACCCTGTTCGACGAGAACTTCGGCGGCCCCCAGGGCAACTGCCACGTGGCCGTGGGCGCGTCCTACGCCGACACCTTCTCCGGCGACCAGTCCACCCTGGACGAGAGCCTGAAAAAGGAGCTCGGCTTCAACGACTCCGCCCTGCACTGGGACCTGGTCAACACCCAACAGAAAACCGTCACCGCCACCCTCAAGGGCGGCGAGGAACTCGTCATCTACACCGACGGCGAATTCCAGTACGAATAGGAAATGCCTCCGGCGGCGAGAGGAAGGAGAGAGGAACCCTTTGAAAAGGGCTTCCCTCTCTCCTCTCCCGGACTCCATCCCTCTCTCCCTCCTGAGCTTTCTGTGCCGCTTCGCGGAGGGAGATGTCGTAGAATGGAAAATTCGGAAAGGGTTGCCTTTTTTCCCGCCGGAACGATACATCTACATATGTTTGAGTACGACGCGAAGCGCGCCAAAAAGTTTTGAAGAGGAGTCCAGAGGGGAAACTTTTATAAAAGTTTCCCCTCTGGCCGCCGGAGGCAACCTCACCATGAGCACACGCAATATCTATCTGAAGACCGTTCCGCCCGAAGAGGCGGTGGCCCTGGCCAAGGCGAATCTCGACCGAGACGCCCTGTTCGGCACCGAGCGCGTGCCCACGCACGAAGCGGCCGGACGGGTCACGGCCGGGCCGATCTACGCCCGGTATTCCTCGCCCACCTTCCACGCGGCGGCCATGGACGGCGTGGCCGTGATGGCCGAATCCACCTTCGCGGCCCGCGAGGACGAGCCCGTGGCCTTGGAGCAGGGGGAAGGATTCCTGTTCGTCAACACCGGCAATCCCCTGCCCGAAGGCAAAAACGCGGTGGTCATGATCGAGAACGTGGTCCAGAAGGACGAGTCGACCGTGCTTATCGACGGGCCCGCCTTCCCCTGGCAGCACGTCCGCCGCATCGGCGAGGATATCGTGGCCACGGAACTGCTCATCCCCCAGAACAGGGAGTTGACGCCGTCGGACATCGGCGCGCTCATCTCGGCGGGCATCTACGAGGTGGAGGTCCGCGACCGGGTCCGAACCATCTTCCTGCCCACGGGCGACGAGGTGCTGAATTTCCTGGACAAGCCCGAGCCGCGCGCCGGGCAGGTCATCGAATCCAACTCCCAGGTCTTCCGGGCCTATGCCAAAAGCTGGGGCATCGACGCCCAGTGGTCCGCCCCGGTGCCGGACGACGAGGACGCCCTGCGCCAGGCGGTCGTGGACGGGCTGCGCAAGGGCTGCCACATGGTCGTGGTCGGCGCCGGATCGAGCGCCGGGAGCAAGGATTACTCCAAGAAGGTTTTCGAATCCATCGGCACGGTCCTGGTCCACGGCATCTCGGTCATGCCGGGCAAGCCGAGCCTGCTGGCCGTGACCGACGAGCGCAGCGGATATCCGGGGAGGCTCCTGGTGGGCGCGCCGGGCTATCCGGTGTCGGCCATCGTCTGCCACGAAAAGATCCTCGCGCCCGTGGTCCACTGGCTCATGGGCAAATCCGCGCCCGAGCGCCGCGAGGCGGACATCGTCCTGGCCCGCAAGACGCCGTCCAGGCCGGGCATGCGCGAGGCCATCAGACTGGCCGCCGGACGCATCGGCGAAAACATCGTGGGCGCGCCGCTGGCCCGGGGCGCGGGCATGATCTCGACCATGACCAAGGCCCAGGCCGTGACCTACATCCCCGAGGATGTGGAGGGCGTGGAACAGGGCGAGACGGTCAAAGCCGAGTTGCTGGTCCCCAAGAGCGATCTGGACCGGGTGCTGGTCCACGTGGGCAGCCACGACAACACCCTGGACCTGCTGGCCAACGAATTGATGGGGCTGCCCGACCCCCTGCGCCTGGTCTCCAGCCACGCCGGGTCCATGGGCGGCCTGACCGCGCTCAAGGCGGGCTCGGCCCTGTTCGCCGGGGCGCACCTGTTCGACCCCGAGACCGGGGACTTCAACTTCCCGTTCATCGAGCGTTACCTGAAGGGCATCCCGGTCACCGTGGTCAACCTGGCCATCCGCCACCAGGGGCTGATCGTGGCCAAGGGCAACCCCTTGTCCATCCGGGGCGTGAACGACCTGACCCGCGACGACGTGACCTTCATCAACCGCCAGCGCGGGGCCGGGACGCGCATCCTGCTCGACCATCATTTAAAAAAGGCGGGCATCGACCCGCGCGCGGTGGCCGGGTACGAAAACGAGGAGTTCACCCACATGGCCGTGGCCGTGAACGTGCTCACCGGCGCGGCCTCCTGCGGGCTGGGCATCTATGCGGCGGCCAAGGCGCTGGGCCTGGACTTCGCGCCCCTGGCCCACGAGCGCTACGACCTGGTCATCCCGGACAAATACATGGACGACCCGCGCATCAAGACCCTGATAGAGATCATCGGCAGGAACTCCGTCCAGACCAAGATCAAGGCCCAGGGCGGATACGAGACGGACATGACCGGCCAAATCATGCGGCCGGGCATGGGACTGGGGCAGGATTAAAGCAGGGAAGCGGTCTTGACCTCGTCGGCCGGGCGGACCTCGACGGCCTTGGGGCCGGTCTCCTCGTCGGTCAGGCCGAAGGTGACCTTTTCGCCGGGCTCCAATGTCTGGAACCCGTCGCGGACGATCTCGGTGTAGTGGACGAAGACGTCACTGCCGTCCTCGTCGGTGATGAAACCGAACCCCTTCTGTTCGTTGAACCAGGTCACTTCGCCCTTGTGTCGCATGGCTTCCTCCGCATGCTCACGCATGGAATTTGCCTGATATTACCCGTTGGCCGGGGTCTTGGCAATGCGCCAACCGCCCCGGCCCGACAAAGAAATCAGGACGCCTCGTCCCGGTCGCCGTCCGCATCCGCGTCGTCGTCCGAATCAAAGTCATCCTGCTTCTTCAATTGCTTGCGCTTCAGTTTTTCTTCTTTCTTCTTTTTCTTCGCCAACTCTTTCTGCCGCTTTGCGAATTTATAATTCGGTTTGGCCAAAACAACTCCCGGTTATGGGTGACCGGCCGGACGCCGGAAAATAAAAAGCCCGTCCCTCCCTCGAGAGAGACGGGCATCGATTGCCTTTAATGGCGCGCGCCGACTACCAGCGGGGACGCTCCACACGGGGCTTGGCCTCGTTGACCTTCAGGTTACGGCCGCCGAAGTCCTTGCCGTCCAGCGCCTCGATGGCGTCCAGAGCGGCGGAGTCGTCGTCCATTTCCACGAAACCGAAACCACGGGGGCGGCCGGTCTCACGGTCTTCGATCAGTTTGACGGAGGAAACCTGGCCGTGAGCTTCGAAAGCAGCACGGACTTCGTCTTCGGTGGCGGACCAGGGCAGATTGCCGACATAGATATTCTTGGACATAATATTCACTCCTGGTGAATGCAATTTGATGCTCTCGCATCGATGAAATAATAAGAGAAGCAGCGTACACGATGCGCACACTGCTTCTCGATATACCTGTTTCCTTTCCCCAGTCAGCGTCGGCCGGAAATGAGACCGTCCCCTAAGGGTCCCGCTGACACACTAGTGGGCACAGTTCTCTAAAAAACAGAATAAGTCAAGGGGTTTTTTTAAATTTAAACGGAATTAAATGGCAGGGTTCCACTTTCAGCCCTTTGACCGGGCCGCTTCAAACGCGCTCCGATCGCCGCAAAACCGTTGCCGTCCGCCCGCAAGTTCCATAATTCGGTTGACCGCGGGAACGCGATCCTCGGCGTAATGGGAGACCATGACCAGCGGGATTCCGGACTCGGCCAGCCGCTCGATGAGACCGACCATTAACGCCCTGGAGGCAGGGTCCAGGCCGGACAGCGGCTCGTCCAGGAGAAGCAGCCGCGGCCCCGGCGCCATGGCCCGTGCCAGAAAAACCCTCCGCTGCTGGCCGTAGGACATGTGCCGCAGCCGCCGCGCGCCCAGCCCGTTCAGGCCGACGATGTCCAGCCACTGTTCGGCCCCGAGCCGCTCCCGGCTGGTGGGCTCGTCGAGCATGCCCACCGAGCCGCGGAACCCGGACATGACCGTCTCCTCGGCGGTCACCTCCCAGCCCAACTCGCGGGCGTACCCGGCCTGGAGATCCGGGGAGACCACGCCGATGAGCGGCCGGGCCTCGTCCATGGTCATGCCGCCGAAGCGCTCCACCGTGCCCGTACCCCGCTCGCCGTCGGCATAAGGGGCGATGTGGCTCAGGATCAGCTTGAGCAGCGTGGACTTGCCCGCCCCGTTCTCGCCGAGCACGAGCCAGTTCTCGCCGGGCAGGACCTCCCAGTTGATATCGTGGAGAATGCGCTTGCCGTCGGCCACCACGGACACGTCGGTCATGCGCAGGAGGAATTCGAAGGACTCGGGCGCGGGCACGGAGGGCAGGTCGCAGGCGACCACGTCCGGGGCGGCCTCGCTCAGAGCTCGTTCGGCCTGTGCGCGCTCCCCTTCGGCCAGGACCTCGCCCTGGCCCAGGGCCAGGGCATGGCGTACGCAGTCGGGCAGGTCTCCGGCCCGGTGTGCGGCGCAGACCAGGGTGGTCCGTTCCCCGGCCAGATCAAGCAGTGCGACCACCTCGCCCCGCGAGGCCGCGTCCAGCCCGTCCAGGGCCTCGTCCAGGAGCAGGATGTCCGGCTCCGGGGCCAGGGCGCGGGCCACCAGGAGCTTGCGCACCTGGCCTGTGGAAAGTGTGCGCAACTCGCTCTCGGCCAGATCGCGGATGTCCAGCCGGTCGATGACCGTGTCGGCTGCGGCCTCCTCCCCGGGCTCGGCCCGGTCGTAGAGGATGGGGGTGTCGTAAAACCCGGCCAGGACCACGTCGCGGCCCTTCACCCTCGGGGTGTGCAGAAAGTAGAAGTCCTGCATGTCCGCCGAGACCAGGCCGATGCGCTGCCTGAGGCCGAGCACGGTCCGCTGCGGACCTTCGCCGAAATCGTAGACGCGCTCACCGCCGATGTCCGGGGTGATCTCGCCGCGCAGCAAGCGCAGCAGGGTGGTCTTGCCCGAGCCGTTGCGCCCGGTCACGGCGGTGTGGCGGCCGCGCGCCAGTTGCCAGGTCACGGGCCCGAGCAGCCGCCTGCCGTTTCGGGTCACGGACACGTCTTTCAGAGAAACGAGTGGATTCATTCGGCTATTGTCTCCTTTCCCGACCCGGCTGGCAAGCCCCGACTTGTCAATGTCCGGGACCGGGCCTATGCTCACCCGCATGCCTGAAACCGTCGCCATTCTCCACGTCCCGGAATACCGGCCCGAACGGCTCGGCCCGGCCGTTGCCCGGCTCCTGGAGACCATCGGATTCACGCCCACGCCGGGCGACCGGGTTCTGGTCAAGCCGAACCTGGTCAACGGCAGCAACGCGGCCCACTGCACCACCCACCCGCTGGTGGTCCGGGCGGCCTGCGCCTGGCTCCTGGACCACGGCGCGCGGGTCACCGTGGCCGACTCCCCGGCCTTCGGCCCGGCCTCCTACGTAGCCGGCGCCTCGGGGCTTGCGGCCTCCCTCGCGGACCTCGGCCTCAAGGCCGAAAGCCTGGCCCGGCCCGCGCCCCTCAACCTGACCCTGGGCGGGACCATCGGCCTGTCCCGTGACGCCCTGGAGGCGGACCGCATCCTCAACCTGCCCAAGCTCAAGGTCCATTGCCAGATGACCGTGTCCGGCGCGGTCAAGAACCTGTTCGGCTGCGTGGTCGGGTTTCGCAAGGCCTATGCCCACCACCGGCTGGGACACAGCCACGCGGTCTTCCGGTCCATGATCATGGACGTGTACCGGGCACTGCCCCAAGCGGTACATCTCATGGACGCGGTCCGGCCCATGCATCGCGACGGGCCCATCAAGGGCGAGCCGTTCCCGCTCGGCATGCTCGCCGCGTCGAACAACGGCGTGGCCCTGGACACCATGGCCTGCGCCCTGCTCGGGCTCGCCCCGGA
Organism: Pseudodesulfovibrio sp. 5S69; assembly: GCF_037094465.1. NCBI lineage: Bacteria > Pseudomonadati > Thermodesulfobacteriota > Desulfovibrionia > Desulfovibrionales > Desulfovibrionaceae > Pseudodesulfovibrio > Pseudodesulfovibrio methanolicus. Next base: position 3,284,085 of record NZ_CP146609.1, read on the forward strand.
GCAGGTCCCCCTGTGGGAGGAGGCCCGGACCCGTGGCATGGACGGCGCGGATCCGGCCCGACTGGCGTATCCGCTGGAATCATTAGAAGGGTTTGACACCACTGGTTTTATGCTCTCCGAGACCCGCGAACTATCCTTCGCGCCCATGCGGCTGATCCGGGGACGTATGCGCAGCCTGTTGAAACATCTTGCAAAAAATTGATTCCCCTTGCGTAAAATGGGCTTGAACGGTATGGACAACCATGCGGATGCGCCAGCGTTTCACCATCACCGGCCAAGTGCAGGGAGTGGGCTTCAGGCCCTTCGTCTACCGCATCGCCCTTGACCACGGCGTCACCGGCTCGGTGAACAATTCCTCGGCCGGAGTGCTCATCGAGGTGCAGGGCGACGCCGGGCAGGTCAACGGGTTCGCCGAGGATCTGACCGGCAAACTGCCGCCACTGGCGCGCATCGTCACCCTGGACTTCGAGGAACTGGACGCGGTGGACGGCGAGGACGCCTTCATCATCCTGGAATCCACCCGGGGCGAAGGACACTCCGTGCTCATCAGCCCGGACGTGGCCACCTGCCAGGACTGCCTGGACGACATGCGCGACCCGGACAACCGGCGCTACCGCTATCCGTTCACCAACTGCACCAACTGCGGGCCGCGCTACACCATCACGCGGTCCATTCCCTACGACCGTCCCCAGACCTCCATGGCCAAGTTCACCCTGTGCCCGGAGTGCGGGGCCGAGTACACCGATCCGCTGGACCGGCGTTTCCACGCCCAGCCCAACGCCTGCCCGCGCTGCGGCCCGCGCACCTGGATGACCGACCGCGACGGCCTGGTCATCGCCCAGGGCGACGAGTCCCTGCGCCGCCTGGCGGTCGAACTGGCCGCGGGCAGAATCGCGGCGGTCAAGGGGCTCGGCGGCTTCCACCTCGTCTGCGATGCGGGCTCGAACAAGGTTGTGGACGAACTCAGGCGGCGCAAGCACCGCCCGGACAAACCCCTGGCCGTGATGGTCACGGACATGGGCACGGCCCGGCGGCTGGCCCTGGTCTCTCCGGCCGAAGAGGAATGGCTGACCGGCATCCGCAGGCCCATCGTCCTGGCGGCCAAGAAGCGCCCGTTCCCGCTGGCCCGGAGCGTGGCCCCGGACACGGATTTCGTCGGGCTGATGCTGCCCTACACCCCGCTGCACCACATCCTGCTCAGCGACTATGCCGAACTCAAGGGCCCCGAGGCCGCCCTGGTCATGACCTCGGGCAACATGAGCTCCGAGCCCATCTGCCTGGACAACGACGAGGCCCTGGAACGACTGACCGACATCGCGGACATCTTTCTCTTTCACAACCGGGACATCCTCATCCGTACGGACGATTCCGTGGTCCGGGTCAACCCGGATACGGGCGAACCGATCTTCATGCGCCGGGCGCGCGGCTTCGTGCCCTCCCCGGTCTTCCTCCCGGCCAAGGGCCCGACCGTGCTCGGCGTGGGCCCGGAGCTCAAGTGCACCCTGACCCTGACCAAGGGCGACCAGGCCTTCACCAGCCAGCACATCGGCAACATGTCCAACCTGGAGACGCTGGAGTTTCACAACGAGATCCGCGCCCACCTCGAAGACATCCTGCAGGTCACGCCCGAGCTCATCGTCCGCGACCTGCACCCGGACTACATGACCTCTTCCCTGGCCGAGGAGCTGGGCCGGAAACGGGGCGTGCCCGTGGCCGCGCTGCAACACCACTACGCGCATATCCACGCGGTCCTGGCCGAGAACAGGTTCGACGGGCCGGTCATCGGCCTGGCCCTGGACGGCACGGGCTACGGCGAGGACGGGACCATCTGGGGCGGCGAGTGCCTGCTGGTGGACCCGATACCCCTCGACCACCAGCGGCTGGCCCATTTCTCGCGCTTCCGGCTGCCCGGCGGCGAGGCCGCGGTCAGGGAGCCGTGGCGCATTGCCCAGGCCGCCCTGTGGGCGCTCGGCGTCAAGGAACCGGGCAAGTACGCCTGGCCGTGGCTCGACCGCTTCGAGGGGGAGAGCCGCTTCCTGCCGCAGATGCTCGAAAAGGGGCTCAACGCGCCTCTGACGTCGAGCTGCGGACGGTTGTTCGACGGTGTGGCCGCCCTGTGCGGACTGACCGACGCCATCACCTACGAGGGGCAGGCGGCCATCCTCCTGGAAAAAGCCCAGGACATGGACGAAACCGGGGCGTACCCCTGCCCGCTCAAGTCCGACGACCCGGTGGCCCTGGACACCCTGGCCATGGTGGCGGCGGCGCTCGAGGACCTGGAGAACGGCGTGCCCGTGGGCAGGATCGCCCGGCGCTTCCACCTGGGGCTGATCAACGGCCTGACCGAGATGGCCTTTTCCTTTTCCATGCTCCTGGATATCCACCACGTGGCCCTGTCCGGCGGGGTCATGCAGAACCTGACTCTGGCCCGCGAATTGCCCCTGGCCCTCCAGGGCGCGGGTCTGCTACCCTTGGTCCATACCCAGTTGCCGCCCAACGACGGGTGCATCTCCCTGGGCCAGGCGGCGTGGGGAGTGCGCAGGCTGCTCAACGAACCCTAGGAGGGACCATGCCCCGGACACTGACGCTGCTGATCACCCTTTTCCTGCTGCTCGGCCCGTCAACGCTCCGGGCCGCCCCGCCCTGCTCCCCGCCGGTCCTGGGCTCGGTAACGGTTGAGGAGCGGACGCCCGGCTTCAAGGTGGATGCCGAATACCCGGTGCTCTGCCGGGCCGAACCCACCCGTGCGCTCCGCGACTACGTGTCCGGGGCCATCCGCGAATTCAAGATGACCGACCCGGACCACGACCTGCGCCGGTTTCCCCATCCCTATGAGCTGCTCACCCGATATGCGGTCTGGCCCGCGCAGGACAACCGCTTCGTCTCGGTCAAGCTGCACGTCATGGCCTACACCGGCGGGGCCCATCCCAACAACTGGCCCATGACCTGGGTCTTCGATATGGCCGACGGCAGCGAGATCACCCTGGACCGTCTGTTCCCGGACCGCGAGGCCGCCCTGGCCAAGGTCTCAATCCTGTGCCGAGAGGTCTTGTCCCGCTCGCTGGGCGGCATGCTCGTGCCGGACATGCTCGACGCGGGACTCACGCCCACGGCCGACAACTTCGGCCGCTTCGTCCTGACAAGCGAGGGCGTGGCCTTCTTCTTCGGCCCGTACCAGGTGGCCCCCTACGCGGCGGGCGAACAGGTGGTGACCTTCCCCTACGATCACCTGGGCGGGCTCATCGCCCCGGACATCGCGGCAGGCGTCGGTTCGGAATAGACCGCCGTTGCCCGGGACCGCAAAAAAACGGTAAGAATATCCATCATCAAACCACGCACCAAGGAGCCACTATGGAAATCCTGCGCATCATCATCTCCATCCTCATCCCGCCGCTGGGCGCCTTTCTCAAGGTCGGCCTGGGGCTGCAATTCTGGATCAACCTGCTCCTGACCCTGCTGGGCTATTTCCCCGGCCTGGTCCACGTCATCTGGCTGCTGTCCAGACGATAGGCGGAAAAAAGGCCCGGTGCATGCCGGGCCTTTTTTGTGTCCTGTGATCAGAACCGTTCCAGGTCGTCATTGGGGCCGGAGTCCGTGCCGGAAGGCAGCCCGCGAGGCGGCTCGAAACCACCGTCGTCGCCCACGCCGCTCAGATCGAAAAAGCCGATCGTATGGTGCAGTTGCCGAGCCAGGGCGGACAGTTCCTCTGCTGTGGAAGCCAGTTCCTCCGAGGCCGAGGCGTTCTGCTGGATGGCTTGGTCAAGGCCCTGGATGCCGCTGTTGACCTGGGCCGCCCCCTCGGATTGCTCGCTGCTGGACGCGGATATCTCCTGGACCAGCTCCGAAGTCCGCTGGATGTCAGGGACCATCTTGGCCAGCATATCCCCGGCCTTTTCGGCCACGGCCACGGAGTTGGTGGACAGCTCGCTGATCTCGGCCGCGGCCTGTCCGCTGCGTTCGGCCAGCTTGCGCACCTCGGCCGCGACCACGGCGAACCCCTTGCCCTGCTCCCCGGCCCTGGCCGCCTCGATGGCCGCGTTCAGAGCCAGCAGGTTGGTCTGCCGGGCTATCTCCTCGATGACGGAGATTTTTTCCGCGATGTCGCGCATGGCCTGCAGGGTCTCGCCCACGGCCCGGCCGCCTTCTTCGGCATCGCCGCTGGCCTGCCGCGAGATGGACTCGGTCTTGGCCGCGTTCTCGGAGTTCTGCCGGATGGAGACCACGATCTGCTCCACGCTGGCCGACACCTCCTCCACGCCGGCCGCCTGCTGGTTGGCCCCGTGGGCCACGGCCTCGGCGGTGGCGTTCAGTTCCGCGGCCCCGGAAGTCACGTTGGAGGACGCCTGGGACACGTTGCTGACCACCCCCACCAGCTTCTCGACCATGGAGCGCATGGCCCCGTATACCGAACGGCCGTCCCGGCCCCCTTCAAACCGGACGCCGAGCTTGCCGTCCGCGATGAGCCGTGTGATGCGCACCAACTCCATGGGGTCGGTGCCCAACTGGCCGAGCACGCTGCGCACGATAAACACGGCGAAGACCAGACTCAGGATGATGGCCGCCAGGCCGATGATCATGGCTGCACGGGCCAGCCAGGCGGCCCGCACCTCCACTGCGGTGGCCCGTTCCCCGGCCAGGCGGGTGCCCTCGCTCGAAATCTTCTCCACCAGGGGCTCGATGGCGTGCACGGCGGTGCGCATGCGCTCGGTGACCTCTTTGATATGCGCGTCCTCGGCCACCAATGCGTCGAAGGCGGCCGAATACGAATTGATCATGTCCTCGGCCTCGCTCACGTACCGCTCGTCAGCTCCGGATTGCTCGAAAGCGCCGACCAGCTTCTCCAGGCTGGCGTGGGTCTTGTGCACGTACTTTTCCTGTCCGCGCAGGAGGTAGTCCTTCTCGCCGCGCCGGACCATCAGCAGAAGCCCTTCGACGTCCGGCACAAACACCGAGTCCAGGAGCTTCTCCAGATTCCCGGCGGCCTCGCGCAGGGTCTGGTAGTCGGAGTCGGCCCGGGTGGCCCGGAAACGACCGAAGGCCGCACGGTACGCCGCCAGCCCCTTGCCCGCTTCGTCGAGCAGCGGGCTCTTTTTCTTCAGGTCCAAGTCGTGCTCGAAACGGTCCATGGCGTCGAGCAGCCGGTTCAGGTAGCGGTCGGCACCGGTGCGGTGGAAGTCCTTTTCCCAGCGGCGCATGAAGAGCATGTCGATGTACAGGTCCTGAACCTCATGCCGCTTGAAGGCGGCTTCGGCAGCGTGGACCACGTCCCGGAAGGTGCCCTGGAGCCCCGTATCCGGTGTCAGGCCGCGCCGCTCCCAGGCCGCGACCAGCTCCAGAAAGGCGGCCCGGTACTCGGCGGCGGCGGCTTCCACCGACCGCGCCTGGGCCGCCAACCCTGGCTCGCCGATGGCCTTGGCCAGGGGAACGATGGCGGCCGCCTGCTCGTTCACGCGGCCCAGGTTGGACTCGAAGGTCGAGAGGTATTTCTTGTCCAGCCTGAGAAGAAAATCCTTCTCGTTGCGACGGCATTGCAGCATGGCGATCTCGGCCTGCCGGGCGCGTGCGCTGATCGCCACCTGCTCATTGAGCAGGCTGGCGAAATCCCGCACCGAGGCGGTGTTGGCATATTCGTAGAGGCCGACCACGACAAGCAGCAGCAGGCTGGCAATGCCGAACCCGGTCAGCAGTTTGGTCCTGAGTTTCAAGGCATGAAACATTCGATTCTCCCCCTTGGCCAATGGCTTTGCTATCTGCCATATATCCGGCATAGGCTCATCAACATCCATTATTTTAATGTCACAATACGGTTACACAATGTGCGGACACAAAAAACGGGCCGGGGAAAATCCCCGGCCCGCTTGATTTCGGATGCGCGTCGGCGATCAGATGCTGACGCGGTTCACGCCCTCGATGGCAGCCAGGGCCTCGCGGACGGCTTCGGTGGGTCTGGCGTGGACCATGTACACGGTCTGGACCTGCTCGCCGAGCTTGCGGGAGTTGTTCTCGCGGATGTTCACGCCCATCTCGCCCATCAGGGTGCCGAACTTGCCGAACATGCCGGGCTTGTCCTCGTGGGTTATGAAGATGGTGTAGATGTCGGCGCCTTCCTCTTCCACGGTCTCCCCCACGTTCACGGAGTTGCCGTACTCGCCGCGCTTGAGATAGCCGGTGACCACCTCGGCGATTTCGATCCCGGTGCGGACGCCCGCGTTGTTGGTGGACGCGCCCAGATGCGCGGACATGACGATGTTGTCCAGTTCCTGGAGCTTGTTCACGAAGGGCAGCCCCTCGCGCTTGGGCTCGGTCTCGTAGCAGTCCAGCGCCGCGCCCGCTATCTGCCCGGTCTTGAGCGCGTGGTACAGGGCGTCCTCGGACACGTTCCTGCCGCGCGAGGCGTTGATCAGGAAGGCGGTGTCCTTCATCTGCTCGAACTCTTCGGCGTTGATGACCGGGTCCGCGCCGCCGCAGTGCAGGGACACGAAATCCGCCTTGCCGAGCAGTTCCGGGATGGAGTCCATATAGGTCAGGGGCGCGTCGATGGACCGGTAGAGGTCGTAGCCGATGACCTTCATGCCGATGGCGGAGGCCTTGCCCGCCAGGGCCTGGCCGATGCGCCCGCAGCCGATGATGCCGAGCGTCTTGCCGAACAACTCCACGCCCTTGAAGCGCTTCTTGTGCCAGGTGCCGCCCATCAGGGTGCGGTGGGCGAACGGCACCTTGCGGGCAATGGCGAACATCAGCCCCAGGGCGTGCTCGGCCGTGGCGTTGGTGTTGCCGTTGGGCGCGAACTTGACGATCACGCCCAGTTCCTTGGCCGCCTCCAGGTCGATGTTGTCCGTGCCCACGCCGCCCCGGCCGACGATCTTGAGCCTGCCTCCGTCCTTCACCCCGGCCTCGAGCAGAGCCCGGGTGACCTTGGTGGCCGACCGCACGAGCAGGGCGTCGAAGGAGCCGATCTCGCTTGCGAGGTCGTCCTCGTCGCGCTTCTCGGTCTCCACGGTGAAGCCCTGCTGTTTCAAGTACTTCTGCGCCTCCTCCACGAGGCCGTCATTGGCAAGAATCCGCATACTCTCCTCCCCTTCATATGCTTTGAGTTGTCAGACGGTTACAACTTCTTCAACTCCTTTTCGAGCTTGTCCAGGTACGCCGCGAGCATGTCGGGCGTGATGTCGCCCATGTGCCCCACACGGAAGACCAGACGGCGGCCTGCTCCCTCCAGGGCGGCGTTCAGCTTCCCATAGCCCGGGTCCATGAGGTAGCCCTCGTCGCGCAGGGCCTCTTTCACGCCCTTCTTGAGCTGGGCCGAGGTCACGCCCGCGGGGCAGAGCACGGTGGACACGGTGGGCGAACGGTAGCCCTCGGGGGCGAACATCTCGAACCCGTCGAGCCCGGCGACCCATTTCTCGACCTGGCCGCGCATCTCTACGTGGCGGGCGAACCGGTTTCCGATGCCCTCGTCATTGACGATGCGGTCGAGCTGGTACCACATCTGGTTGGCCAGGCAGGTGTTCGGGGTGGTCAGGGTCTGGTTCTTGCGGGCCCGGCCCAGGTGCTTGGTGATGTCGTGGTGGTGGCCCTTGTTGGTCACCCTCTCGGCCTTCTCCTCGGCCTCCCCGGAGACGAAGCCGATGCCGAACCCGGCGGGCAGGCCGAGCGACTTCTGGGTGGCCGTGGAGTACATGGCGGCCCCGGACTCGGACAGGTCCAACGGAGCGCCGCCGTAGATGGACACGCCGTCCACCAGGGGCATGGCCCCGTACTTGCGGATGAGCCCGCACACGGTCTTCATGTCGTTGACCACGCCGGTGGAGGTCTCATTGTGGGTGAAGGAGACCACCTCGGGCCTGAGCTCCTTCAGCTTGTCCTCAAGCACGTTCAGGTCGATGGGCTTGCCGTAGTCGAACTTGAGGTTCTCGCACTTTTTGCCGTTGGACGCGGCCAGGTTGTAGTAAAGGTCGCCGAACGCGCCCACGGACACGTTCAGGATGGTCTCGCCGTCGGCCACCAGGGAGCGGACCGAGGCCTCCATGGCCGTGGAACCGGACCCCAGGCACAGGATCGGCTCATAGTCGTCGCCGCACCCGGCGAGCTTGCGCAGGTTCTCGCGGATAGGCGCGAAACGCAGGTCGTTCTCCGCATCGCGATGCCCGAACTCGGGCAGCAGGGCCGCCTCCTTGACATCCTGCCGGATGTAGGTCGGTCCGGTGATGAACAGTTTCAAAGGCGCAAAATTCGGCTTGCTCATAGTCTCTACCCTTCAGTGATTGTGACGAAAAAGAAAAGTCTGCCCCATACCATAAAAAATGTTTTCGATCAGTATAACGGGCGGAGCGGAAAGGCAAGACGGACGGGGGCGGAGGGTCTCGGCCCGGCCATTTTCACCCCCGAGCACGATAGGGAGGACTCCGCCGCCGCGTTCCGGCGGAAAAAACGGCCGCCACCCTTGCCACGCCCTGCGGAGTGGGCGATCCGCAGCACTTGCCATCCATCAAAAAAGGTCTTACTCCTCTCCCTTCACCGACCACCCATGGAGTAATAAGACATGGCCCAGCTTGGACCCCATATATCGATTTCGGACGAACAGCTCATCACCCGCGCCTTCGGGGTGGTGGACATGGAGCAGTTTCAGCACTGGCCCGAAAAGGTCAAGAAACTCGCCTCGAACCTGGCCGCCGAGCTCTTCCTGGTGCGCTACAACCCGTTCATCGACCCCGAACTGGTCAAGACCGCCGTGGAACGGCGGCTGAACATGTCCCGGCCCATGCTGGACCGCGAGTTCGCCACCATCCTGACCAAGGGCATCGAACTGTTCTGGGAGCGCCACGAAAACGAGCTGGCCTTCCGCGACGACATCGTCTCCCGGCTCAAGAAGTTCATGCCCGAGGACGCCATCGGCCATGAGCCGCACGCGCGCATCGAGTCGGCCACGGACGCCACCGACCTGCGCATGGAACTGCCCATGCTCGTGCTCTTCCCCGAGAACGAGGCCCAAATCCAGGGCATCGTCCGGCTGGCCAACGAGATGCGCTTCGGGGTCATCCCGCGCGGCGGCGGCACGGGCGCGACCGGCGGGGCCATCCCGGCCGAGGCGCGCTGCGTGATCCTCTCGCTCTCCCGCTTCAAGAAGATTCTCGACATCGACCCGGCCGAGCGAACCATGACCGCCCAGTCCGGGGTGATCACCCTGAACGCCATCCAAGCCGCGGCCAAGAAGGGGCTGCTCTTCACCGTGGACCCGGCCTCCAAGGCGGGCTCGTCGCTGGGCGGCAACATTTCGGAAAACGCGGGCGGACCGTTCGCCTTCGAATACGGCACGACCATCGACAACATCCTGAGCTACCGCATGGTCCGACCCGACGGCTCGCTCATCGAGGTCCGGCGCAAGGACCACCCGCGCCACAAGATCTACCCCATGGACGTGGCCGTGTTCGAAGTCCTCGATGAGCGCGGCAAGCTCCTGGACACCGTGACGCTGAACGGCGACGAGATCCGGGGCCCCGGCCTGGGCAAGGACGTGTCCAACAAATACCTGGGTGGACTGCCCGGCGTACAGAAGGAAGGCACGGACGGGATCATCACCACGGCCACCTTCGTCTGCTACCCCACCCTGGCCCACTCCCGCGTGCTCTGCCTGGAGTTCTTCGGCCGGTCCATGGGCAACGCCATGCTGGTCATCAAGGACGTGGTCAGGATGCGCGACACCATCCGCGAGGAGGGTGACCTGGTCAAGATTTCGGCCCTTGAGGAGTTCGGGCCCAAGTACGTCCAGGCCATCGAATACCAGACCAAGTCCACCCAGTACGAGGGCGACCCCATCTCGGTCATCATCATGCAGCTCGACTCGGACGACAAGGCGGCCCTGGACGCGGCCTGCCAGACCGTGCTCGCCCTGGCCCAGCCCTATGACGGCGTGGACGTCTTCGCGGCCCGTGACGAGCGCGAGGCCGAAGTTTTCTGGGAGGACCGCCACAAGCTGTCGGCCATCGCCCGGCGCACCTCGGGATTCAAGATCAACGAGGACGTGGTCATCCCCATGGAGGTCATCCCGCAGTTCTCGGAATTCCTCGAGGACCTGAACCTCGTCTACCTGGCCAACATCTACGCGGCCTCCCTGGACAAGGTCGAGGACCTGGAGGGCGTCAACCCGGACGACAAGGACATCAAGGAGGCGCGCGAGCGCATCCGGGCCATCCTAGACCGCGAGATCACCTCCAACGACTTCTCGGACGTGGAACAGGAGGCCCAGTGCCGGTTCCTGTTCCTCAAGCTGCGCGACACCTACCCGAAGCTCGACCGCGAGATCAAGGCGCTGTGGCAGGAGCTGCAACTCAAGCGCATCGTCATCGCCAACCACATGCACGCGGGCGACGGCAACTGCCACGTAAACCTGCCGGTCAACTCCAACGACGCCGAGATGCTGGCCGCCGCCCACGAGGCCGCGGACACGGTCATGAGCAAGGTGCTGGAGATGGGCGGCCAGGTGTCCGGCGAGCACGGCATCGGCATCACCAAGATCGGCTTTTTGAGCGACGAAAAGATCAAGGCGCTCGGCGAGTACCGCAAGCTGGTGGACCCGAACGGGGTGTTCAACCCCGGCAAGCTGACCGCCAAGGTCCTGCCGAGCACGCCCTTCACCTTCTCCTTCAACCGGCTCATCCACGACCTGGACGATACGGCGCTCAAGGACAAGGAAGCCCTCATGGGGCTCCTCAAAAACATCCAGACCTGCACCCGCTGCGGCAAGTGCAAGCAGGTCTGCCCCATGTACCAGCCCGCGCGCGGGCTGATGTACCACCCGCGCAACAAGAACATCGCGCTCGGCGCGCTCATCGAGGGCATCTATTATTCGCAGATCCAGACCGGCGAACCCGCCCACAAGCTGATGAAGGAGCTGCGCGACCTCATGGACCACTGCACGGCCTGCGGCAAGTGCCAGGCCGCCTGCCCGGTCAAGATAGACTCGGCCGGAGCCGCTCTGTCCATGCGCTCGTTCCTCGACTCCAAGGGCAAGTCCGGCCATCCGCTCAAGCAGATCGTGCTGCGCAACCTGGCCAAGAACCCGGCCCAGACCCTGCCCGTGGTGGCCAAGGCCCTGTCGGTTGGCCAGTCCATCCAGGACAAGACGCTCGGCATGGTCCCGGCCCGCTGGCTGTCGAAAATCCAGTCGCCCGTGGTCAAGCACCACACGCCGGGCATGGACTACCGCAACCTGGCCGAGAAGCTGCATCTCGAAGCGGGGTCGGTCTTCAAGAACCCCGGCGCGGACCGTGACCAGACCGTGCTCTATTTCCCGGGCTGCGGGGCCTCGCTCTTCTCCCGGTCCATCGGTTTGGCCTCGGTCTACCTGCTGCTCAAGAGCGGGGTGAACGTGGTCCTGCCCGACCACCATATGTGCTGCGGCTATCCCCTGCTCGCCTCGGGCTGCGAAGAGGCCTACAAGACCAACCGGCACCGCAACGTTCAGGAATTCCTGGACCTGCTGGTCAAGACCGGCAAGGCGGGCCTGAAGGCGACCACCCTGCTCACGGCCTGCGGCACCTGCCGCGAGTCGCTGGAGACCTACGACTTCTCCTCGGAGCTGGCCGACCCGCTCAAGCACATGGACGTTGTCCAGTTCCTCATGGAGCGGCTGCCCGCCGTGCGCCAGACCGAACCGGTCCTGTACCATGCGGCCTGCCACATGGAGTGGACCGACGTACCCAAGCTCAAGGCCCCGGAGATGTACCGCGCCGCCCTGGCGAAGCTGACCGGCACCGACGTGGATCTCTCCCCCGGCTGCTGCGGCGAGTCCGGCCTGGGGGCCATGACCAGCCCGGCCATCTACAACCTGCTGCGCGAGCGCAAGCAGGAACAGTTGCGCGAGGACCTCGGCTTCGACCGCAGCCGCCCCATCGTGGTCGGCTGCCCGTCCTGCAAGATCGGCATCAAGCGGTCCATGCTCCAGATGAAGCGGCCCAACCGGGTCCTGCACGCCGTGGAGTACCTGGCCGAATGCGTGGGCGGGCCCAAATGGGAGAAGGAACTCAAACACCTCCTCGCCACAGTGGAGCGCAAGGGGGCCTAGGTCCCTTTCCGGAACGCCCTGTTGACCCGGGACGCGCCGCCGTGCTTTCCTGGGCCCCGAACCAACCCACGGAGGAAACCATGGACTGCGACGGCGTGAAGGAACTGCTCGGCCAAAGAAACCGCTTCGGCGCCCTCGTCGGGGTGGATATCGTGGAGGTCGCCCCCGGCGCGGCCACCTGCCGCATGGACGTGCGCGACGAGCACATGAACCCCTTCGGCACGGTCAACGCGGGGGCCATCTATGCCCTGGCCGAGACCGCCTTCGGCGCGGCCGCCAACGCGCACGGCAACGTCGCCGTGGCCGTGAACCTGTCCATAGCCTACCTCAAGCCCGCCACCGGCGGGCGGCTCACTGCCACGGCCACGGAGTTGTCCGCCGGAGGCCGCATGGCCACCTACTCGGTCCGGGTGACGGACGAGGCCGGCGCGCTCATCGCCGACGTCCAGGCCATGGGCTACCGGACCAAGCTCCCGCTTGAGGAGGCCTAAGTGCGGCTGCTCGGCATCGATTTCGGGCTCAAGCGCGTGGGGCTGGCCGTCAGCGACCGCACCGGCACCCTGGTCTCGCCGCTGAAGACCATCGAGCGGACCACGCGCCAGGCACTCTTTGACGAACTGACCGAAATCATTCATGATGAGGCCATCGAGGCCGTGGTGGTCGGCCTGCCGCTCGCCTTGAACGGCGAGGACACCCTGGCCACCCGGCAGGCCCGCAATTTCGCGCAAAGCCTGGAGAGGAGGATCGAGGCGCCCGTCCATCTCATGGACGAGCGGCTGACCTCGGCCCAGGCCGAAGAGGAACTCAACGACGCCGGACTCCACGGCGCCAAACGCAAGGCCGCCCTGGACAGCCAGGCCGCAGTCGTCATCCTTCGCTCATGGCTCGACTCCGTTACTTCCTGATTGCCTCGGTCCTGCTGGCGGTTCTCGCCGGGCTCGGCGCGGGCGGCTACAAGTGGTACAAAGCGTGGCAGGAGGAGCAGTTCCTGTCCACACCGCCCGAGACGCCCGGCCGCGACGTCCTGTTCCGCGTGGAGCCGGGCCAGATATTCACCACCATCGCCGCCAACCTCAAGAGCGAGGGGCTGATCACCGACACCCGCCGCTTCTACCGGCTGGCCGTGCGCACGGGCAAGGGCTCGGCCGTGCGCGCGGGCGTGTTCAGGCTGTCCACGGGCTGGGTGCCGGAGCGCGTCCTGACCGAGTTGACCTCGTCCTCAGGGGTCATGCGCCGGGTCTCCGTGCGCGAGGGGCTGACCTGGTGGCAGACGGCCAAGATCATCGAAGCGGCCGGCCTGGGCGACGCGGACGGCTTCGCCAAAGCCGCGGCCGACCCCGCGCTGCTGGCCGAATTCGGCATCAAGGCCGGGGACGCCGAGGGCTACCTCTTCCCCGAGACCTACCTGCTCACCCCGCCCAAGGACCATCCGGCCCGACACATGGCCGAGATCATGATCCGCGAATTCTTCAAGAACGCGCACAAGGTCTGGCCCGAGGGGCTCCCGCCCTCCGAAGATATGCACCGGGCCGTGATCCTGGCCTCGCTGGTCGAGAAGGAGACCGGCGACGAAACCGAGCGGGCGCGCATCGCCGGGGTCTTCCGCAACCGGCTGAAAAGGCACATGCTCATCCAGTGCGACCCGACCATCATTTACGGCCTGGGTCCGGACTTCGACGGGAACCTTAAAAAGAGCGACCTGACGGACCGGGACAACCCGTACAACACCTACGTCCACCCCGGCCTGCCGCCCGGCCCGATCTGCTCGCCCGGCCTGGACTCCCTCATGGCCGCGGTACATCCCGAGAAACACGACTTCCTCTACTTCGTGGCCAAGGGCGACGGTTCGCATCATTTCAGCCGGACCCTGGAGGAGCACAACCGGGCCGTGCGCCGCTACCAGCTCAAGCGCAACCGGGCCACCTATCGCTCCACCAGACAATGACATGTCGCGTCTCGGCGTTGCAGGGCCACCCGTTTTTCTATACGTTACACCAGTGAGCGCGAGAGGTTATACGGGGGAGGAAATATGCGTCCGAAACTGAACATGGCACTGCTGGCCGGGGTGATCCTGTGCCTCTGCATGATTGCGCCGTCTCTTGCGCAGGACGCCACCGTGGTCCGACGCGCGGCCTTCGACGTCGGCGCCGCCAACATCAAATGCATCATCGCGGACGTGGACATCTCCACCGGACTCATCGTCAACCCCGTGGCCACCCTGTCCGAAAAGGTCGACTTCGCCGAGGACCTGGCCCGCTCCTATGACGGCAACCTGAGCAAGGACATCATGGCCCAAGGGATCCAGACCTTGGAAAGGCTCAAGTCCGTGGCCGTGGAGAAGAACGCCCTGGAATACTCGGCCGTGGGCGGCCGCATCTTCCAGAAGGCCCAGAACGGACGGGCGTATTTCGTGCGCATCCGCCAGGAGACGGGCATCCCCTCGCGGGTCATCTCCGAGCAACAGGCGGCCATGCTCTGCTACCACGCCGTGCGCCAGGAACTGGGCGACAAGGCCCACGATCTCCTGGTCTGGGACATCGGCGGCAACTCCATGCAGATGACCATCCGCAAGCCGGACGGCGGCCTGCTCTTCTACATCGACCCCATGGCCTCGGTGGCCTTCAAGAACGTGGTCATCCAGACCATCCAGCGCAAGGACATCAACACCACGGTCAGCCCCAACCCGGTCAGCCCGGACGAAGTGGAGCAGGCCCTGGCCTACATTCAGGCCCACGCGGCCATGACCGTGCCCCTGTATATCGCCAACCGGGTCGCCCGTCCGGGCCTGACCGTGGCCGGCATCGGCGGGGTGCACTACTACTCCGTGCCCGAGGTGCTGGGCGGGCGCAAGGAAACCTACACCCGCGACGAGGTGGCCGAGGCCCTCAAAAAGTGGACCGGCAGGCCGGACAAGGACTTCAAGAGCGAATACGCCGAGAGCCGCCTGACCAACCTCATCCTGGTCCTGGGCTACATGGACGCCCTGGGCATCGAGGAAGTCCGCCCGCTCAAGATCAACCAGGCCGACGGGCTGTTCGCGGCCCGCGAGTTCTGGTAGGCCGTCCGCCTAGCGCAGGGGCGATCCCAGCCTGTCCGTCCAGTCGGGCGCGTTCATGTCGCCGGGGAAATAGATGTACCCGGCCCTCCCGGTTATCCTCTTCCTGGGCACCGGCCCAAGCCAGCGCGAATCGAAGCTGTCCTCGCGGTTGTCGCCCATGAGAAAATATTCGTCCGGCCCCAGGGTGACCGGCCCGCAGGCGTCGCGCACCGGCCGGATGCCCGCCTTGGAATGGCGCACGTAGGGCTCGTCCAGGGGCGCGCCGTCGATGAACACCTGCCGCGCCCTGATCTCCACGGTTTCGCCGGGCAAGCCGACGATCCGCTTGACGAAATCGCGCCGCCGAGTCTCGGGCGTGGAAAAGATGACGATCTCGCCGCGTTTCAGTGCGTCCCCCGGCTCCAGGACCTCGACCATGAAATGGTCGCCCACCCGGATGGTCGGGAGCATGGAGGCCGACGGCACCTTGTAGGCCCTGAAGAACCAGCCCTTGACCACCCGCTCGTAGGCCGCGCCCGAACCGAGGCTGACGGCCAGGCAGATGAGGTAGACCCACCACCGGTTGCACGGCTTGAGCGTGTATCCCGAGGATTTACGCGCCGTGACAAAGGCCTCCCCGGCCACAAACAGGTTGTAGCCGAGCAGGATGGACACACAGAGGAGCATGGCCGCGAAATCGGCCCAGAACAGGATCATGAACAGGGCCACGAGCAGTTCGGTCAGGTAGAGGCCCACGCCCTTTTTCCACTGGCCGTTGTAGACCTGGCCCAAGCCCACGGCCACCAGGGAGAAGATCAGGGCCAGCCACGGGTTGCGGGGCTTGGGGATATGCGTCGTCGGAGCGTCGATGTCGGCCATGGGATGCGTCCTCCCGGTCAGTCGCTGACCAGCTTGTGCAGTTTGTCGCCCACCTTGAGTCCGTGGCCCGTGAACATGGTCACGATAACCTCGCCCGGCGCGGCGGACCTGGCGTACTCGGCGGCCCCTGCCGCCACGGCCGCCGAAGTCGGCTCGATGCAGAACCCCTTGCGGCCCGCGTCCCGGAAGGCGGCCAGGATGGCCTCCTCGGACACGGCCAGGCAGGTCCCGCCGGTGTTGCGCACGGCCTCAAGCATCTGGGTGCCGCGCATGGGCAGCCCGATGGCGATGCCCTCGGCCAGGGTCGGTTCGGACACGGCGGCGGTCACGGCGTCCTCGCCCGCGGCAAAGGCCGCGCACAGCGGCGCGCACCGGGCGGACTGCACGGCCACCAGCCGGGGCACGCGCTCGACGAGCCCCATGTCCCTGAGTTCGGTGAAGCCGATGTGGGCCCCGAGAAGCAGGGTGCCGTTGCCCGCGGGCAGGACCACGGTGTCGGGCCCCTTCCAGCCGAGCTGCTCGGCCACCTCGTAGGCGAAGGTCTTGGTGCCGTGGAAGAAGAACGGATTGTACACGTGGCTGGCGTAGTAGCGGTCCCGCGCCGCGGCCATGCACGCCGCGGCCGTGTCCTCGCGCGAGCCGGGCACGGGTTCGAGCTCGGCCCCGTAGAGTTCGATCTGGCCGAGCTTGCCCGGCGAGTTGTCGGCGGGCACGAAAATCCTGCAACGGATGCCCGCCTTGGCCGCAAAGGCCGACACGGCGCAGCCCGCGTTGCCGGACGAGTCCTCGACCACGTCGGTCACGCCCATATGCGCGGCCATGGCCATCATGACCGCCGCGCCCCGGTCCTTGTACGAGCCGGTGGGGAAGAGCTGCTCCTGCTTGACCAGCACCGGCCGGCCGCCCAGTTCCACCTCGACCATGGGGGTGAACCCCTCGCCCAGGGTCAGTTCCGCGCCCTCGGGCACGGGCAGGGCCTCGCGGTAGCGCCACAGGGTGGCGGGCCGCCCGGCCACCTCGGCCGGGTCGAGGCTCGGAGTGAAGTCCAGGTCCAGCAGCCCGCCGCAGTCGCAGCGCCAGCGCGGGACCATGACGTCGAAATCCAGACCGCAGTCGCGGCAGACGAACCGGGTCATGCGCCCTCCCCTTCGGCCTCGTTCACGGCGGCCACGCACTCGATCTCCACCAGGAAGCCGTAGTGCAGCTCACGGGTCGGAACCACGGCGCGGGCAGGCTTGTGGGCACCGAAAAACTCGGCGTAGACCGCGTTGACCCGGCCCCACAGTTCGATGTCGGCGATATAGCAGGTACACTTGAGCACCCGGTCGCGGCTCGAACCGGCGGCGCGCAGGACCGCTTCCACGTTGGCAAGCGCCTGCCGGGTCTGTTCCTCGACGGACCCGAGCCTGCGCTCTCCCGTGGCCGGGTCCACGGCGAGCATGCCCGAGACCCAGACCAGGCCGCCGTGCACGACGCCCTGTGAATAATGCCCCGCCGGGGGGGCGCAATCCGGGGTGGATACGAAGTTCATGAACGCTCCTTGTCTTGAGCGAACCGTGCCAGATTCCGGGAGGAATGGCTAGGCCGAGAGAAAAATCAGGCGGCCGGAATGTAGTCGCGCCCAAGCCGGCCGCCGCGCCCTTCGAGGAACGCGGCGATCTCCTCGCGCGCGCCCCGGCTGGCCACGTACGGGATGCAGAACCCCTCGCCCGGCCTCGGAGCTTCGGCGCGGTCGCGGACCGGCAGGCCGTGGACCACGTGGCCGATCTTGTTCGGGTCCACGTCGTAGTAGGCCGCAAACTTGATGCCGTGCCCGAGAAGCAGGTCGGCCCGCTTGCGGGTGGTCCGCCCCGAACCGAGGATGTGGACCACCGGGTGGTGCGGGTTGTTGCGCGCAAGCCAGCGGGCCAGGTACTCGGTCTTGACGCGATAGAAGGCGTCCACGTCGTAGCGCGGGTGGGTGCGCGACAACCGGTCCGGCGGATCGTTCCAGACCAGCAGCTCGGCGTCCGCCTTGAGCATCCTGACCCCGCCCTCCAGCCAGCGCAGGAGCAGGTCGTAGTCCTCGGGGAAGTCGCCCTCGCGGTACGGACCGTGCTTTTCCAGGCAGTCGCGCCGGAACATGATGGACGGGTTGGGCACTGGGAACTCCACGAACCGGTTCAGGCTGATGGCCTCGTGGTCCAGGAGCGTGTTGGTCCAGTCCACGTAGCGGGCATACCCACGGCATTTCCGGCGGCAGCCGCCGAAGCGGACGCGGCAGCCGACCAGGCCGACGTCCGGGTGGTCGTCGAGCAGCCCGGCCTGGGCCGCGAGCCTGCCCGGCAGCGCCTCGTCGTCGGCGTCCATGCGGGCGATGTATTGCCCACGCGAGGCTTCGATGGCCGCGTTGGCCGCCCGGATGACCCCGCCATGGGAAATGGAGAAGGTGCGGACGCGCCCGTCCCGGCACGCATATTCGGCCAGGACGGACGCGGTTTCGTCGGTCGATCCGTCGTCCACGGCCACCACCTCGAAATCTGCGCCCTCCTGGGCCAGGAGCGAATCGAGCGCTCCGGCCACGGTGGCCCCGCAATTATAGCAGGGCATGGTCACGGAGATTCGAGGTCCGGCCACGGGCTACTCCGCCTGGGCCTTGCTCTCGCGCACCGCCGCCCTGATGCGGCAGACCGAGCAGACCTCGGCGCTGGTGGGCGAGCCGCACTCGGTGCACGGTTTCAGTTCCGCCCCGGTCTCTTTCTCCACCTGGGCGAAAGCCGGTTTGCCCTTCTTGAGAAAGGACTGGTAGAATTGGAATTTCTGGCCGGGGCTGCGGTGTTCCAGCTCGCCCCACAGCTCCTTGTGGCCGGTGAAGCTGGCCCCGCCCGCATACGGGCAGGGATCGGAGTGGATCTCGATGCCCTTGAGGAAGGCGTAGTTGGCGGTCTCGAACTCGCTTAAACGGAACAGGGGCTTGACCTTGCGCACGAACCCCTCCGACGCGGGCAGGACCGGGCCCTGGTCGGACAGGTAGGCCGTGTCCCAGCGCAGGGTGTTGGCGAACAGCCGGGCCACCTCGTCATCGAGGTTGTGGCCGGTGGCCAGGACGTCGAATCCCTCCTCCACCGCGATGCGGTTGAAGTGGTGGCGCTTCATCTTGCCGCACACGGCGCAGACCGGGCGCTTGACATGCTCCTTGACGTCCGGAATGGGCAGGCCCCAGGCGGCCATCTCGAAGACGCGCAGGGGCAGTTCGTTCTTTTCGCAGAAGTTCTCGACCTTCCTTCGGGCCTTGTCCGACGAGTTCGGGATGCCCAGGTCGATGTGCAGGCCGGTCACGTCGTACCCCTGCAATTTGAGTTCAAGCATCAACGCCAGGGAGTCCTTGCCCCCGGACAGGGCCACCAGGACCCGGTCGTCATGGGTGAACATCTTCTCCCGGCGGATGGCCGTCTCCACCTGCCGGGTGAAGAAGAGCGGGTAGCAGTCGGCGCAGAACCCGGAATGGTGGCTCGGCAGGGCCACGTGGGCCGTCTTGCGGCAGCGGGTGCATTTCATATGGATATCCCCCTCAGCCGGCCGAGGTGACTTTGCGGACCATCAGTTCGTCGCCGTTGGCGAGCATGCGGTCCGCGGTGAGCAGTTCGCCGTCGCGGACGACGATGGCCATGGTGGGACGGAGCCGCAATTTGTTCAGCACGGCCAGCACCGAGCGCGTGTCGTTCAGTTCGATGCGCTTTCCGTCCGGTTCCAGATTGACAATGATCATTCGGTATCTCCTTTGCCGCAGGCCATTTTGAGGGCCAACGGCTGCGGCGGACAGTACGCAGATTGGCGAACGAGTTCAAGTTCCGCCCGGCCCGCTGCCCGGAACGGAGAGGGAAAATGAGAGAATATGCCATTAATTTCAAAACCGCTGTTGACCCTAAAGTGCTATATCGCCTATGCTCGTATTAAGGGCTAATTCCAAGGAGGAAGCCATGAGCCAACCCAAAATTCTCGTAGTGGACGATGAAAAACACATCCGCATGCTCTACCGGGAAGAGCTGGAAGCCGACGATTACGTCGTCGCCACCTCCGACGGGGAAGAGGACATCCTCGACGTCATCGCCAGGGAAAATCCGACCATAGTCATTCTGGATATCAAGCTCGGCGTCAACCGCTCGGGGCTCGACCTGTTGCAGGAAATCCGCACCAAGGATCAGCAGATCCCGGTCATTCTCTCGACGGCCTACGACTCCTTTCAGCATGATCTCAAGTCCATTGCGGCCGACTACTACGTGGTCAAGTCCGTGGATCTGACCGAGTTGAAGGACAAGGTCAGGATGGCCCTGAACAAGGCCGGCGCCTAACTTTTCTCCTACCCACTCACTCCCGAAACGGACGCCCTCCCAGCGTGGAGGGCGTCCTGCTTTCCGGGCTCCCGAAAGGACATCCGGCTATCATTGACAACCGACAAGTTTCATGGATACCTGGAATGATTCCGGTAGTGGATGGCCGGTCCAAAGAACCCCGGAAAAATCGGAAGTCCCCCATGGCGCAACTGACCAAGGCAGAATATTTCCCCATATCGCCGCTCATCCTGAGGCCGGATTTCAAGGTGCCCTTCGACATCTTCCTGCGCCACGACGACAGCTATGTCCTGTTCAACGCCAGCGGCCGGATGCTGACCAAGGCCAAGCGCAAGGAGCTGGCCCTGGCGGGCATCGTGACCATCTACGTGGACAAGCGCGCCCGCAAGCTCTACCATAGCTATATCCAGGCCAACCTCATCGAACTGCTCGAGGACGAGTCCATCTCCCTGGCCGAACGCGCCCAGGCCTGGACCAACGCGGCCTCCGCCCTGTCCAAGGAGCTGTTCGAGACCAACCTACCCGGCCCGGCCTTCAAGAAGCGCTACATTCGCTTCCAGGAGCTCGTCCGCAGCAGCACCTCCTTCCTCAAGTCCCCGGCGCCGCTCAAGAAACTGACCCGGTTCATCGGCAAGGGGTACGGGACCTACCACCACGGCATCTCCACCATGGTCTACGCCGTGAACCTGATGCTGGAGTACCGGTTCGAGGACGAGGACGTCCTGGCCTGCGGCATGGGCGCCCTGCTCCACGACATAGGCCAGGTCGGCATGGAGGAGAGCCTGCTCAACGCCGACCCCGAGACCATGGGACCGGCACAGCACCAGGCCTATGCCATGCACCCGCTCATCGGGGTACGCGTCTGCGCCAACTTCGACCTGCCGGTCAGCGCCACCAACTGCATCCTGTTCCACCATGAACGCATCGACGGCAAGGGCTACCCCACCCAGGCGGCCAACGATGAGATTCCCCTGCCCACCCGCGTGGTCGCCCTGTGCAACCGCTACGACGACCTGACCCGCAACCGCCCGTACAGGCGGGCCATCAAGCCGTTCGACGCCCTCAAGGCCCTGACCGACGACAAGGGGCTGGTGGAACCGGACATGCTCAAGCGGTTCATCAAGCTGCTGTCCCGCGCGGAGATCGTGTAACAACCGCCGGGCCGGGCGGGGCAGCGGGTTGAAATACCTTGCCGCCCAACCCCGTTGCATGATAGCCGCACCTGATGTTCAACATCACCGCACAGGACATCCAGGTCTACCTGACCCTGGCGCCGGGCCTGCTCATCGCCCTGGTCTTCCACGAGGTGGCCCACGGCTACGTGGCCTACCTGCTGGGCGACCCCACGGCCAAGTCCGCCGGACGGCTGACCCTGAACCCCCTCAAGCACCTGGACCCCATAGGCACCCTGGCCTTCTTCTTCGTCCATTTCGGCTGGGCACGGCCCGTGCCGGTCAACGCCCGCTACTTCAAGAACCCGCGCAAGGGCATGATGTTCACGGCCATGGCCGGGCCGGGCATCAACTTCATCCTGGCCGCCCTGTTTGCCGGGGCGTTCCACCTCATGGCCCTGTTCGGCCTGAGCCCGCGCAACGCCCTGTACGCCGTGGCCTACTACGGGGTCTTCGTCAATCTCATCCTGGCCGCCTTCAATCTCCTGCCCATTCCGCCGCTGGACGGCAGCAACGTCCTTGCGTACTTTCTTTCCCCGCGCGCCGCCTACAGATACATGTCCATGAGCCGCTACGGGTTCATCATCCTCATCGCCATCATCCTGCTCGGACGCTACACCGGGCTCGACATCGTCGGCCGGGTGATCGTCCCCCTGGTCCAGGGCCTGGGTTCCCTGCTGGGCGTCCCCCTCTAACCCTCTCACCCTCTAACCGCAGACCACTTCATCATGAGCGAAAAACAACGAATCCTCTCCGGCATGCGCCCCACGGGCCCCCTGCACCTCGGTCACTACTTCGGCGTCATCGCCAACTGGCTGAAGCTCCAGGAGGAATACGACTGCTATTTCTTCGTCGCCGACTGGCACGCCCTGACCAGCGAATACGCCGACCCGACCCGCATCAAGGGGTTCGTCCCCGGCCTGGTCAAGGACTGGGTGGCCGCCGGACTGGACCCGGAAAAGTGCTCCATCTTCCAGCAGTCCCAGATCAAGGAGCACGCCGAGCTCAACCTGATCCTGTCCATGTACACCCCGCTCGGCTGGCTCGAACGCTGCCCGACCTACAAGGACCAGAAGGAACAGCTCGCCCAGAAGGACCTGAACACCCACGGCTTCCTCGGCTACCCGGTGCTCATGTCCGTGGACATCCTCATGTACAAGCCCCTGGCCGTGCCCGTGGGCAAGGACCAGTTGCCGCACCTGGAACTGACCCGCGAGATCGCGCGCCGCTTCAACCACCTGAACAACACCGACCTGTTCCCGGAACCGGCGGACATGCTCACCGAGGAGCCGGTCCTGCCCGGCCTGGACGGACGCAAGATGTCCAAGAGCTACGGCAACTCCATCATGCTCTCCGAACCGCTGGACGAGATCATGCCCAAGGTCCGCGGCATGAAGACCGACGAGAACCGGCTGCGCAAATCCGATCCGGGCGACCCGGACGTCTGCAACCTCTTCCCCTACCACCGGCTCATGACCGACCCGGAAAGGCTTCCCGAGATCATCAAGGGCTGCAAGGACGCGTCCTGGGGCTGCGTGGATTGCAAGAAGCTGCTCATGGAGTCCCTGGAGCGGTTCCTCACGCCTCTGCACGAACGCCGCGCCGCCTGCACCGACGAGCGGGTGCGGGAGATTCTGGAGGCCGGCAACGCCAAGGCCCGTTCCTACGCCGTGAAGACCATGGAAGAGGTCCGCAAGGTCATCAACTTCGACTTCTAGGCGAAAACGCGCTAGGATGTCCCCATCCCCCCGGACACGACCGGGCCAAACAACCATCCAGGAGATTCTATGACTGCGCAGAATGGCAGCACCGTCAAGGTACACTACACCGGCACCCTCAAGGAGGACGGCAGCCAGTTTGATTCCAGCGAAGGCCGCGAGCCGCTGGAGTTCAAACTGGGTGAAGGCATGGTCATCGCCGGGTTCGAGAAGGCCGTCATCGGCAAGTCCGTTGGCGACACCGTGACCGTGGAAATCCCGCCCGAGGAGGGCTACGGCTCCCCCAGCGAGGAACTGGTCTTCCAGGTCCGCCGCGAGCAGCTCCCGCCCACCGTGGAGCTGGAAGAGGGCATCATGCTGGAGATCCGCACCGAGGACGGCCAGCCCGCCTACGTCCGCGTGACCGAATTCGACGACGAACTGGTCACCCTTGACGGCAACCATCCCCTGTCCGGCCAGACCTTGGTGTTCGACATCGAAATCGTCGAAGTAGCGTAACCAACGACACTGTAAACAACTTTCCCCGCCTCTTGCTGCACCGGCGAGGGGCGGGGTTTTCTTTTTGCGAGAAACGTCATGAGCATATCCGATCGTTGCTGCGGCATCACCCCGTTCCTGGTCATGGAAATCAACGAAAAGGCCGAGGCCATGGAGCGCGCCGGTCAGTCCGTCATCCGCATGTGCGTGGGCGAACCGGACTTCGACACGCCCGAATGCGCCAAGAAGGCCGCCTGCAAGGCGCTCGACGACAACCTGACCCACTACACCCACTCGCTCGGCATCCGCGAACTGCGCGAGGCCATTTGCGAGGACTACGCAAAGCGCTACGGCGTGGACATCGCCCCGGACAACATGGTCGTCACCCAGGGCACCAGCCCGGCCATGCTCGTGCTCTTCTCCACCATCCTGGAGCAGGGCGACAAGGTCATCACCTCGGACCCGTGCTACGCCTGCTACGACAATTTCATCACCTTTGCCGGGGCCGAGCCGGTCAAGGTCCCGGTCTTCGAGGACGACGGCTTCCAGTACCGCGTGTCCGCCATCCGCAAGGCGCTCAAGGAGAACGACCGGATCAAGGCCATCCTGATCAACTCCCCGGCCAACCCCACCGGCACCCTGCTCTCCGAGGAACGGCTCAAGGCCATCGCCGAGATCGCCGAGGAGCACAACCTGTGGATCGTATCCGACGAGATCTACCACGGCCTGGTCTACGAGGGGAAGGAACACTCCATCCTCGAATACACGGACCGCGCCTTCGTGTTCAACGGCTTCTCCAAGCTCTACGCCATGACCGGCTGGCGGCTGGGCTACCTCATCGCCCCGCCCAACTTCATGCGCACCCTCCAGAACCTCTGCCAGAACTTCTTCATCTCGGCCAATACCATGGCCCAGTGGGGCGGCTTGGCCGCGCTCAAGGAGGCCGGGCCGGACGTGGAACGCATGAAGGCCACCTACAACAAGCGCCGCATCTCCATGCTCGGCCGCCTCAAGAACATGGGCCTGCCCGTCAAGCACGAACCCACCGGCGCGTTCTACGTGCTCGTCAACATGCGCCCCTACGCCGAAAAATTCGGCGGCTCCTCCCTGGCGCTGGCCTACGACATCCTCGAAAAGGCCCACATCGCCGTCACGCCCGGCATCGACTTCGGCCAGGGCGCTGAAGGCTACATCCGCTTCTCCTACGCCACCTCCATGGCCAACATCGAGGAAGGCATGAACCGGTTGGAGAAGTATCTGAAGGACTTCGCCTAGAAACGAGTCATGGCGCGACGGGAGGCGGCTTCCGAGAGCGGGCCATCTGCACATTTTTTCCGGCCGGGCCAATCCTCACGTAGACGGCTACGCTGCGGTTGCCCCGGCCGAAAGAAAATGCACAGCTGCCCCACTCTCGACAAATCCGCAGGACATCGGATTTGGACGTTGCGGTCTTTCCGCAATACCCCGAAGGGGAGAGCCCCAGGACGGGGCGAATCAAAGCCTATTCCGAGCGCGGGGGACTGAGCCGCTGTCGGGTGCTGCGCACCCGAATCGCTCCAAGAAAGGTAGGCAACGCGGGGAGATGCTCCCCCACCCACTACACTCTGATGTCCAATCCTTTATAGGGGGCGGCACCCGCTCCCACCACAACGCCGCCGGGGGCGAACAACGAGTGGGAGGTCATGTTGGTGGAGTACCACCAGGCCATGGCGTCGGTGGACAGGGGGCGGGTCATGTCCCGTTCGGACAGGTTGTTTCGGGCCGCAGCGGCGAGCTTGCCGAACTGGAGGGCCCGGCCGAGCTGCCGGACCCGGTCGGGGTTGGCTGTGAAGTAGGCGTTGATCATGTCCTTGTCCGGGTGCTCGCCGGCGACCGCGACCGAGCCCGCCGGGTCGTAGAGCAGGCGGAAGACCGTAGCGGTGTCCGCGCCCAAGGATTCGAGGTCGTCCTTGACCTCGTCGTTCCAGGTTTCGAGCAGTTCGCCGTGGCGGACCTCGACGTCGGCAAAGGTCAGTTGCGCGGTCTCGTCGGGAAAGGCGGCGGAAAGCAGGTCGCGGAGATAGCCGCGCAGGACCGAACCCGAGGGCGCGTCTTCCCGACGGTTTTTTGACTGCTCCGGGCCCAGGGGAAATTCACTGTCCGAAGCGGCTTTCCCCGGACGTCGATACGTGTACCCTTGTACAGCCTGTTCAATAGGTTGCGTTGCCATGATGTCTTCCCGCGCAGGCGTTGTAACGAATGGCCGCAGACGCTCACCCTATATTCTTAGCATGAAATGTACCATTCGATTGCCAAATAACGGCGATCAAGGTTAGTATGCGGCAACTCCTGACGAAACCGCCAACCACCGGGGGGAAGGCTGATGATGCTCAAAAAGACCATGAAGATCAATGGGGTGGACGTATCCAAGATCGTAAACCGCAACGAGCGGCGCGTGGCCGAACTGGTCCCGCAGATCATCGAGGAATATTACGAAGACTATATTTTCGAGGACCTGGACATACAGGATATCTACGCCCTGACCCTGAACCTGCTCCCGGCGGCCTATGCCCAGGCCGGGTCCATCGTGCTCTCGGACCGCATCTCGGACTACGAGTTGCGCTCCCAGATCCGCAACGCGGTGGAACGGGTCCTGGACAATCCCACCAGGACGAACGACTAGCTGCAAAACGGGACAACGGCAAAACGAACGGCCCGCCATGGCGAACATGGCGGGCCGTTTTGCTTTCCGGTCGGTGGGGCTAGTCCTCTTCCCGTCGGCTGCCCACCTGTTCCATGGGGATGACGAACATGAGCAGGGCCGGGATGACGAACACGGTGAACACCGTGGACAGGGCCAGGCCGCCCAGGACCACCGCGCCCAGGCCGCGATAGAGCTCCGATCCGGGGCCGGGGGCCAGGGCCAGGGGAAGCATGCCGAAGACCGAAGTGGTCGCGGACATGTAGATGGGCCGCAACCGCGTTCGGGTAGCGTCGAGCACGGCCTCCTTGTAGTCCATGGCCCGTTCGCGCACGTTGTTCAGCGACTGGTGGACGATGAGGATGGCGTTGTTCACGACCACGCCGATGAGGATGACGAACCCGAGCATGGTCAGAATGTCGAGCGGTTGCGGGGCGATGAGCAGATTTTCGAGCCTGAGCCCCATGAAGCCGCCCGCGCCGGCCAGGGGCACGGTGAACATGATGATCAACGGGTAGATGAAATTTTCGAACAGGGCGGCCATGAGCAAATAAGTGATGAGCATGGCCAGGATGAAGTTCCACTTGAGCGCGTCGCGGGTCACGGTCAGCTTGTCGGCCGCACCGGACAGCCGCACGGACACGCCGTGCATGAGCCCGGATTGCTCCACCTTGGGGAGGAGCTGCTGCTGGATGACTTCCATGGCGGACTGCAACGGCATGTCCACGGGCGGGGTGACCTGCAAGGTGATGGTCCGCCTGCGCTCCAGGTGGCGGATCTGGGTCACGCCGTAGGTGTTCTCCATGTCGGCCAGGGAGGAGAGCGGCACGGCCCAACCGTTGGGGGTGGCCACGAGCTGCGAGTAGAGCTCCTCGGGCGTGGCCACATCCTCTGCGGAGGCCTTGAGCACCAGATCGATCTTCTTTTTGCCCTCCTCCTTGAAGTCGCCGATGGTGCGGCCGTCCATGATCACGTCGATGGCCGTACCCAGGTCGTTGGAACTCAGGCCGACGGCCTTGAGCCGATCGCGGTAGGGGTGGAACCGGACCTCGGGATAGAGGAGCTCCAGCGACGGGATGGGCCGGATCTGCGCGCCGTGGATGGCCTGCATGGTCATGCCGAACATGGTCCCTGCCGCGGCCACGAGCTGGTTCAGGTCATCGCCCGAGAAGTCCACGTTGATGACGCGGCCCTCGCCGATGCCCTGCTCGAAGATCGACGCCTGGAGCGACACGCCGAACATGCCGGGAATGGAATTGATGATCCGCATGAACATGGGGATGAGCGCACCCGCGTTCTGCTCCTGAGTGGAGATGGCCCCGAACAGGTTGATGGTCGGCGCGGACACGTAGAAAAGCTCCTCCACGCCGGGCTGGCCGTTCTCTTCCTTGTGGAACCTCGGCCTGACCTGGTCGAAGACATATTTGCCGATGTCGTCACGCTCCTCGAAGGACAGGCCCGGGGGCGGGATGAGGATGTTGATGATCAGGTTGCGGTTGCCCTGGGGCAGGTATTCCATCTTCGGGAACATGCTGACGACCATGAGCACGGACACGGCGGTCAACCCCAGGACGGTGATCAGCCGTGTCCTCCAGTTGTCGATGGCCCAGGAAAGCAGGCCGATGATCCAGTCGGCCAGCTTCCCGCCCAGACGGTTCAGGGGCCGGAGCGCCCGCTTGGCCAGGGACAGCCCGGCCGGGGTGCGCGGCCCGTCGGATGCGGCCGCACGCTGTTTCTTGTTGTCCGCGATGCGGTAGAACTGGTTGGCCAGCATGGGGATGACCAGGACAGACACGAGCATGGACAGGGCGATGGCGCAGGTCACGGCGATGGCGATGTCCTTGAACAACTGCCCGGCCTCCTGCTCCATGAAGACCACGGGCAGGAACACGGCCACGGTGGTCAGGGTGGAGGCCAGGACCGCGCCCCAGACCTCGCTGGCCCCGTCATAGGCGGCCTTGAACGGCGGCTTGCCCATCTGCCGGTGCCGGTCCACGTTCTCAAGGACCACGATGGCGTTGTCCACGAGCATGCCCACGGCGAACGAGATGCCCGCCATGGAGACGATGTTCAGGGACCGACCGGCGGCCGCGAACATGATGAACGCGCCCACGATGGACACCGGGATGCTGACGGCCACGATGATGGTCGAGCTGAAGGATTGGAGAAAGACGAACAGGACCACGACGGCCAGGACGGAGCCGATGAGGATGTTGCGCTGGACCAGGTCGATGGCGCCGTTGATGTACGGACGCTGGTCGTAGACCCAGTTGAAGCGCACGCCCTGCTGGGCAAGGGGCCCGTCGTTGAGGTCCATGACGACCTGGTGGACCTGGTCGGTCATGGTCAGGATGTTGGTCCCCGGCTCGGGCCGCACGCCCACGACCATGCCGGTCTTGCCGTTATAGCGCATGGCCACCGTGGGCTTCTCGTTGCCGCGCGCCACCGTGGCCACGTCGCCCAGGGTGACGCGGTACTGGCCGGACGAGGAGATGACCACGGACTCGATGTCCTCCGGGGTCTTGAAATCGGCCGGGGTGCGGATGCGGTAGTCGCGGCGCCCCACGCCCAGCGTGCCCGCGGACACGGACACGTTCTCGCTCTCGAGCACACGGATCAGTTCGGTGGCGGTCAGGTTGTAGGAGGCCAGCTTCACGGGATCGATGATGATGTCCATCTCGTCCTCGCGGCCGCCGCCGATGAACAATTCGGCCACGCCCTCCACGCGCTCGATGTACTGGCGGATGTCGTTCTCGAAAAACGTCCGGTAGGTGGTCACGTCCCTGTCGTTGCCGGGCAGGGTCTCGAGGACCAGCCAGATGACCGGGGAGGTGGACGCGCCGGTGGCCGAGATGATCGGCCGGTCCACGCCGTCGGGGTATTCCGGGACCTCGTCAAGCTTGTTGGACACGCGCAACAGCGCGCTGTCGATCTCGGTGCCGATCTCGAACTTGAGGGTCAGCTCGGTCCGGGCGTTATAGTTGGCGCTCTCCATCTGGGTCAGGGCGGGGATGCCCTTGAGCACCTTTTCCTGCTCCTCGGCCACGTCCCGCTCCATCTCGTAGGGCGTGGCCCCGGTCCAGGTGGTGGTCACGGTGATGACCGGCTCGGTCACGTTGGGCGAGAGCTGGTACGGCAGGCCGAGCAGGGCCACCGTGCCGAACATGACCACGAGGATAACGCCCACCAGGACGGCGACGGGCTTGCGGATGGCGGTTCCGACGATATCCATTGGCCCCCCCTACTGTCCTTTCATGGGTTGGGCGGCCACGGGCTGCTGCGGCTGGAGCCGCTCGTTGCCCTTGACGACCACGTCCATGCCCTCCTTGAGGGTCTTGGACTTGACCCCGGCCTCCATGCCCCGATAGCCGACCACGAACACGGGCATGGGCTGCGCCTTGCCGTCGACCACGGCCCAGACCACGGTCTGGCCGCGAGAGGAGATGATCGCATCGCGGGGCACGATCATGGTCATACCGCCCAAGCCCTTGGGCAGGACCACCCTGGCCTCCATGCCCTCGGCCAGGAAGCCGTCGTTGTGCACGCGGATCTTGACCGGGAAGGTCCGGGTGGCCACGTCACCCTTGGGGATGGCCGCGAAGACCGTGCCCGGCACGTCCCGGCCGGCGACCCTGACGCTCACCTCCAGACCGGGCTTGACCACGCCGAAGGCCTCGCGCGGGGCATTGACGACCACGTCGAAGTCCCTGTCCGCGGCCATGACCGCCACGGTCGCGCCGACCGAAATCCAGTCGCCGCGAAAGGCCTTGCGCTCCAGGACCACGCCGTCGTACGGGGCGCGGATGGTCTTCTTGCCGCGCTCGGTGAGCAGCCGGTTGAGGATCGCCCGGGCGGCGATCATCTGCTTTTCGGCGGACAGGGCGGTCAACCTCTTGGAGTCGTATTCGCCCTCGGCCACGGTGCGGCTCTTGAACAGCTTGGTGGTCCGCTCGTTCTCGAGCTTGGCCAGCTCGTAGTTGGCCTTCGCCTGTTCCACGAGAGCCCGGGCGTTGGCGATGCTGCTGTCCAGGATGTCCGAGGACAGGGTCACCAGGGGATCGCCCTTCTTGACGCGCTGGCCGTCCACCACGTCCAGGGACACGACCTTGCCCTCGACCTCGGCGGCCACGTTGGAAATTTCCGTGAAATAGACCGTGCCGATGAACTCGGTCTCGGGGGCCATGTCGCCGGTGGTCACCTTGGCCGTGACCACCGGGGACGGCGGGCGTTCCCCCCCCTGGGCAAAGGCCGGGACGGCCAGCAGGACCGCCAGGAAACAAAGTGCCGCACCCTCAAGGAATCTCTGCATCACGCGCTCTTTTTCAGTAGGTTTTTCCATGGCTTGAATACGGACACAAAGACCGTGGCCGCCAGGACCGCAACCTGGACCAGCCCCCATATGAAATTCATCCGCTCATTGTGCAGGTACGCGGCGTCGCTCAGGGCGCCGGCACCGAGCCGGCCCGAGATATCCATCATGGCCCGCTCCCAGGGACCGAGGCAGACCGTACCGAAGGCTATGGCCGAGACGGTGACCGCCCACTTGAGGATCACCCAGCCGTGCTTGACGAAACCGAAACCGGTGAACAGGGAGTAGGCCAGGCCGGTGAGCAGGCAGCCGAAGGCTCCGGGGATGACCACCACGTAGCTGTCCACGTGGTGGATGGCCCGGTTCATGCCGTAGAGCACGCCCCCGTCGGTCACCCCGGATTTGAGGAAGTAGAGCAGGATCAGGGCGACGCCGCCGCCGACCCAGCAGGCGACCGTGCACAGATGCAATCCCTTCAACCACTTCCGTCCTCCCGGTCCCAGCTTCAGCATGGTTCTTCCTTGAGGCAACAGGTTGCGTCCAGATGGGGCTCGATAAGCTGCCACAGGACCCGCTTGCACACGGCAAACTCCTCGGGGTCCACGTGCCTGACAATCTCCGCCCGGCTTTCCAGGACAATGTCGATGGTCAAGTCCACCAGTTCGCGGCCCTTGTCCGTGATGTAGATGTACTTTACCCGCCGGTCGTCGTCGCCGGATTCGCGGCGCAACAGGCCGTGCTTTTCCAGGGCCGCCACAAGGCGGCTGACCCCGGTTTTCTCCTGGGAAAGCATGTCGCACAGCCTTCCCTGGGTCAGCCCGTCGGCCTTGTAGGCCGGCAACAGGGCGCGCCACTGCTCCACCGTGATCGAAACCCCGGCCTCGGCGAAGCGGGCGGCCAGATCGTTGGCGAAGACTCGGGCGACCTTCCAAGAGAGAAAGCCGATGGACTCCCTCGGGTTCATTCTGTCAAGATTCATGGCAAAAGTTGTATCTGCAACAAAACCCGCAGTCAACCCATTTTGGCCAGGGCCACGGGTTGCAATAATAGGAGTATGCCTATACTGTTCCCTCCATGGAAAGATTCACCGCCGACCTGCACATCCACTCCCGTTTTTCGCGTGCCACCAGCAAGAAACTGACCATCCGGAACCTGGCCGCCTGGGGCCGCCTGAAGGGCCTTTCGGTGCTGGGTACGGGCGATTTCACCCACCCCGAATGGCTGGCCGAGATCGAGGAGCAACTGGAGGACAACGGCAAGGGGCTGTTCACCCTGCGGGAACCCGGCGGGCTGGAAAAGGAAGTCCCGGCCTTTGACGGCGAAATCCCCGGCCGCACCCGGTTCATGCTCCAGACGGAGATCAGTTCCATCTACAAGCGCGGCGGCAAGGTCCGCAAGGTCCACAACCTGGTCTACATGCCCAACCTGGACGCGGTGAGAAGATTCAACGAGAAGCTCGGCCAGGTGGGCAACCTGGCCTCGGATGGCCGCCCCATCCTCGGCCTGGATTCCCGCGACCTCATGGACCTGGTCCTGGAGACCCACCCCCAGGCGTTCCTGGTCCCGGCGCACATCTGGACCCCCTGGTTCTCCCTGTTCGGCTCCAAGTCCGGCTTCGACTCCATCCGCGAGTGCTTCGGAGACTACGCGGACGAGATCTTCGCCATGGAGACCGGGCTTTCGTCCGACCCGGAGATGAACTGGACCTGGTCCGAGCTGGACCGCATCCGGCTGATCTCCAACTCCGACGCCCATTCCGGCGAAAAGCTCGGCCGCGAGGCCAACCTGTTCCGGGGCGAAATTTCCTTTGAAGGCATCTACCGGGCCCTGCGCGGCGAGGGGCTGGGCCACAAATTTCTCGGCACCGTGGAGTTCTTCCCCGAGGAGGGCAAGTACCACATGGACGGGCACCGCAAGTGCGGCGTGTCCATGGACCCCCACGAGACCATCGCCCGGGACGGCATCTGCCCGGTCTGCGGCAAGCCCGTGACCGTGGGCGTGTACAACCGCGTCCTGGAGCTGGCCGACCGCGAGGAGCCTGTCCAGCCCGCGGGCGCGCCTGGCTTCGTCTCGCTCATCCCGCTCAAGGAAATCCTCTCCGAGGTGCTTGGCGTGGGCGCGGGCTCCAAGAAGGTCGACCACCTGTACATGCAGCTCATCCGCGAGTTCGGCAACGAACTGGACATACTCCAGCGGGCGCCTGCGGAGGACCTGAGCCGCTTCTCCTGCCACCTGGCCGAGGGCATCACCCGCATGCGCGACGGCCAGGTCATCCGCAAGGCCGGGTTCGACGGCGAGTACGGGGTCATCTCGGTCTTTTCGGAAAAGGAGCGCACCCAGATCAAGAACGGGGCCACGCTCATCCACATCCCCCGGCCCGAGGTCCGGCCCGATCCCGCCCTGACCGCGTCCTGCAAGGCCGTGTCCCGGCCCAAGACCGAGGCCGTGCCCCTGGCCTACAACGACGCCCAGCAGGCGGCCATCGACGCGGGCCCCGGCCCGGTGCTCGTCCTGGCCGGTCCGGGCACGGGCAAGACCCAGACCCTCATGGGCCGGGTGGAGCGGCTCATGGACGAGGGGGTCCCTCCCAAACGCATCCTGGCCCTGACCTTCACCCGGCGGGCCGCCCAGGAGATGCGCGACCGGCTGCACGCCCTGCGGGGCGAGAACGCGGACATGCCCCAGGCCGGGACGCTCCACTCCCTGTGCTTCGACTACTGGAAACACGCCTACTCCGAGACGCCCATCGTGGTGCCCGAGGGAGCGGCCAAGAAGCTGTTCGCCGAGGTCAACCCGGAGTTCGCGGGCAAGAACCTCGACCACTACTGGAATAAATACATCCTGGCCCGCGAGCAATTGACCGAACTGCCCGACGACCTGAGCGAAGCGCACATCAGCTACGGCAACCAGAAGAATCACTGGGACCTGGTGGACTACACCGACCTGTTGGAATTCATGCTCGAACAGTCCGGCGCGCCGACCTTCCACATGCCCTACACCCACGTGCTGGTGGACGAGGTCCAGGACCTCACACCCCTGCAACTGGCCGTTGTCCGGGGCATCGCCGGGCAGTCCGGCGAGGGGCTGTTCTGCATCGGCGACCCCAAGCAGTCCATCTACGGATTCCGCGGGGCCGTGAGCGACGTGGAGGCCCACCTCAAGGGGATCTGGCCGGACATCGAACTGGTCACCCTGATCGACAACTACCGCTCGGGCCAGACCATCTTGGACGGAGCGGGCAATCTTTTCCCCGAGGCCCCGCGCCTGATCGCGCGCAAGGACGTGACCGCGACCATGCACATGTTCGAGGCCCCGGACGCCATGCGCGAGGCCACCTGGATCAGCGACAAGATCAAGGGGCTCATCGGAGCCACCAGCCACTCCATCGTGGACAACGAGGGGAGCGGGGACCTGGCGCCCGGCGACATCGCCGTGCTGGTCCGCTTCAAGGCGCTCATCCCGGTCATCGAAAAGGCGCTCAAACGCGCGGGCGTGCCGGTGAGCACCCCGGAGCTGGAGGGATTCTGGCAGGAGCCGCGCGTGGCCGCCATCCTCAAGGCCGCCGAGCAGTTCCTGGGCATGACCCTGTCCGGCGTCGAGGACACCATCGAGATCCCGGACCACATCCTGGCCAAGGGCCCGGTCGGGCTGGCCGCCTACCTGAGCGAAACCCCGCCTTTCGACCAGTTCTTCTGGGAGAGCCGCCAGTTCAAGGAGCTCAGGCGCGAGTTCGACCGGCGCGGCGGCTGGCAGGGGCTGGTCAACTGGGTGTCCCTCCAAACCGAGCTCGAACTGGTCCGCCGGACCGCCGAAAAGGTCCAGATCATGACCCTCCACGCCTCCAAGGGGCTGGAGTTCGAGGCCGTGTTCATGCCCGCCTGCGAGGAAGGCATCCTCCCCTTCGCGGGCATGGACCTGCTCACCGCCAAAGTCACCCTGACCCCCGGCAGGGGCCAGCGGTTCTCCGAGGAACGCCGGCTGATGTTCGTGGGCATGACCCGCGCCCGGCGGAACCTCTACCTCAGCTATGCCCGGAGCCGGCAGCTCTACGGCAAGACCCTGGCCCTGCCGCGGTCGCGCTATCTGAGGGAAATCCCCGAGGAGCTCCTGACCAAGTCCACCCTGGCCGCCCGCAAGGTGACCAAGGAAAGGCAACTCGGCCTGCTCGACTAGAGAAGAAAGCGGTAAAGCCCGCGTTCGTAGACCCAGCAGACGTTGCGGGCCGCGGACCGGGGCAGGCCGATTCGACGCAACCGGCAGAAGACATGCAGGGGGTTGAACTTATGTTGGAAATATTCGCGAAGCGTGGTCATATCCGAAACCTCGGCAAATCGTTCATCGTGCTGAACGATTTGCTGCAATAGCCATGCCCCGAGACTCTATGTCAACGAAACCGGCGGGTTCCCCGGACCGATACGGCCGCGACCGGGAAAATAGTGCGCAATCCGCCCCCCTTTCCGTGCGCGAGGTGGAGCAAAAATGGGACGTGCGCTTTCCTTTTCCCCTGGCCGCGCCCTCGGCCGTGCTGCCCGCGGGCCTGGCCGAAAACAGCGCGTACCTGGCCGACTATTTCCCGGAAATCGCGGTTCTTTTCTTCGAGACCGAGGCCTGCCTGGCCTATACGGATGAGGACCTGCCCGCCCACCTCGCGGACCTGCCCTGCTCCTGGCACGTGCACATGCCGCTGGACCTGCCGTGGCATGCCGGGTTCGAGACCGCCTGGCAAAAGATTGACGGGCTGCTGGACAAGATCGCCCCGGTCTCGCCCGGAGCCTACGTGCTCCACCCGCCGGACGCGCCGGACATGCTCCTGCCCCTGGCCGCGCGGCTGCGCGACAACGGCGTGGACCCGGCCCTGTTCCTGGTCGAGAACATCGGCTCGTGCAGCCTGACCCCGGTCTGGGACGAGGTCGTGGAAGGCGGCTTCTCGGCCTGCCTGGACATCGGGCACATCCAGGCCTACGACCAGCGCGATGTCCTGCGACTGCCCGGCCTGTGGGAGCGCGTGCGCATGCTCCACGTGTACGGGGCCGAGCGGGACATGCGCCACTGGCCCCTGCGCGAACTGGACCCTGTGGGCCAGGTCCTGCTCAAGACCATGCTTGAGCGGGCATCAAACTTCACCGTGACCCTGGAGGTCTTCGGCCGGGCGGAGTTATTCGACTCCCTGGACCTCTTCGGCCAGTTGTTCGCCCGGTGGGAGGATGAAAAATGATCACATTGGTGCTCGGCGGCAACAAATCCGGAAAATCCGATTTCGCGCTGGATTTGCTGGCCGAATCGGCCGGTCCGGGGTTGTTTGTGGCCACGGGCAAGGCCCGCGACATGGAATTCCGCGAGCAGATTCGGCGCCATCGCCAAAGCCGGGGCCCGGGCATTGAAGTCGCGGAAGTGGCCGAGGACTTGCCTCAAGGGCTTCAAAAGGCTAAATTGTCGTTTCCGGCCGTACTGGTGGATAGCCTGGATTACTGGTTGTTCGCCTGTCGAGAGGCCGGATGTGAGCCGGTTAAGATCGAGGAATTCTTGGAAGTTCTCGACAACTGGGGCTCCACGGATTTGATACTTGTCTCCTGTGAGACAGGGCTTGGGCCGCTGCCGGCAGGCAGCGGGGTCCGGGCCTTCGTGCGGAGCCTCGGCGCGCTCAACCAAGCTGTCGCCGTGCGGGCCGACCAGGCGTTCCTGGTGGCGGCCGGGCTGCCGTTAACCCTGAAACAGGGATAGTACGTGGCACTATTTCGACAACTTGACGAACAGGTTGAGCAACTTCTCAGCCTGTTCAAAAAGGAAGACAACTGGCTGATCCTCATCAACGCCGACCCGGACGCACTGGGCTCGGCGCTGGCCCTGAAACGGATCATGACCCGGCGCGTGAACGCCGCGGCCATCGCGCAGATCAACGAAATCAAGCGGCCGGACAACCTGTCCATGATCCGCTACTGCCGGATCCCCACCCAGAAGCTCATCCCAAACCTCGCGGCCCAATACGACAAATTCGCCCTGGTGGACTCCCAGCCGCACCACAACCCGGAGTTCAAGCAATTCGACTTTTCGGTGGTCATCGACCACCATCCGATCATGCAGGACAACCTGGTCCAGGCCGACTATGTGGATATCCGGCCCAAGTACGGCGCGGTCTGCACCATGATGACCGAGTACCTGTACAACATGAAGATCCGCCCGGCCAAACTGTTGGCCACGGCGCTCATGTACGGCATCCGCTGCGACACCAAGACCTTCGAGCGTGAATTCATCGACGCGGACATGGCCGCCTTCAAGTATTTGAGCAAGTTCGCGGACTCCAAGCTGATGAACCGCATCAGCCGCAGCGAGTTCCACCTGGACTGGATGCGCTACTTCTCCCGCGCCTTCTACAACCTGCGGCGCATCGGCCACGGGCTGTTCGCCCACTGCGGCAACGTGGACAACCCGGACATCCTGGTCATCGTGGCCGACTTCTTCACCCGGGTGCACAACGTGGCCTGGGTGGTGGTCTCGGGCACGGCGGACGACAAGCTGGTCTGCATCTTCCGGGGCGACGGCCTGCGCCGCGACATGGGCACCATGGCCCAGAAGATCATGAACGGGCTCGGCTCGGCCGGCGGGCATAAACAGGCCGCCCGGGCCGAGGTGGAGCTGACCGAACTGGACGGCGTGGACCCGGAAATCTTCATGCTCAAACGCCTCGGACACGGCCGAAAATCCTCCATCCACAGAATCTAAACCCCCACCCCCATATCTATGTCGTTAAAAGAACGCCTCAATTTCGATAAGGACCCGGTGTACCTCATCGACGGAACCGCCCTGCTCTATCGCGCTTTCTACGCCCGCGCCGACCTGTCCCGCTCGGACGGGTTCCCGACCAACGCCATCAACACGGTCATGCGCGTGCTCATGAACCTGCTCAAGGACGAGAACCCGAACCACATGGGCTTTCTCATGGACGGCAAGGGGCCGACTTTCCGCAACGCGCTGTACGACGAGTACAAGGCCAACCGCCCGGCCATGCCCGAGCCGCTTCGCGACCAGGTGGAGCCCGTACGCCGGGGCGTGGAGCTGCTCGGCATCAAGCTGCTGGTCTCCGAGGGCGTTGAGGCGGACGACTGCATCTGCTCCCTGGCGGGCCGCTACAAGGCGGACAGGCCGGTGATCATCCTGGCCACGGACAAGGACATCAAGCAGTGCCTGGACGACCGGGTGGTCATGGTCAGCCAGATCGGGCGCAAGGAGACCATCCACACGCTGGACTCCTTCCGCGAGGCCGAGAACATGGAGCCCGCCACCTGGCCGGATTTCCAGGCCGTGATCGGCGACTCGGCGGACAATATCCCCGGCATCCCCGGCATCGGCCCGGTGACCGCACGCAAGATCTTCGCCGCCACCGGCCCCACCCTGGAGGAGGTGCGCGACAACCTGGGCAGGCTGCCCGACAAGCTGCGCGCCAAGGTCGAGCCCGAGCTGGACCAGGTCTTCACCTTCCGCGAGCTGACGCGGATGAAGACCGACAGCTGCGACCAGGACCTGGACTTCTTCCGGGTGCAAACGCCTGACCTGGCCGCGTTGAACGACTTTTTCGAGGAATACGAACTGCGCGGGTTGCAGCGGCTGCTGCCCAAGGACGCGGACACGGCCAAAGCCGCACCGGCCCCGCTGGCCGAGACGGTCAAGAAGGCGGCCAAGACCGCTCCGGCCGGAGAGAGCAAGCAGTTCTCCCTGTTCGGCGAGGCCGCCCCGGCCAACGAGAAGGCCGAGGAGCCCCTGGACGTGAACGAGGCCGCCACTGTGGACGATCTGCCCGACCTGGGCGGCGAGGACGTGGGGTTGACCTTCGAGGAAGAGGCCTTCTTCGTGGGTGTGAACGGCCAGGAGTACCGTTACACCGGCCCGGCCAAGGACCTGGTGCGCAAGATCGAGCACGCCTCGGTCATCGCCACGCCGAGCGTGCAGGACCTGCTGCGCGCGGACGAGGCGTGGGGGCACATCCTGTCGAGCCAGTGGTTCGACCTCAGCCTGGCCGCCTACCTGCTGGACCCCGAGGCGCGCAACTACACCTGGGCGCGACTGCGGCAGTCCATGTTCCAGGACGGCCGGGCCGAGTTCTCGGACGCGGCGCGCGAGCTGCACCCGCAGTCCCAGGGCCTGGCCGCGCTGGCCTACATGGCGTCCGTCCGGGGCCAGGTGGAAACCGCGCACCTGAACAAGCTGATGCGCGAGCTGGAAATCCCGCTCATCCCGGTGCTGGTGGGCATGGAGCGGGCGGGCATCGCTATCGACAACGGGGCGTTCCAGGAATTTCTGGACGAGGTCAACGGGCAGTTGGAAGAGCTGACCCGGACGATCATCGGCCACGCGGGCGAGGAGTTCAACATCCGCTCCAGCCAGCAACTGGCCGTGGTCCTGTTCGACCAGCTCGGCATCAAGGCCGGGTCCAAGACCTCCACCGGGCTGCGCTCCACGGCCAACCAGGTGTTGGAGAAAATCCGCGACCAGCATCCCATCGTGGACGCGGTGCTGGAATTCCGCATGCTCGAAAAGCTGCGCTCCACCTACCTGGAGCCGTTGCCCAAGATGGTCGGGGACGACGGCCGCCTGCACACGCATTTCAACCAGCTGGCCACGGCCACGGGCCGACTGTCCAGCTCGCAGCCGAACCTGCAGAACATCCCCATCCGGGGGGTGCACGGTCCGAGGATGCGCGCCTGTTTTACGGCGGCGGACGGCAACCGGCTGGCCGCGGCGGACTACTCGCAGGTCGAGCTGCGCGTCCTGGCCCACTTCTCCAAGGACCCGGCGCTGATCGACGCCTTCAAGCACGACGAGGACATCCACGCGCGCACGGCGGCGCTGATCCATGAAAAGGACATCGCGGACGTGACCGACACCGAGCGGCGCGGGGCCAAGACCATCAACTTCGGCCTGATCTACGGCATGGGCGTGCAGAAGCTGGCCCGCGAGTTGAAGATCAAACAGACCGAAGCCCAGGAGTTCACGGAAAAATACTTCGAGAAGATGGCCACGCTCAAGGCGTACTACGACACCATTGTCGAGGACGCGCTCGAACACGGCTTCGTGACCACCCTGGCCGGACGCCGCCGCCTCCTGCCCGAGCTCCACTCCCGCAACAACCAGCTCTCGTCCCAGGCCCGCCGCCAGGCGGTCAACACGGTCATCCAGGGCTCTGCCGCCGACATCATCAAGATGGCCATGGTCCAGGCCCACAAGGACAAACCCCTCAAGGAACTGGAAGCCCGCCTCATCCTCCAGGTCCACGACGAACTGATCATCGAGGCCCCCGAAGCCAACATCGAAAAGGCGGGCGCGCGCTTAATGGAGATCATGCAGAACGTCGCCAAACTGGACGTCCCGCTGAAGGTTGATATGGGTGTGGGGAAGAATTGGGCGGAAGCGCATTAAAGATTAATTATTAGGTTAAGGATTTTTCCACCAATGGTATATAAAAGACAAAAATTGCTGCTCGCTATTCTTTTAGAAGCGACTTCAAAAATAACAATAGATGAATTAGCCGGAGCAGTTGCTGTCCTTAATTCAAATTCCAGCACAATTGCCCATCAACATTTATTTGATTTTGTTGACACATCCAAGCCACGGTCTCTTCAGCTTGAAAAAGATGTTACCACATTAGTATCCAATAATCTTATCACGACAGATGGTGACCGTCTTGACAACAAGCTGTCAAAAGAAGCTAGAGCCATTGCGTTCGAAATACCATTAGACGAGCTTGCTGAAATTAAGAAACAGTTACATGTATTCTGGGAACTAACCCCAAACGAAAGAATCAAAAAAGCGCAAGATGTATTAGCTCTCAAACCCTCCACACCTGCGTCTGTTGAGACAATTTCAATTTTTACAATAGGTTATGAGGGTGACAGCATAGATAGTTTTTTCAAAAAAGTATTAAATGCGGGCTTGAAAGCTATTATTGACATTCGCAAAAACCCCATTTCTCGAAAGTATGGATTTTCGAAGAAAGCTTTAAAGGCTCTATGTTCTGATATTGGGTTAGATTATTATCACTTTCCTGAAGTCGGTATTGCAACCGACTTGAGGAAAAATCTAAAATCAAATACAGATTACGAAACACTTTTCGAAAAGTATGAAGAAACTACGCTAGAGACAACCACAGAAAGTCAAAAAGAAATTATTATTGCACTTCAAAAAAAGCCATCGGTCTTGCTGTGTTTTGAAGCTGATTCTCACTTATGCCATCGTTCCAGGCTGGCTTCTCGCTTAGCGAAAGAGACTCACTTACAAGTACGTCATCTGTAGCGCAGCAATAATGGAGGGGTAATGAGAGAACGCATTAAAGTTTTAATCACTGTAAAAACTTACCCCACTCCTTCATGGAAGCATTTTGAGACTGTCTGTACGGCTGGGGTCCGTGAAGACGGTTCTTTTATTCGTTTATATCCAATTGATTTCCGCTATCGAGATGTTGTTGATCAGTTTCAAAAATACCAGTGGATTGAAGTCGATGTAGCTCCCGCTGAGAATGACCCCAGACCCGAATCATTTAAACCCTATATGAGTACAATCGAAACGATTGGCCCAGTTCTTTCCACCAAAGACTATTGGGCGGAAAGAAAAAAGATCATTTTTCAAAAACCAATTAAATCCATGTGTGAGTTAAACTTAAGCCATGTGAAAGACTGTTCTCTTGGTTTAATCAAGGCATCAAGCATTGTCGATTTTCAAGCAATTCCTGTTGAGCGCGATTGGGTAGGAAAAGCGAAAGCCGCGCAAATGCAAATCCCCCTTCACGGCGAGCGCAAAGATTTAGAAAAAATTCCTTACAACTTTCGTTACATATATCGATGTACCGATCCAAACTGTAATGGGCACGAACAAATAATAACAGATTGGGAAGTTGGCCAACTTTTTAGGAAGATGCGAGACAGCTATGGAGAAGATAATGCTTTAACTAAGGTGAAGGAGCGTTTCTTCGACTTTATTTGTGGACCTGGTAAGGATACCCATTTTTACGTAGGCAGGGTCAACCAACACTGGACATGGATTATTATCGGCTGTT
Organism: Pseudodesulfovibrio sp. 5S69; assembly: GCF_037094465.1. NCBI lineage: Bacteria > Pseudomonadati > Thermodesulfobacteriota > Desulfovibrionia > Desulfovibrionales > Desulfovibrionaceae > Pseudodesulfovibrio > Pseudodesulfovibrio methanolicus. The sequence goes on from NZ_CP146609.1 coordinate 3,325,796, forward strand.
TCTATCCCAAAATAGAACCCCCAAAACCCCCAAAGCAACTTAGCTTATTCTAGTACCCAGCCATCTCCTCGTCAGCCCTAGAAGCTGACGGAGCGGCGGAGCGGCTCTTCGATCCTGGGAGGGAGCGGAGCGGACGACTGGATCGGGAGCGGAGCCGGTCCGATCAGATTCTTGGGCCGACGAGGAAGGCGGCGGCGCTACCTCCGGCCCTTTTCTTTGGTTCTTTCTTTTGGGCCAAGCACAAATCCGCAGGACAGCGGATTTGGACGTTGGCTTTGCCAACGCCCCGAAGGGTGAGCCCCAGGACGGGGCGAATCAAAAGAAAGAACCCCGCCGGGAGGGCTGCAAAAAACATGGAGGAGCGCCAGCGACGGCTCTCCTCCCCTTGTCTTTTTGCCCTTTTGTCTTTTTGCCCTTTTGCCTTTCAATCTTCCAATCACCGATCGCAAAGAGGCCCGCTCATGCGGGCCTTTTCCTTCTCCCCCCTCATCGGTTGTGGCACTCCCGGCAGCAGAAATAACAGCCGTCCACCTCTTCATAATACTCCCGGGCCTTGGCGATGGCCGCGTGACAGGACGGGTACTGGCCGAGGTAGATGCTGTTTTCGGGCAGCGGCTTGTTCGAGCACAGGCTCGTGTGGACCTCATGCTCGCCCGTGGCCTGAGCCTTCTTGTTGACGTAATACCTATACATGGAGCCTCCCTTTTGATGGTGTCGGCCTTCCATATATAAAAATTATAATCAAATGTATATATTTTATAGTAGATTCTGTTGAGTAGAATAAAAAAAAGGCACTCCGTCCGCTATTGCTTGGTGACGTACTTTCCTACGATGGCCTCGATCTGCCCCTCGGCCTTCATCTGTTTGATCACCTCGTTGAACTCCGGCAGCCGCTCGGCATAGGGACAGTCCCGGTTGATGAGCAGATGGAACGGCATGGCCTCAAGCGAGACGTCCGTTTCCACGATGCGGTTCGCCACCCCGCCCTCCTCGATCAGGGGCCAGGCGGCCATGGGCCACTCGATGGCGATGTCGCCCCGGCGGTTTGCCAGCATGAGCCAGACGTTCTTGAGCAACGGCGACTCGTAGGTCTTGATGCCCCGCGAGCGGATGAACTTATCGTTCCAGCCGTTGCCGTGGTAGGTGACCACCACCAGGCCCAGCCGGTCGATGTCGTCGATGGAGCGGATATTCCTGATCTCGGCCAGCCTGGGGTTGTCCACGGTGGTGAAGACCTTGAGCCGTTTCAGATAAAACGGGTCCTCGTGCGTGGCCGCGTAGGCCAGCCGCTCGGCCGTGGCCACGGTGATCATGGCGTCGGCATCGCCCGACCGGACCAGGGCCTGGCACCGGCTCCAGGGATAGGCCCGCCATGTGGACCGGATGCCCATGCGCCCGAGGGCCTCACTGACGATCTCGTAGAAGAAACCGGTCATGCGCCCTTCCACGGTCCGGGTGAAGAAGGGCCAGTAGTCCGGATAGACCACACGCAGAGGGTCGGCCGCGAACGATGCCGGAACCAGGGTGACCAGGAGCACGGCGGCAAGGCACAGGCCCGACAACCACCTTCCGGCCCTGCCGAATATCATTCCCGTCTCAAATCCTCTCATGCTCCGACGGTAGCAGATTCTTTTTTTCAGTCAACAGGATACGGACTGTTTCAACGATAAAGAGCAAAGACACGAAAAAAGCCGCCCGAAAGCAGCCTTTTTCTTATATTATATTGTATATATTGTACTATTTTTCTTTCTTGTTGGCTATGCCCTCTTTCCGCAGGAACCGGCCGATCCACGAGCCCGCGCCCTGGATGGCGGTGTACAGGGAGGGGACCACGAGCACGCCGAGGACGGTGGCCGCGATCATGCCGCCGAAGACCGAGGTGCCCAGGGCGTGGCGGCTGGCCGAGCCCGCGCCCGAGGCCCGGACCAGGGGGATGACGCCCAGGATGAAGGCGAACGAGGTCATCAGGATGGGCCGGAAGCGCAGGGACGCCGCCGCCTTGGCCGCCTCAAGTATGGACATGCCCGCGTCGTGCTTGTCCTTGGCGTACTCCACGATCATGATCGCGTTCTTGGCCGCCAGGCCGATGAGCATGACCAGGCCGACCTGGGCGTAGACGTTGTTGTCCAGCCCGCGCAGCCACTGGGCCGACATGGCCCCGAAGATGCCGAGCGGCACGCACAGGATGACCGCGAAGGGCGTGGTCCAGCTCTCGTACTGCGCGGCCAGGACCAGGAAGACCATGACGATGGCCAGGCCGAAGATGACCCCGACCTGTCCGCCCGCGCTCTTCTCCTGGTAGGCGATGGCCGTCCAGTCGTAGCCGTACCCGTCGGGCAGGTTCTGCTTGGCCACGTCCTCCATGGCGGCGATGGTCTGGCCCGAACTGTACCCGGCCGGGGTGGCCGCGTTGATCTCCACCGAGCGGAACACGTTGTAGCGCTGGATGTACTCCGGGCCGGTGATCCGCTTGGCGTGGCTCAGGGTGGACAGCGGGACCATCTGGCCGGTGTTGGAGCGCATGTAGAAGCGGTTCAGGTCCTCAAGCCGGGTGCGGAACTGGGACTCGGCCTGAGCCATGACCCGGTAGGTGCGCCCATACTTGTTGAAGTCGTTGATGTAGTAGCCGCCGAGATAGGTCTGGAGCGTCTTGAACACGTCGGAGATGGGCACCCCGAGCTTCTTGACCTTGTCGCGGTCGATCTCCACGAAGTACTGCGGCACGTTGTCGCTGAAGGTCGTGAACAGGTTGGCTATCTCCGGGCGCTTGGACGCCGCGGCGATGTACTGCTTGGTCACGGCGGCCAACTCGGACACGGTGTTGCCGGAGCGGTCCTGCAACTCGAACTGCAATCCGCCGGTGGAGGACAGGCCCGGGATGGGCGGCGGCGAGAAGGCCATGACCACCGCCTCCTGGATACCCCAGAACGCCTTCTGCGCCTTGCCCATGATGGTCTTGAGCGACAGGTCCGGCGTGGTCCGCTTGGCCCAGTCGTCCAGGACCACGAAGACCGCCGAGGTGTACGAGGAGTAGGCCCCGGTCAGCAGGTTGAACCCGCCGAGCACGACGTAGTTGTGCACGCCCGGCGCGTCCTTGAGATAGGCCTCGACCTTCTTCATGACCCCATCGGACCGCTCCAGGGACGCGCCCTCGGGCAGGGAGACGTTGACGATGAAATACCCCTGGTCCTCGTCCGGCACGAAGCTGGACGGCAGGATGGAGAACAGCCCGCCGCAGGCCCCGATGAGCACAGCCACCACCAGCACGCCCATGAAGGCGCGCCTGACCATGGCCGCCACGGCCTTGTTGTACCGCTGGGTGACCCAGTCGAAGATGGTGTTGAACTTGCCGAAGAACCAGCCGAGCGGCCCGCGGATGGGCGAGTACGGCCGCAGTATCAGAGCCGACAGAGCGGGCGACAGGGTCAGGGCGTTGACCGACGAGATGGCCACGGACACGGACAGGGTCAGGGCGAACTGCTTGTAGAGCTGGCCGGTGATGCCGCCCATGAAGGCCACCGGGATGAACACCGCGATGAGCACCAGTGTACTGGCGATGACCGGGCCGGTGACCTCGCTCATGGCCTTCTTGGTGGCGTCCTTGGGCGACATGCCCTCCTCGTCGATGTTGCGCTGGGTCGCCTCCACCACCACGATGGCGTCGTCGACCACGATGCCGATGGCCAGAACCAGGCCGAACAGGGTCAGGGTGTTGATGGAGAACCCGAGCAAGGGGAACAGGGCGAAGGTACCGATCAGGGAGACCGGCACACAGACCATGGGGATGATGGTCGTGCGCCAGTTCTGCAGGAAGATGAAGACCACCAGGAAGACGAGGATCAACGCTTCGTACAGGGTGGACATGACCTCGTCGATGGACGAGTTCACGAACCGGGTGGTGTCGTACGGAATGGAATAGTGAACGCCCTCCGGGAAGTACCGGGACAGGTCCGCCATGGTCGCCCGCACCTGCTTGGCCACGTCCAGGGCGTTGGAGCCGGGCAACTGGTAGATGAGCATGGAAGCGTTGGGCTGGCCGTTCAGGCGGGCGAAGGTGAAGTAGTTCTTGGCGCCCAGTTCCACGCGGGCCACATCCTTGATGCGCACCACGGACCCGTCAGGCTCGGCCTTGAGGATGATGTTGCCGAACTCGTCGGGGTCGGCCAGCCGCCCTTTGACGCGCAGGGTCATCTGAAACTGCTGATCCTTGGGCGAGGGCGGCATGCCGAGCTGGCCTGCCGGGGCCTGGGTGTTCTGCTCCTCCACGGCGTTGATCACGTCGCTGACCGTCAGGTCGTAGGAGGCCAGGCGGTCCGGGTCGAGCCACAGGCGCATGCCGTAGTCCAGGTCGCCGAACATGTTCACGTCGCCGACGCCCTCGATGCGGCGGAGCGCGTCGTAAAGGTTGATCTTGCCGTAGTTGTTCAGGAAGAGCGTGTCGTACTCGGGTTTGTCCGAGGTCAGGGAGACGATGAGCACGAACTCCGGCGACTGCTTGCGCACGGAGATGCCGGTGTTCCGAACCTCCTGGGGCAACTGGGGCGTGGCCAGGTTGACGCGGTTCTGCACGTCCACGGTGGCCAGCTCCAGGTCGCGGCCCAGTTGGAAGGTCACGGTCAGGTTCAGGGAGCCGTCGTTGGCCGAGATGGACTTCATGTACATCATGTCCTGCGCGCCGTTGACCTGCTCCTCGATGGGCGCGGCCACGGACTGCTCCACGGTGGCGGCGTCGGCGCCGGTATACGTGGCCTTGACGCTGACCGAAGGCGGCGAGATCTGCGGGTACTGGGCGATGGGCAGGGCGAACAGGGAAAGCACGCCCACCAGCAGGATGATGATGGCCACCACCGAGGCGAAAATGGGCCGGTCGATGAAAAAGCGAACGAACATGGGTTACTCCGCTCCGGTTTTCGCGCCGTCGCCCGAAGCGCCCTGCGTGTTGTCGCCGGATGCACCCTGCGCGTTGTCGCCGGAGACCGGCGCGGGCATGGTCCCGGCGTCGTCCGCCGAGGCGGGCTGCTGCCCGGCACCGGTGTCCATGGGGACCACCACCGGCTTGATCTTCATGCCCGGCTTGACCCGGTTTATGCCTTCGGCCAGGATCATGTCCCCGGCCTTGACGCCCTCGGTGACCACGGCCAGATTCATGGACTCGGTGCCGAGCGTGACCGGCTGGTTCCTGATGGTCCCGTCAGGGTCGACCAGATACACGGACTTCATGCCCTGAACGTCCATGATCGCCGTGACCGGGATAACCACCGCGTTCTGATGGTTGGAGACGCGCACCCGGACCTTGGCGTACTGGCCCGGCTTGAGCAGGTTGTCGGGGTTGGGGAAGAGCACGCGGATACCGAGCGTGCCGGTCTGCGGGTCCACGGTCGGATTGATCATGTCGAAACTGCCGGGCTGGCTGTACTCGCTGCCGTCGGCCAGGACCAGGCGGATGGGCCGCTCGCCCGACTCGCGGGCCTTCTTGTCGCGCATGGCCCGAATGTAATCGTTCTCGCTGACGTTGAAACTGACGTAGACCGGATCCATGGTGGAAATGGTCGCCAGCAGGGTATTCTCGCCCTGGCCCACCAGGTTGCCCACATCCACCTGCACCCGGCCGATGACGCCGTCGATGGGCGAATATATCTTGGTGTAGCCGAGCTGGATCTTGGCGTTCTCCACCTTGGCCCGGTTGTCGGCCAGTTGGGCCTTGTAGGTGGCCGCCTGGGTCTCGTAACTCTCATACTCGTCGCGGCTGACCACGCCCTCTTCAAAGAGCTTCTTGAACCGCTTCAGGTCCTTGGCCGCCTTGTTGTACAGGGCCTGATTGTACTCCAGCCCGGACTGGGCCTGCTTCAGGTCCTCCTCGAACGGCTTGGGATCGATGACGAAGAGCAGATCGCCCTTCTTCACCATCCGGCCCTCCTCGAAATTCCGTTTGATCAGAAAACCGGCCACCCTGGCCCGGACCTCGACGGTCTCGTGGGCACTGATCTGGCCGACCCACTCGCCCCAGTTGGGCACGTCGCGGGTCTCGGCCTTGACCACCTTCATGGGGACCGCCTGGGGAGCCGCCTGCTCCGCCTTTTTGTCATTGCCGGAACAACCGGCCACGGCGAGAGTAAGAAACAGGACGACACCACAGACCGACGCAGCACGCAAAACAGAGTTAACCATCTTGAAAACCTTGCATTGTGTTGTTGTGAAAAAACCCCTCATCATCATACGCAATTGTGCACACCTTACAGGCATCAGGCAAGTATGTATATTAGTTATTTCACATAATGCACGTACTTGCGTCACCCCGTCGTGGGCAAAACGGCACCCCCCGTATTGACTATGGCCCGGCCAGACCGTACTTATCGGTCAGTTGCAACCGCACTTAATCAGCACGGAGAGGAAAATGGGCCAGAACAACTGCAGAGAAAACCCCATGAAGGGCATCCCCATGGGCATCAACTTCACCACCTTCATCTACTCCCTGTCGTCCTCGGCCATGGTCGCTCTGGGCGAGGCCGCCGATCCGGGCACGGGCAACGTCGCCTTCAACAAGGACCTGGCCAAGCACACCATCGACGTGCTCGGCATGCTCAAGCAGAAGTTCGACAACGGCCTGGAAGAGGACGAAAAAAAGCTGTTGTGCGACATCGTGTACAATCTGCGGATGGCCTACGTTAACAAGACAAAATAACGGGAACGACAATGTCTCAGATCATCAAGGCCGGGCTGGTGGGCGTCACCGGCTATACCGGCATGGAACTGGCCCGGCTCATGGTCCACCACTCCTCCATGGAGTTGGTCAGGGCCACCTCCCGGTCCGAGGCGGGCAAGAAGCTCGCCGATATCTATCCCTTCCTCAACCGGCTGCCCCTGGGCGAATTGGTCATCACCCGGCCCGACGCCGCCGACCTGGCGGACTGCGACGTGGTCTTCCTGGCCGTGCCGCACAAGACCGCCATGGAGATCGCGGCCGATCTGGTCGAGGCGGGCGTCAAGGTGGTGGACCTATCCGCCGACTTCCGCATCAACGACAAGGCCACCTACGAGGCCTGGTACCAGGTGGAGCACACCCGCGCCGACCTGCTCAAGGAGGCGGTCTACGGACTGCCCGAGCTGTATCTGGACAAGATCATGGGCGCGCGGCTCATCGCCAACCCCGGCTGCTACCCGACGTCGAGCATTCTCGGCCTGGCTCCGGCCCTGTCCGCCGGACTGGTGGAGACGGACGGCATCGTCATCGACGCCAAGTCCGGGGCCTCGGGCGCCGGACGCGGGGCCAAGGTGGGCAACCTGTTCTGCGAGGTGGCCGACTCCTTCCGGGCCTACGGCCTGCCCACCCACCGGCACACCCCCGAGATCGAACAGGAAATTTCCAAGCTGGCCGGGACCGGAATCACGGTCTCGTTCAACACCCACCTACTGCCCATCGACCGGGGCATCCTGTCGACCATCTACACCCGGCTCAAGGATGCGACCGACCTGGACGCGGTGCACCAAACCTACACCGACTTCTACGCGGACAAGCCTCTGGTGCGCGTGCTGCCCAAGGGCCAGTTGCCCGAGACCCGGTTCGTGCGCGGCACGGTCTTCTGCGACATCGGCCTGGTGGTCGACCCGCGGACCAACCGGCTGGTCATCCTGTCGGCCATCGACAACCTCTGCCGGGGCGCTTCGGGACAGGCATTGATGAATGCCAACCTGATCTGCGGCCTGGACATCGACGAAGGGTTGCCCATGGCTCCGATGATGCCCTAGTAGGCTGTTGAAAGCCCCACGATCGCGACGTTGAGCGCATCGCCGGCGGGCCCTCGCAGGCTGTTGAACAGCGTGTCAGGCACAAAACGGATTCATAAACTTTCAATGAATTGAAGGCCGTCGTCCAGACGGCCTTTTCTTTTCTGCGCCAATGTATATATTGATGGGAGGTGAGTGTACCCCGACACCGAATACGGAGGATATCGACATGGAATTCCAAGAAATATTGGAAAGGCGTAGGGCCATCAACTTTTTCGACCCCGAGCAGGACGTGTCCGATGACATGCTGCGCACCTTGTTGGCCGAGGCCGCCATGGCCCCGTCGAGTTTCAACCTGCAGCCGTGGAAGGTGAAGGTGGTCCGCGCCCCGCAGCGCAAGGCCGCCCTGCGCGCCGTGGCCTGGGACCAGCCCAAGATCACCGAGGCCCCGGTGGTGCTCATCGTCTTGGGCGACCGCGACGGCTGGAAGGAAGGCAATCCGACCTTCGAAGGCCATTTCAAGCACAACATGCAACCGGAACAACGCGATTATCTGGTCAACGCCGCCAAGGCCCTATACGGCGACACCTCGGACGCTTCCCTGGCCTTTGCCGCCAAAAACGCCGGGCTGTTCGCCATGTCCTTCATGTTCGCGGCCGCCGCACACGGCCTGGACACCCACCCCATGGACGGGTTCGACCGCGAGGCCGTGCGTAAGGAGTTCAACATCCCGGACAACTACTGGATTCCCATGTTGATCGCCGTGGGCCACCGCAAGCCCGACCTTCAGGTCCACCCCAAAGCCTGGCGCCAATCCGTGGATGATATGATCTTGCCGTAGGCGGCTTCCGATAGCGGCGCATCCGCACTTTTTTTCCAGGAGGCTTTCACCCTCACGTAGACAGCTACGCTGCGGTGAAAGCCCTTCGGGAGAAAATGCACGGCTGCACCACTCTTGAAAGCCTTGTGCGAGTGCGGCAAAAGAGCCGCTGTCGCGTGCTGGCGCACCCGAATCGCTCCAGAAGAATCAAGAATAAAGACCTCCGACTCATTGCCGAGCCGGAGGTCTTTTTGTTCCGTCTACCGCCCTGCGAGAGGTCTAACCCCGCGAAGCCGTATAGATTCCGGGAAATTTCATTGTACCATATTTCAATTTCGCGACTAGCTTGAAACGTCGATTATCAATTGCAGTTGGGGAAAAAAGCGACACTCATTTATAATAGCCTCCTTCAATTGCCTATGTGATAAGATATGAACCCAATTAATCAGGAGGCTCCATGACTAAAAGAAAATTCGTTATCATTTCAGTCATATTGTCTATCCTCTTTTGTGCTTCAGTTGCAGAAGCGCAGTACCTCCTCACAAGTGGATCAATTGAAATATTCACTTCAATAGCCATAATATTGACTTCATTCCTGCTGGTTACTGGCTACATGGCCTACTATTTTCTCGAAACTCACAGCTGGTTCAGCCAAATTCTTGATTTGATGGAGCAGCCGCTTTCCATTACCGACCTCAATATGAACTGGACGTTCATCAACAAGCCCGTTGAAGGCATGCTCAACGTTAGAAGAGCTAGCATGTTAGGGAAGCACTGTTCGACTTGGGGTGCCAAGATTTGCAATACTGAAGATTGCGGCGTGAATTGCCTGAGAAAAGACCAGGGCGAAACGTTCTTCGACCAATTCGGAATGAATTTTCGAGTCAACACTAATTACTTATACAGCCTACGCGGCAAGAAGATGGGGCACATCGAAGTCGTTACCGACATCACGGATAAGGTACAGTTTCGCGAACTGAAGACCAAAATGAGCACCGATGTGAACAGATTGCTCCGCGAGTTGAATGAAGGATCGACCAGCTTGGCTGCTTCCACAGAGGAAGTGAGCGCATCAGTCGAAGAAATCTTCGCCTCAATTGAAACAAGCTTTCAAAATTCTCAAAAGACTGAAACGAAAACAAATGGAGTAGCTGACCAAGCTGATGAAACTCGAGCAAACCTTGAAAACTCCATCAGTGCCGTTCAGGACATTGTCAATAAAGTTGGACTGATACAGGAAATAGCCCGTCAAACCAATTTATTGGCTTTGAACGCGGCAATCGAAGCCGCCAGAGCAGGAGAAAGTGGAAAGGGCTTTGCTGTCGTAGCGGGAGAAGTTAGATCCCTTGCTGAGAAAAGCCAAGTTGCTGCAAATGAGATAGAAGAACTCACCAAGTCAACCAAAAACGTATCTGAAGAAGCTGGTAATAACTTGAGAGAACTTGTCCCCAACATCCAGGAGACAGTCGAGCTCGTTAGCGAGATCAACGCATCAATTCTGGAACAAAAGACCGGGATTGAGCAGATTAACCAAGCCATTCAAACGGTTAGCGAAGTCGCCCAAGAGTCAAATGCCATTGCTGAAAACTTATCGAGAGCATTTAGGGAACTCGAGAATTTTGGGCAAGCCAAAGAGGAAGAAGGCACGAACGACCCTGAGGTTGTCACGGCTGAACCATCCGCTTTACCCGGGGCCAGTGATTTTGAACGATACTAAACACTGAGGCAGCAGGGCACCCCGTTTCAAGCTAACAACTCAGGTTAATTGGATATTACGGGATACCACACCTGACTATCCTCCTAAAAACCGGCATCTAATCCAAGACACCATCTCCATATTCCACGGGAAAAGGCTTAGAAGGAAAACCTTCTAAGCCTTTTTTTTATCATAAATACTCCTTCAAAACCTGCTTAAGCATTTTGCGGCGGTTGCGCGGCAGATGAAAGACGAAGGCAAGGGTGACGGACGCATGGCCGAAATCTGTTCGGCAGCCCGTCACCTGTGCGAAGCATGCGGCAACACCCGCATCAGCCCGACCAATGATGTGTTCGGCGTGAAGCGCGTGACCATTGCCAACAACAAGGCGATTGCCCCTGAATTCGTTTTGGGGGCAATCGCCAAACTGGAAACCGAATCGCCATACTTGCCCGGCCCCCGTTGCGCCGCCCAGATCCGGCTTCAATACGAAGGGGGGGCTCCGACGCGAAGACTCGGCCAAAGTCGATCTGATCAACGATCGGGACAAGGAAGGCCGCGCGGGAAGCCGAGTTTGCGGGCGGTGTTGCGGTCGTCCGATGGGGACCGAAGACAATCCGGAAGGCTCATGACTTTTGACTCAGATCGGGAGCCGCGCGGATTATGCGCGAAGGATGTTGCCGCGCTTTTGGGAAAAAGCTGGGTCTGGGACCATGCCGAGGCCGTCGGCGGCGTCAAACGTGGTGGGCCATGGTTCTTTCCGAGCGAGGAAGACATCTGAGACCGTCTACTTCATGGCCGGGAAAGGGTACCGGTACGATCACATGGTAAGGAGCAAGCGCTACACCAAGGCGTGGTTCTAGACGAACCAGGTCGCAAAAACGGCCGAAGTCAAAAGAAGGGAGGACGTCGAAAAGAAACCGGAAACGGAAGCAACGGGCGATGGCCTTGCTTGATCTCCTGAACCTGCGGCTGGATTACCTGCAGGGCCACTAGAAACGCGGCCGGTACTCCATGCTCCTAAAGGTCTGCCGGAATGCGGGGGTGGAGACTACACCTTCCATCGCTTCCGGGCATCGGGTGCATCCGCGATGGACTACAGCGGGGCCCTGCCCCTGGCATCCAGCGAATCCTTGACCATGCGGACCGGCGGAGCACGGAAATCTATCTGGAAAAGCTCCGCGACGTGGGACGCGACGCCATGGACATCTCCGAACGGGAAAGCCGCAAGAATGATGATAACGTCGCCTGACAATTTCACACATGCGGTTCACACACAACGACAAGACAACTTGCTGGGTGCCCGCCTGCAACCCATTGAAAACCTAAGTGAAAGTGGATACCACTAAGGCTGTCACTATTTCAAAGGGTTTTCCCTTCCCCTTCCCCCGACCGATCGCTGCCGTCCTCATCCGTAGGCATTCTTATCCCAACTTGAGGCCGTTGGGGCAGGGTTTGTCGGGGGTGGCGAGGACGACGCCTTCGGGGCTGTAGAAACCGGTGACCAGGCATTCGGAGCGCACGGGGCCGATCTGTTTGGGCGGAAAGTTGACCACGCCGACGACCTGTTTCCCGACGAGTTCGTCGGGGTTGTAGAGATCGGTGATCTGGGCGCTGGATTTACGGCTGCCGACGTCGTCACCGAAGTCGACCACGAGTTTGTAGGCCGGGACCCGGGCCTCGGGAAAGGGTTCGGCCTTGACGATGGTGCCCACGCGCAGCTCCACCTTCTCGAAATCGTTCCAGGATATGGTTTCCATGGGGCTCTCCGTTTGGTTGTATTCAGGGGGAGGTACCACGTTTGCAGGGCACAAGAAAGGGGACCCGAGGGCCCCCTTCCCGGCTATGGAATGGAGTGTGACGGGAACTATTTGCGCACGGCGTAAGCCGAGGCCCTGCGGGCCAGGGCGACCAGGGCGAGCACGCCCAGGACCATGACCAGGATCAGATGCGTCCATTCGATGGTCAGGATCCAGGTCGGGTCCAGGGTCACGCCGGGCAGGTTGCGGTAGACGCGCAGCAGGCCGGAGACGACCAGTCCACCGACGACCACGGCGCGGGCCAGGCCCAGGCCTGTCAGGGCCAGCCAGTTCCTCCAGGACTTGAGCCAGTTGACCGCGACCAAGGCGACCAGGAAGAGGAGGACGGTCCCGAGGACGTAGTGAATCCTGTGGACCAGGAAAAAGTCGCCGGTCCAGGCCATTCCCGGCAGGGTGGTCAGGGCATAGCGCTTGGCCAGGGGCATCTGCATGAACCCGGTGCAGGTCAGGGCCGCCACCAGGAGGATGAACAGCCGGGAAATCCAGGCCGGATAGGGTCTAGTCTTCATGATCGCCCTCCCCCTTGTTCAGCAGCTTGGAGCCCAGGCCGAGCACGCCCGCGGCGATGCCCGCCACCGGGGCGATGAACGCGGCCGTGGCCAGGTTGGCCTCGTCGGCCATGACGTCCTTGACCGGGCCCATGTGCGGCTTGCCGGGTCCGAGCGGGCTGCGCTTCCTCTTGCCTTGTCCGGACTTTTTGCCCGCCCGCCTGTTCGCACCGGGGCCGGAGTCCTTGTCGATGGCCTGGTTGATGAGCTCGAACGGGACCGGGGAGACGTACAGGGTGTTGGTCCCGCCGTTCTCCTCCAGGCCGTAGATGAAGCCGTCCATCTCCTTGGCCAGTGCCTGGGCGCGGGCCACGATTTCATGGCGCGGTCCGATGGTCTGGACGTCCTCCGGGCAGGCTGCGATGCAGGCGGGCAACTCGCCCTTGTCCAGGAGCTGGTAGCAGCGGTCGCACTTGTACATGACGCCGTTGCCCGCCAGGCGCGGCAGGACGTGGCGGTAGGGCCCCACGCCGGACTGGCGCTGGGGGATGTGCCACGGACAGACGGTTCGGCACTTGGCCCCGCCGAAGCACAGGTTCGGGCTGATCCGGGTCAGGCCGTTGACCTGCTTGTTGGCCGCGCCGAAAGGGCACATGTTGGCGCAGGGCGGATTCTGGCAGTGCATGCACCGCCTGGGGATGTTGATGTCGTAGGATTCGCCCCGGTACTCGACCTCGGCGTTTTGCAGGAAGAGCCAGTTGTAGGGGGTCAACCGGTCGTCCACGTCGCGCAGGTCCGACCAGTCCTCGGGCTTGGCCCGGCGGGACGGGAGCATGGCCGGGAACGGCTTGACCGGTTCCGGGAACTTGGCGGCGTTGGATTCGCGGCAGGCCTCCACGCAGGCGCCGCAGCCGATACATTTGGACAGATCGAGCAGGGTGGCCAGTTCGCCGTCCGACGGAGCGGGCACCCGCTCCTGTGCGGCCAGTGCGGGCGCGGCCGGGACCAACGCGCCGGCGGAGCCCACGCCGAGGGCCTTGAGAAACCCGCGTCGGCTGATGGCCCCTGTCCGATGTTTCTTCTCTGACATGTAGGTTTGCAACCTCGTCTTGGTGGTGTTTGTGGACCGGACATCCTTCCGGTGTGCGAGATATACCCTATAGGGGTATAATTCGAAAAGTCAACCCCGAGGGGCTCCTTTACCGCAAATCCGGAAAAACGGTCCTGGCGCGGCTTGGAAAGCACCCCTATTTTTTGCGATCAACATATTGTTATATTTACACTTATGCCAAAATACTCCAACACGGTGTTTGACACGGCAACCATTTCATTATATGTATCCGATTCGGATTGTTAGTCCACTCTTGATCGGAAGCTTCCATCGCATGGTACGGCCTGACCCCCAAGGCCGACCGGAACCAGGCCAGACGACCGAATTTCCTTCGAAACCCGACAACGGTTGGGAGGCTTGACGTATGATTTCCAGAGGTAACGAGATGCTCAAAGAAGACAAATGCGCCGGCGGCAAGACCGCCAAACTCATCATCGACGATAAGACTTTCGAGCTGCCCGTGATCATCGGCAGCGAGAACGAACATGCCATCGACATCACCTGCCTGCGAAACGACACCGGGTACATCACCTACGACCCCGGCTACGCCAACACCGGCTCCTGCAAGAGCGACGTGACCTTCGTGGACGGCGAAAACGGCATCCTGCGCTACCGCGGCTACCCCATCGAGGACCTGGCCGAACACGGCACCTTCATCGAGACCGCCTACCTGCTCATCTTCGGCGACCTGCCCACGCGCGGCCAGCGCCAGAAATTCCGCGATCTCCTGAGCGAACAGGAACTGCTGCACGAGGGGCTCCGGCACCACTTCGAAGGATTCCCGTCCACCGGGCACCCCATGGCCATCCTGTCCGCCGTGATCAACGCGCTCGGCTGCTACCACCCGGACCTCCTGGAGATCGACTCCAAGGCGGACTTCCTGCGGGCCGCGGCCAAGATCATCTCCAAGGTGCGCACCATCGCGGCCTGGTCCTACCGCAAGGCCCAGGGACTGCCGTTCATGTACCCGGACCCGAAGCTGTCCTACTGCCGGAACTTCCTGCACATGATGCACTCCATCCCGCACCGCCAGTTCGAGCCCACGGACGCCCAGGTGCGCGCCCTGACCCTGTTCTTCCTGCTCCATGCGGACCACGAGCAGAACTGCTCCTGCTCCACCGTGCGCATGGTCCAATCCACCGAGGCCAACCTGTTCGCCTCGGTCTCGGCCGGTATCTGCGCCCTGTGGGGCCGCCTGCATGGCGGAGCCAACGCGGGCGTCATCGAGATGCTCGAACACATCCACGAGGGCGGCACGTCCATCTCCGAGTACCTCGAAAAGGTCAAGCGGAAGGAGTGCAAGCTCATGGGCTTCGGCCACCGCATCTACAAGTCCTTCGACCCGAGGGCCAAAATTCTGCGCAAGGCCGCACACGACATGCTCGAATCCACGGGCAACGACGACCCGCTGCTGGACATCGCCCTGGAGATGGCCGACGCGGCCATGAGCGACGACTACTTCATCGAGCGCAGGCTCTACCCCAACGTGGACTTTTACTCCGGCATCATCCTGCGCGCCCTGAACATCCCGGTGAACATGTTCACGGTGATGTTCGCCATCGGCCGCATGCCCGGCTGGATCGCCCATTGGTACGAGGCCTACGCCGACGGCTCCACCAAGATCCACCGCCCGCGCCAGATATACACCGGCCGCAAGCCCAGAGTGTACATTCCCCTGGATTCCAGAATCTGACGGCGAGAACCGGAGGCCCTTGGCGGGGCCTCCGGTCTTTCCGGACCGCCCGGAGTGGATCCCCCGCATGACCGCCCCCTACGAAACAATCAAGAAAATCGCCTGCGTGGCCTCGGACTCGCCCAAGGCGCGCGACGGTCTCAAGCAACTGGCCGAACGCTACGACCTGGTTCCGGTGAAGGAGGCGGACGCCCTGGTGGCGCTGGGCGGCGACGGGTTCATGCTCCAGACCGTGCACGACTACCTGGACGCGGGCATCCCCATCTACGGCATGAACCGGGGGACCATCGGCTTCCTGCTCAACCGCTTCAAGGCCGACGGGCTCATGGAGCGGCTCAACCGGGCCCACCGCGTGGTCCTCAACCCCCTGGTCATGACCGCGGAAACCATCGGCGGGCGGACCAGTTCGGCCCTGGCCTTCAACGAGGTCGCCCTGCACCGATACTCCCAGCAGTCGGCCAACATCCGGGTGCGCATCAACGGGCGCGAACGGCTGGAACGGCTCGTCTGCGACGGCGTCATGGTGGCCACCCCGGCCGGGAGCACGGCCTACAACCTGTCGGCCCACGGGCCGATCATCCCCATCGGGTCCAACGTCCTGGCCCTGACCCCGGTCAGCCCGTTCCGGCCCCGGCGCTGGAACGGCGCGCTCCTGCCCCACTCCGCCGAGGTGGAGTTCGAGATCCTCGACCCCGAGCACCGGCCCGTGGGCGCGGCCGCCGATTCCTTCGAGGTCCGCGGCGTGGTCAAGGTACGCGTGGTCGAAGACCACTCCCGGCCCGCCCTGGTCCTGTTCGACCCCGACCACTCCCTGGAGGAGCGCATCTTCAACGAACAGTTCGTGCACTGACCCCGGGCCCCCCTATGGGGCGTATTGTACAACCGGGCAAATACGGTATAGTGTTCTCCGCAACGAACGAATTTCCCATTCCGGCCCACTCATACATCGTAATCAATGGCCGGAATCCACATCACACAGTAGGTAGAAATGGAAAACGACACAATGCATCCCGACAACGGGACCGAAACAACGGAAACCGGCCCCGCGCCGATCACCTTCGACGCCCTGCCCGAGAACCTGCGGCAGGCCTGCGAACGCGCCGGATGGGACAAGCTCATGCCCGTCCAGGAACGCGCCATACCCTTCCTCCTCGAGAACCAGGACGTCATGGTCCAGGCCCGCACCGGGTCCGGCAAGACCGGCGCCTTCGTGCTCCCGCTGGTGCACAAGCTCGACTCCTCCCGGCACACCTGCCAGGCCCTGGTCATGGTGCCCACCCGCGAGCTCGCCAAGCAGGTCGCCCAAGACGCGCGCATGCTGGCCGGCGACGACTTCAAGGTGGTGGCCGTGTACGGCGGCGTGGGCTACAAGGAACAGCTCGACGCCTTCCGCGAGGGCGCGAACCTGGTGGTCGGCACCCCCGGCCGCATCCTGGACCACCTCATGCGCCGCAACCTGACGCTGGACGACCTCAAGGTCGTCATCTTCGACGAGGCGGACCGCATGCTCTCCGTGGGCTTTTACCCGGACATGGTTGAGGTCAAGCGGTATCTGCCGCGCAACATCGACGGCGCCTTCATGTTTTCGGCCACCTTCCCGCCCAGCGTGCTGCGCCTGGCCGAGGAGTTCATGGTCAAGCCGCAGTTCCTGAGCCTCTCCTCGGACGAGGAGAACGTCTCGGCCATCTCCCATCAGTTCGTGGAGGTCCCGGCCATGGGCAAGGAGCGCAAGCTCATCAAGCTCATCGAGCTGGAGAACCCCTCCTCGGCGATCATCTTCTCCAACACCAAGCGGAACGTGGAATTCACCGCCGCCCTGCTCTCCCAGTTCGGGTTCGACGCCGAAGGACTGACCTCGGACCTGACTCAGGGCAAACGCGAACAGCTCATGACCCGCATCAAGGCGGGCCAGTTGCGGTTCCTGGTGGCCACGGACGTGGCCGCGCGAGGCATCGACATCCCGGAGCTGTCCCACGTGTTCATGATGGAGCCGCCCGAGGACCCGGAGTCCTACGTGCACCGCGCGGGCCGCACCGGCCGGGCCGGGGCCACGGGCACGGCCATCACCATGGTGGACGTCATCCAGAAGATGGAGCTTGAACGCATCGCCGCCCGGTTCAAGATCCACTTCGAGGAGATCAAGGATCCCACCGACGAGGACGTGACCGCCATCATCGAGGAGCGGCTGACCGCCATTCTGGAAAAGAAATACCGCAAGCTGACCAACCTGCAGCGCGAGCGGGTCTCCCGCTTCCTGCCCCTGGCCAAAAAATACGCCGAGGACGAGGAATCCCTGGCCCTGCTGGCCATGCTCCTGGACGAGCTGTACCAGCCCACCCTGCACGGCAAGCCCGCCGTGCCCGAGACTTCCCCCGAGCCCCAGCGCGAACGGCCGCCTCGCGAACGCGGCGGCAGGAACCGCCGGTCCGCCGAGCCGCCCAGGGAACGGCGCCCCGAACGGCCCGCCCGGCCCGAAAAGCCTGTTCAGTCGGAAAAGCCGGCCCAAAGCGACGAGCCCCGCGAACCGCGCGAGCCCCAAGAACCGCGCGAGCCCCAAGAACCGCGCGAGCCCCAAGAACCGCGTGAGCCGCGTGAGCCGCAGGCGGCCAAGGAACAGCCCCGCCCGCCCAGGGCCCGGGGGAGACGGACGGCCAAGCCGCAAAACGACCGGCCCGCGCCCGAACCCCGCACTGCCCCCGCCCCCGACGAACCGCGCGACAGCGCCCCAACCGGCGGCGAGGACGATCCCAAGCCCAAAGCCAAGCGGCGTCGGCGCAGAAGGCGGCGCAAGCCCTCCGGCAGCTAGGCCGTGGACGGCCGGACCCTGATCCTCGGCCTGGCCGCAGGCTATCACTACGGCGATGTTCGCCCGTTTCTCGCCTCCCTGGACCGGGCGGCGTACGCGGGCGATCTCGTTTTTTTCGTCTCGGAAACCACCCGCGACCTCGAACGCATGCGCGCCCACGGGGCCGAACTCCTGCCCATGGACCGGGCCCCCGGCCTGGAGGGCGTGCCCTGCAACGCGCTGCGCTATTTCCTGTACCTGGACTATCTGCGGACCTGCGGCCGGACCTATGACCGCATCCTGATCAGCGACGTGCGCGACGTGATCTTCCAGCGCGCCCCCTTCGCCTTCCCCTGGCCGGAGGGGATCTGCTGCACCCTGGAGGCGCCCTCGGCCACCGTGGGGTCCTGCCCGTTCAACGCCCGCTGGGTCCGCGAGCACCTGGGCGAAGACGCCCTGGCCGCCATCGCGGACCGGCCCGTGTCCTGTTCCGGGACCACCGTGGCCGACCACGGCTCCATGCTCGCCTATCTCGAACGCATGACCGGGCTGCTCCTGCCGCCGTCCGGCGGCGAGTGCATGGCCGGATACGACCAGGGTGTGCACAACCACCTCGTCCACGCGGGCGGGCTCGACGGCCTGACCCTGTTCGACAACGATGGACCGATCCTGACCCTGGCCCAGACCCGGGACGAACCGGCGGTCGACGGACGCGGCGACGTCCTGAACCGGGCCGGGCGCGTGCCCCACCTGGTCCATCAATACGACCGCAAGCCGTCGCTTTTCAAAATGATCCGAAAACGGTTCGCCTGATCCGGCGGCCGCCTACCTGGCGAGGGCGTCCTCGCCGACGCTCGCCCTGATCTCGCGCAGGGTCTCCATGTTCCCCAGAAAGAGTTCCGTGAGATGGGGGTCGAAGTGCCTGCCCCGCTGCTCGCGGATGTGCGCGCACGCCTCTTCCTCGGTCCAGGCCTCCTTGTAGGGCCGCCTGGAGGTCAGGGCGTCGAACACGTCGGCCAGGGCCACTATCCGCCCTTCCAGGGGGATATCCTCCCCGGACAGTCCCACGGGATAGCCCGTGCCGTCCCACCGCTCGTGGTGGGTCATGGCGATGCGCCGAGCCATGACCATGAGTCGGTTGTCGTGCTCGCCGATGATCTTCGCACCGATGGTGGTGTGGGTTTTCATGATCTCCCACTCGTCGGGGGCGAGCTTGGCCGGCTTGCTCAGGATGTGGTCCGGGATGCCGATCTTGCCCACGTCGTGCATGGGAGCGGCGCTGTGAATGAGGTCCACGGCCTCCTCGTCCAGACCGGCGGCCAGAGCCAGGGCCCGGCAATAGCCGCTCATGCGGACGATGTGCAGGCCGGTCTCGTTGTCCTTGTACTCGGCGGCCACGCTGAGTCGGCGGATGATCTGCAACCGGGTCTCGTACAGATCGCGGGAGCGCTCGGCCACCTTGCGTTCCAAGGCCATGTTCTGGTTGTGCAGGGCCAGATGGGTGCGCACCCGGGCCAGGACCACGGCCGGACTGACGGGCTTGGTGATGTAGTCCACGCCGCCGACCTCGAATCCCCTGGTCTGATCCTGCTCCTGGTCGCGGGCCGTGACGAAGATGACCGGGATGTTCCGGGAGCGAAGGTCCGCCTTGATCCTCTCGCAGACGGTGTATCCGTCCATGTGGGGCATCATGACATCCAGGAGGACAATGTCCGGCGGCGTCTTCGAATGGACGATGTCCAGCGCCTCTTGGCCGCTGAGCGCCGCCAGGACACGGTATTCGTCCTTCAACGTCTCCACGAGCAGGTCAAGGTTCGTGGGGATGTCGTCCACAACCAGCACGGTCTGCTTTTCCCTGTCCGCCATGGGACCTCCGATATTTTCCGACATGCTGACCTGCAAAATCATCCCCACAGGGCTGTGCGCGGGCAATTATAATTGGAGTTATTCCTGTCAATACGCCGCAATCAGGCGTAAAAGGGAAAGTAGTCAGCCATTGTTCCAGGACGATTACCGTGAAATAGAATTAATTATCCAATTATAATACTTCGGTTGTTGGTTTTGCTGGTATCCTCTCCTCAAACCCGCGAAACCGGACGGCACCGCCCCTCGAGAACGCCATGTTGAAGCACTACTCCGATATCTCCCTGCCCCTTCGCAGCTTTCTCGGGACCGTCATCTTCCTGACCGCGCTCGCCGCCCTGGGCGTCTTTTTCCTGTACGCCCAGGCAGCGAACTCCATCGAAAAATCCATCAGACTGAATGAATCCATCCACAACAGGATGGTTACCCAGAGCATCGACCTGGACCTCAAGACCCTGTTCATGGACCTCCTCCTGGTGGCCAACCATGTGGAGACCCGGTATTTCCTACAGGACCGGACCGAACGTAACCGCCGGGACCTCACCAAGGAGCTCATGGCCCTAAGCTCCCTCAGCGGGGCCTACGACCAAATCCGCATCCTGGGCAACGACGGCCTGGAGCTGCTCCGGATCAACGAAAACAACGGCCATCCAGCGCCGGTTCCCGCCGACAAGCTCCAGAACAAGGCGAGCCGATACTACTTCCAGGACTCCCTGCCCTTGACCAACGGTGAGATATACGTTTCCCCGTTTGATCTGAACATCGAGAACAAAAAGATCGAGCTGCCCCTGAAGCCCATGATCCGGGTGTCCACTCCCATATATGACGACGCGGGGTGCCGCATCGGCTTCGCCGTTCTCAACTACCTGGGCCAACGGATCATCGACCGCCTCGACGGCGGCGGGCAAAAGGCGGGCGACCAGACCATACTCCTCAACGAAAACGGCTACTGGCTCGCCTCTCCTCATCCGGAAAAGAACTGGGCCTTCATGTACCCCGGCCGCGAGAACCTGCGCTTCAGCGTGGCCCATCCCGAAACCTGGGCCCGGATCAAGGCCATGGACAAGGGCCAGTTTTCCACCTCGGAGGGCCTCTATACGGTCGGCACCATCCGCGTCACGCCCATGGAGACCGTCAAGGTCAAGGTGGCCCAATCCCACGAATGGAAGGTGGTCTGCTTCACCTCGAAGAAGGACCTCCAGGCCTACGTCACCCCGGTGCGCGCCCGCTACCTGACCATATTCGGGGTCATCGTCCTGCTGTCGGTCCTGATCGGCCTGACCAGGGCCCGGTTCACCGCCGCCAGGGAGCGCAACGCCAGGGAACTTGAAACAGCCCGGCAGGCCGCCGAGGAAGCCAACCAGGCCAAGAGCGACTTCCTGGCCCGCATGAGCCACGAAATCCGCACGCCCATGAACGCCATCATCGGCCTGACCCACCTGGCGCTCAAGACCGAGTTGACGCCCAAGCAGACGGACTATCTGTCCAAGGTCGCCCTGTCGGCCAATTCCCTGCTCGGGATCATCAACGACATCCTGGACTTCTCCAAGATCGAGGCGGGCAGGCTGATCGTGGACGAGGCGGACTTCCTCCTGGACGACGTGCTCAACAACATCATCAACATGCTCGGCCTGACCGCGGAACAAAAGGGCATCGAATTCCTGCTCATGGTCCGCAGCACCGTGCCCAACCGGCTCCGGGGCGACGCGCTCAGGCTGGGGCAGGTGCTGCTCAACCTGACCAACAACGCCGTCAAGTTCACCGAAAAAGGCGAGGTCATCCTCCAGGCCGATCTCCTCGAACAGGACGGGGCCACGGCCGTCATCCGGTTCAGCGTCCGGGACACCGGCGTCGGCATCAGCCGGGAGCACCTGGCCAGGCTGTTCCAGCCCTTCAGCCAGGCCGACGGCTCCATCACCCGCCGGTTCGGCGGAACCGGGCTGGGACTGTCCATCTCCAAAAGGCTGGTGGAGATGATGGGCGGCGAAATGAACGTGACCAGCGAACAGGGCAAGGGCAGCGAATTCTCCTTCACCATCCCCCTGAAGCTCCAGCCCGACCACACAGGCGAGACCTTCGAATATCCGAAGGAGATCAAGGGGCTGCACGTCCTGGTGGTGGATGACAGTCGAATGTCCCGCATGGTCCTGTGCAAGGTGCTCGAATCCTTCACCTTCAGGGTAGAGGAAGCGAGCTGCGCCGTGGACGCCCTGGCCCTGCTCGAGGAACGGGACGAAACCGACCCGTTCCGGCTGATCATCACGGACTGGAACATGCCGGACACCGACGGCATCCAGCTGGTCTTGCGCATCAACAAGAGCCAGGCCATCGGGCACAAGCCCAAGATCATCATGCTCACGGCCTACGGCCAGGAGTCCATCCGCCACAGGGCGCGGGAAGTCGGCATCGACGGGTACATGCTCAAGCCCTTCAACCGCTCCATCCTGTTCGACACCATCATGGACACCTTAAGCGGCAACGCCGACCACAGGCCCAGGCTGTCCGCTCGCACAGATCAGACCGGGGTGCCGCCCAACCTGCCGGGCGCGCACATCCTCCTGGCCGAGGACAACGAGATCAACCAGCAGGTGGCCCGTGAAATCCTCGAAGGCGCGGACATTCGCGTATCCATTGCGAACAACGGCCGGGAGGCCATGGAGATGGCCCTTACCGGGGACTTCGACGCCGTGCTCATGGACATCCAGATGCCGATCATGGACGGATTCAAGGCGGTCAAGGCCATCCGGGAGGGGGGGAAGACCTCCCTGCCGATCATCGCCATGACCGCGCACGCCCTGGTGGGTGACCGGGAGAAGAGCCTCCAGGCGGGCATGAACGACCACGTGACCAAACCCATCGACCCCGATGAATTGATGAGGACCCTGGCCCACTGGCTGCCGGACCGCGAAGGCGTGGCGCCGCTACGGACGGCGGAGCCCGCCGCTCCCGACGGGGAACCGGACCCCATGCCCCATCTCCCCGGCGTGAATACGGCTCAGGGGGTCGCCAGGCTGCGCGGCAACAAGAAGCTCTACCGAAAATTGCTCAAGGACTTCGCCCAGGACAGCCCCATGCTCCTTGAAAAACTCAAGGCCGATGCCTCGGCGGAACGGTTCGAGGCGTGCCAGGGAGTGGTCCACAACCTCAAGGGCGTGGCGGGCAACATCGGAGCCGACCGGCTGCGCGAGACCTTCGCCCGGCTCGAACAGGCGCTTCTCGGCGGACAGGGAGATTTGCACACCCGCCTGGACCAGGCCGTCCGCGAGGCCCGGCGGGTGACCGACGGCATCTTGAAGGCGTACCCGCCCGAGGACGAGCCCGAGATTCCGGCCGCGGACCTGGACCGGGTCGAGAGCCGGGGCGTCCTGGACATGCGGCACCAGCTCGAAGCGCTGCTCGGCCTGCTCGAACGCCACGACATCGACGCCCAGAAGCTCTTCCGCTCCCTCCGGGAGGAGTTGGAGAGAAACGCCCCATCCCGGACCCGGGAACTGGCCCGGCTCATCGACCAGTTCGATTTCACCTCGGCCGGGGACACCCTCCGCGCGCTTCTGAAGCAGTGCCGGGACAACGAGTGCCCGGACGAAAAATCCGATCCCGGGGAATGACCCCGGCTCAGTCCGAACGCACTGCCCAGACGTGGAATTCGGCGCGCGCCTTGAAGCCGACGCCGACCGCGCCCTTGTGCAGATAGTAGCAGAACGACCACGTGGGATCGTAGCCGCTGTCCGTGGCCGACCAGTAAGCCTCTCGCACGGCCGTGAAGGGATGCCCTTCGGGCAGGGCCGGGTCGGCCCGCGAGCAGTCGGTCAGGGATTCCAGTTCCATGATGGCGGGCAGCCGCCAGGCGAGCCCGGACTCGGTGGCCAGCGCCTCCACGGCCCGGCCCGCCGCCTCCCGGTCGACCATGCCCCCGGCCAGGTCTGTCTCCCTGCGCCAGATCAGGCCGGTCATGCGATCCTCGACCTCGCCGCCGTTTTCCCGAAACCTCGGCTCGGGCCATGGGCGGCCCCTGCGCAGCGCCCCGTCCTGGCCGCTCCCGGCACAGTCCTCGGGGCCGCCGTCCGCGCCGAAACAGCCGGTCTGACCGGTGGCCCACAAGACCTCGGATTCACCGCGCACGGGCCAGACCACCGCGTCGTCCACCTTGCGCCCGAAGAACATGCGCCCGCCGCTGAACTGCACCCACCAGGCGTAGGCATGGTCCCGGGCCGAGGTGGTCGAGGTCCAGCACTTGCCCGCCCAGACGTGCTCGAAGGGATGACCGGGCGGCAGGGCCGGTTCGCGCCCGCCGTGGTCGACCAGGGAATAGAGCTCGCGCCGGTTGGGCAGCCGCCAATCCGCGAAGCCGAAACGCTTTTCGCGGTTCATGGCCTCGATGGCCTGGAACGCTTCGGGCCAGGACAGCCCGGTCTCGAATGGCTGGGCCAGCCGGGGCCAGGACAACCCGGTCAGGCAGTCCTCGACGATATCCCCCCTGACCGTGAATCGGGGCGCCTGCGTATCGTCGGTCATCCCAGCATGTACCTCACGGTATACCCGAAGGACGGATAGGCCCACGGCTGGGCCAGGAGATCCTCGCGGGTCAGTGAATGGCGGATGGCCATGCCGAAGATATTGACGACCTCCTCGGCGTGCGCGCCCAGGTAGTGCGCCCCGAGAATGCGGCCCGTGCCCCGCTCCACCAGAACCCGGTAGCCCGCGTGGGCCATGCCGAGCCGGTGGTGCTCGGACCACTTGGCCGCGTCGCCTTCAAAAACCTTGAAATCGTATCCCTGCTCGCTGGCCTGCTCTTCCAGGAGTCCGGCGCAGGCCAGTGTCGGGTGGGTGAAGACCGCGCCCGCCGTGCCCGAGAGGTCGGACCGGGCCGAACCCTCGTCGAGAATGTTGCGGACCACGGTGTCGGCCTGCAGGGCGGCCACCGGCGTCAGGGGATGGCCCGGCTCCACGCAGTCGCCCGCGCCGAAGACCACGGGATTGGACACGCTGCGCATGTACTCGTCCACCTTGATGCCGCGCTCGCCGCTTTCCACGCCCGCCTTGCCCAGGTCCAGGCCGTCCAGGTCGGGCACGCGGCCCGTGCCGCTCACCGCGGCGGCGGCCACGAACTCCATCTCCACATCGTCCGGTCCTGACACGATGACGCGCACGCCGTCCTCGAACGGCTCCACCGCCTTGACCGGGTGGTCGGTATGCACGGCCACGCCCTGGTCCCGCATGGCCTGGACCAGCTTGCGGCCGAGGCTCTCGTCGAACCCCTTGAGCACGCGGTGACTACGGTGCAGGATGGTCGCCCTGGCCCCGGCCGCGGCCGCGATGCAGGCGAACTCGAAAGAGATGAACCCGCCGCCGATGAAAAGCATGGACTCGGGCAGATTTTCCAGGTCGAGGAAGCGGTCGCTGCTCAGCAGAAGGCTTTCGCCGGGGATGCCGAGCTTGCGCGGCACGGCCCCGGAGGCCACGACGATGTGCCGGGCCGTGAGGGGCCCGAGCTCCTCCACCTCCACCGTATCCGGGCCGGTGAACCGGGCCTCGCCCTGGATGGTGGTGATGCCCCGGCCGTGGAAGGAGTCGAAGACCCGGCCCGAGATGGGGTCGATGACCGAATGCTTGAAGCGCATAAGCGAAGCCCAGTCCACACGCACGTTCCCGGCCACGCCGTGGGCGGCCGTGTCGCGTACCCGCAGGATCTCGTGACTCATGTCGGCCAGGGTCTTCTTGGGCTCGCACCCGCGCAGCGGGCACACCCCGCCCCAGCCGTCCTTCTCCACCACGGCCACGTCCAGCCCGGCCTCGCCGAGCCTGCGGGCGACAATGCCGCCCGCAGGGCCGGAACCTATCACGATCACGTCATATGCCTGTCGGGTCACTTGTCTGCTCCAGGTATGGTTTTCCAGGTTGACGGCCCGCCCGAAGCGGACCCTTTCCGTCCATCCTCGCACATTCACGCGGAAAGTAAAGGGCGGGACGCTTCCGTGAGGAAACGTCCCGCCCCGGTGGGAAAAATCGAACCGGCCCCAAACTATCCGCAGACCGGCTCGGCCAGCCACTTGAGGTTGCGCACCGACGAATAGCCCGCCCTGCCCGCCAGGAAATCCTCCAGCCGGACGCGCGCCTCCCCCGGGAGCAGGGGCAGCAGGGGCTGGCCGACCGACGGGACGCGCCTGAGACTCTCCTGGACGCGCTCATCCCAATCGTGGCCGTAGACGTCGATGTCGTCCAGCCGCAGGTGCTCGCGGCAGTCCACGCAGCCGCAGCAGATGGCGTAGGGCTCCTGGATGTTGAGCAGCCCGTACTCGGTGGTCAGTTCCTCACCGGCCGCGATGTCGCGCACCGCGATTTCGAGTCCGTAATCGGTCATCATGGTGGTCGGGTGGCAGTTGTGATTCATGTACCGGGCATGGTCCCAGCTCAGGACCAGGTTGCCGCATTTGTCATGGTACATGTAGGTCTCCATGGCCGCGCGCTGGGGTTCGGGCAGGGCGAAGAAGGCCTCGCGGCTCATGGTCACGTCGAACCGGTCCCGGACCACCACGATGGTCCCTCTGGGGATGGGGGCGGTGGCGAACACGCCGACGCCGATGGCCGGGTCCCCGGACAGGACCCTGGTGTTGGGATGGATCATCTGCGGCCTCGTCTAATAGATGTAGCGCACCTGGTGCCGCTCGGCCTCGATGCGGTTGTAGATGGAACGCATGATGCGCTCGTAGAGTTCGTCCCCCAGGACCAGGTCCTCGATGCCCGCGTCCACGTTGGGGTTGTCGTTGACCTCGATGACGTAGGCCTTGCCGCCCATGTCCTTGAGGTCCACCCCGTAGAAGCCGTTGCCGATGAGGGACGAGGCCTGGATGGCCGCCTTGAGGATGTGGGGCGGGACCCTGTCCACGGACATGGTCTCGGACCGGCCGCTGAAGCCGTCGCCGTCCTGGTCCTCGCTCTCCTGCCAGTTGTAGATCTGCCAGTGGTTATTGGCCATGTAGTACTTGCAGGCGAAGAGCGGCTCGTTGTCGAGAAGCCCCACCCGCCAGTCGAAGGCCGAGACCAGAAACTCCTGGGCGATGACCAGGTCCGTATGCTTGAACATGTCGACCAGCTTGTCGCCCAACTCCTCCACCGAGGAGACCCGGAACACGCCCAGGGAAAAGGAGCTCTCGGGCAGCTTCAGGACCAGGGGCAGGGGCAGGGTGCTCAGGAACTTGGGCGTGCACTCCTTGCGCGTCAGGTGCCAGCCGCGCGGCTGGTTGACACCGGCGTGGGCCAGCCGCTCCTGGAGATAGACCTTGTTGGAGCACAACATGATGGACCACGGGTCGTCCACGACCACCAGTCCTTCGGTGTAGGCGTGCCGGGACATGGCGTAGGTGTGGTTGTCCATGGCCGTGGTCTCGCGGATGAACAGGGCGTCGAACTCACAGATGCGCCGGTGGTCCGCCTTGGTGATGAACTCCACGAAGAAGCCCACCTTTTCCGCGGCCTTGCGAAATTTCTCCAGGGCCATGGGGCTGGACGGCGGCGTGGGTTCGGCCGCGTCGGCCAGGATGGCCAGGTCGTACTGGTAGCTTTTGAGCCTGGGCCGGTTGTAGCGCTTCTTCAGGCAGAAGGCCTCCAGGGCGGTGCGCAGCAGTTCGGGCCACTGCCTGGCCACCTGCCGAAGGTGCAGGAGCTTGACCTTGCGGAACTTCCAGCCGTCCTCCTGGCGTTCCATGGTGATGGTGAAGAACGGAATGGCGAACAGGGAAAAAAGCTTGCGGGCCAGTTCCGCCCGGCACGGGTCCGGGGTGCGCCCGAGGATAATGGTCAGCTCCAGGAGCGCGCCCTTGCCCGGCATCGACCGAGGGTGGAGGGCGTCCTTGATCTCGTCGAGCAGGCTCTGGGCCACCAGCGGCGTGGTCACGTCCTTCACGGTCATGACCGACGGGGTCACGCGGTGGTTCCGGGCCGTGGCCAGCAGGGAGACGTAGTAGCCCATGGAATGCGTCTTGTAGGAGGTGCACAGGTTCAGGACGTGGAACCGGTTGGACCCGGCGTAGTTGGTGTCCGCCAGGTAGTCCGTGGCCGAGCAGAACTGGACGCCGGGGCAGCAGTCCCTGACCCGGCCCGGCTCGTCCACCACGATGACCACGCTCTCGGGCGACCCGTCGCGGCTCGCGGGCGACAGGACCATGCGCACGGCGGGCTCGGCCGGGCCGTAGTAGTCCGGCAGGGAACGCACCGGCTCGAAGCCGAACTTGCGGTACCAGTTGACCAGCTTGGGATTGTTCATGTCCGCTTCGAGGGTGACGCGCTCGTACCCGTGGCTGGCGGCAAACTCCACGATATGCCGGACCAGGGCCTCGCCCAGGCCGAGCATGCGGTATTCCTTGAGGATGGCCAGGGAATAGACCCGCAGGGACCGCTTGTACTGGAAGACCACGGCGCACCCGGCCGGAACCGGTTTCCGGCGCCTGGGCCTGCCCTCGATGACCAGTGCCAGTTGGGACGGGCTGGTGAGGCTGTGGCGCAGGCTGGCTTTGGAGGCGCGCCGGTTCTCGCTGAATCCGGTCCGTTCGCAGGCCTCGAACAGGGGCAGGTCGTCCAGGGTCGCCGGGCGGACGGAAGAGGAAGGAAAGGAGACGGCTGGCGTCTCGCACGCAAGGCTCATGAAGCCTCCCGAAGTTGCAGGCCACCCGGGCCGCGATCACGCGCCCGAGAATGGCACTCCCATATACCCGGTTTTCAGGGAGGTAAACAGAAATCGCGGGGGTGCCGCGCACCTTTTTCGCCTCGCGTTATTCCGCGCCGGACGCCGCTCCCCCGGCACGCAGGGCGGCCAGAAACGCTCCGGGCGTGAACCGCGCCGGACGGACCGCGAAACGGGCGCAGAGCCGGGCCACCTGGCACGGCAGCAGGCCGCAGGATTCAAGCAGCTCTCCGCGGGTGAACAGCTCGGCCACGGGGCCGTCGAAGCGCAGCCGCCCGGACTCCAGGCAGACCGCGCGGTCGCAGTTCTCGGCCACGAAGTCCATGTCGTGGCTGATGAGCACCACCGCCCTGCCCCGCTCGCCGAGCCGGTCCAGGGCCGAGGCCAGCAGCCCGGTCTCGAAGGAGTCCAGCCCAGCCGTGGGCTCGTCCAGGACCAGCAGGGGCGTGTCCATGGCCACCACCGAGGCCAGCGCCAGCCGTTTGCGCTCGGACAGTCCCAGGTCGTAGGGGTTGGCCGCCTCCCGCCCGTCCAGGCCGAACAGGGCCAGGGCATCGGCCGCGAGCGTGGCGGTGTGCTCGGGCGAAAAACCGAGGTTGCGCGGGCCGAAGGCGACCTCGTCGGCCACCCGCCCCTTGCAGATCTGATCGTCAGGATTCTGGAAAAGCAAAGCCGCCTTGCCTGCCAGCGCGGCCACCGGCAGGCCCGCCGTGGGCTGCCCGTCGAGCAGCACCTCGCCCGATGACGGCCGGAGCAGGCCGTTCAGGTGCCGGGCCAGGGTGGACTTGCCCGAGCCGTTGTGGCCCACCAGGGCGATGCGCTCCCCGGCCCCGATGGACAGGGACACGTCGCACAGGGCCTCCACGCCGCCGGGATAGGCGAAGGTCACGCCGCGCAGTTCCGCCAACATCAGCGCGTGCCCTTCCGCCCGGCCTCAAGTCCGGCCACGGTGTGTTCCAGGGTGACCGCCGGGGGGCGGTCCGCGTCCCACATGTCGAGTTCACGAGCCAGCCTGGCCACCTCGGTGTAGCGGTTGCCGGACAACCCGGTGCGGGCCAGTGCGGCCGAGACCAGGACCTCGGCGGGCGGGCCGTCCAGGACGACGCGTCCGCCCTCCAGGACCAGGACCCGGTCCGCGAACCGGGCGATCCACTCCAGCCGGTGCTCGGCCAGGACCACGGTGCGCCCCTCGCGGCACAGGCCGTCCAGGGTCTCGAAGATCCCGGCCGTGCCGCACGGATCGAGAAAAGTGGTCGGCTCGTCCAGGACCAGGACCTCGGGGTCGCCGACCAGGACCGAGGCCAGGGCGACCTTCTGCTGCTGGCCGCCCGATAGCCGCGCGGGCGAACGCTGGGCCAGGTCCTCTATCCCGGCCAGCCGCAGGGCCCGCTCCACGTGTTCGGCCATGAGGTCGCGCGCCACGCCCCGGTTCTCCAGGCCGAAGGCGACCTCCTCGAACACGGTGAAGCGCGCGCCCGAGAACTGGCTGGCCGGGTTCTGCATGACCAGCCCCACGCGCAGGGCCAGATCGGCCACGTCGGACTCCCGCGTGTCCAGGCCGCCCACCAGGACCCGCCCGGCCATGTCCCCGCCGTAGAGGTGCGGGATGACCCCGGCCAGGGCGTAGCACAGGGAGGTCTTGCCCGCGTTGTTGCGGCCCACAATCGCCGTGAACGAGCCTTCCTCGATGTCGAGGGTGATGCCGTCCAGGGCGGGGCTGTCCGCCGCCGGGTAGGTGTAGGCGAGATTGTCGAGGGAGATGTCCGGGACCATGGCTCAGCTCAGGAAAAAGGTCTTGATCTCGCGCACCAGGGCGTCCGGCCGCTCCTCGATGACCAGGTGCCCGGTCCCGGGCAGCTCCACCAGGGTCGAGCCGGGAATCATCCGGTTGAGCAGACGGCCCTTTTCCGCCGGGATCCAGGCGTCCTGCCTGCCCCACAGGATGAGCACCGGCCGTTCGATGGACGGGTACAGGTCCTGGACCTCGTCGGTGTACCGGCTGTCGGCCTGGGCCATCTGCCGGTAGAAGGCGGCCTGGCCCTCCGCGCCCGTCCAGGGGGCCACGATTCCGGCCAGGGTCTCTTCGGAGAGGGGCGAAACCGCGGCGGATCCCACATAGGCCCTGACCACCGCCTCATGGATGTAGCCGGGCAGCCCGGCAAAGGCCGCCTCATGCTCCCGGACATGACGGAAGAACGGCGACCCCCACGGCGAGACGGCCACCGGGTCGATGAGCGCGATTTTCCGGAAGTCGACCTTGTCCAGCAGATGGGTGCGCAGAACGGTCGTGCCCCCGAAATCGTGCCCGACGATGACCGGGCGCTCCAGCCCCCAGAACCGGATCAGGGCGGCCAGGAGCCGATTCTGCACCCCGAGGGAGACGTCGTTGTCCGACTTGTCCGACTGCCCGTAGCCGAGCAGGTCGAACAGGTGGACCCGGAAGGAGTCGGCCAGGCCTCGGGCCAGATGGCGCAGGTTGAACGAGGACCAGGGCGTGCCGTGGACCAGGACCAGGGGCTCTCCCTGCCCCAGGACGTCGCAGGCCACCTCCCGTCCCTGGAAGGTGAAGGTCTGTCGCAGGTTCCAATCGGTGTCGGACATGGGACTCCTTTTGTCTTCTGGCGGGCGCTAACACCGCACCGCGCAGGCGTTTCCGGCCAGCCTATGCGCCGAGGCCCGTTTTTACAACAATCCAGTACACGGCCACACCCAGGCAGGCGGCCAGCATGACCCGGCGGGCCCATCGCTGGGCCGTGGAATCGGGCACCTCCCGCCAGGCGGTGCGGGGGGAGCGCGAGTTGAAGCCGCGTACCTCAAGGGCCACGGCGCGCTGCTCGATGTCCATGATCGCGCCGAGCAGGAACGGCTTGACCAGGGGGACCAACCCCTTCGCGCGCCTGAATATCCTGCCCTCGGAGTCCAGGCCGCGCGCCCGCTGGGCCGCCTGGACCGTGGCCGCGCGGGCCCGCATGGCCGGGAGCAGGAGCAGCGGGCTGCCCACCAGGAAGGCCAGCTTGGGCGACCACCCGGCCTGAGTCACGGCCGTGACCATGTCCGCCGGGTGGGTGCACAGAACGAAGAGCAGGGAGGCGGACAGGACCACGGCCACCTGGAGCAGCACGGTTCCGGCGAAGACGAGCCCCTCGCGGTACAGGGCGATCCCGTGCCAGGCGGCGATCGCGGTGCGGTTGCCGGGGTAGAGCAGCCCGTGGATGGGAAGCATGAAGAGCATGAGCGGGAGCATGATCCGCCAGAACACCCTCCACGCCCTGGTCCCGGCCCCGGCCGTGAACAGCAGGCAGCCATTCAGGGCCAGGAGCGCGGCGCAGACGAGCCACTCACCGGCGAAGGTGGGCGACGGCACGCCGTAGGCCAGGGCCCCGGCGAGCAGGACCCAGGCCAGCTTGGTCAGCGGGTTGAGCGCGTGGACGAAGGAGCGGCCCTCGACGAAGAGGGTCGTGCCGGACGGGGATCTCTTCATGGCCGAAGCGGTCCCGCTAGGAGACCGCCTCCACGCCGGGGAACCGGGCCATGGTCCGTGCGGGCATGCTCTTGATCACGCCCCAGACGATCAGGGCCGTGACCACCTTGTCCAGCAGATTCGAGGTAAAGATCGTGACCACCACCGAGCCGAACAGGTCGTTGCCCAGGGCGAGCATGTAGGCGGTGAAGAAGTCCGCGCCCGAGCCGGAGATGCCGCCGAACATGTACAGCTTGATGGGCACGGCCACGATGGCGTTGAACACGGTGATGATCACGCCGCTGACAATGACCAGCCCCCAAGTGCGGAACAGCCCCCAGCGGGCGCACAGACCGGCCACGATGCCGATGACCATGGCCACGGGCGCGAACGCGGCGGCCACGGGCGAGGTGATCACGCCCCAGATCAGGTTGGTCAAAAGCCCGGTCAGGCCGCCCGCCCAGGGCCCGGCCAGCACGCCGACCAGGACCGTGCCGATGGAATCGAGAAAGACCGGCAGCTTGAGCAGGGAGACGAGTTGCCCCACCACGATATTCAGGACGATGGACACGGCGATCAGGACGAAGGTGAACGTGCTGAATTCCTTCTTCAGTTGCTCGGAAATACTCATACCCTACTCCTCTTCCGGTTTCATGGTTTCCACGGCCAGCTCCGGGTACCCGGTCTGCGGGTCGAACGGCCGCGAGAAGCGCACGCCCGGTAGCAGGCCGACCACGAGCTCCGCCGTGGTGTAGGCCCGGCAGCCCTCCATCAGGTGCCCCCCGGTGGTCCTGCCCGTGCCGTCCGAGACGGCGATGTGGCAGTGCGCCCCATCCGGCGACAGCACGCCGGTCAGCGATACGATCTCGAAATGCCCCGTGAGGGTGGCCGACTCCGGCCGATCGGCGAAACGGATGACCGCCGTGGTCAGGCTGCCCACGCAGGCCAGGACGCAGCCCGCCGCGGCTCCGCTCTCCGCGAACAGCCGCTCCAGCTCCGCGAGCAGGTCCTGCCCCGGTGTAAGCCGCGCCGCTACCGTGGCCATCGTCGTCGCAAACCCCATCGTCGCCCCCTCCAAACGGTTCGATTGAACCGGCCCGCCGGGGCTGCGCCCGGCAGAGCCGTATGACAACCCCTTACTATTTCAACAGTGAATCCTGTCAATATATTTTATCTATTTCAAGTTTGGCACTACCCCAGCCAATCTCACGACGCCGAAAAACGCCGCTTTCTCAAGGGCCGAAAGTGGAGAAATCGAAAGGCGTTTTTCCCGATACGACACGTTATATTCCGTATTGGGAAAATACGGTTGTAAATTCAATGTGATAATTATTATCAACTAGACACGGGACAGTGCAAAACTCATTTTTCCCATTTTTGTTTTCCACAACAAAATGTTTAAAGGGCTGTTTAATCCCCACCTTCAAAGGCTGAAATGGCGGTTTCGGAGACCGCCCTCCCCCTTCTCTCCGCGGCGTAATTAATGCAGTTATCCACAACATAACATACCAGTATATAATATTTAATAACTGTGTTCCCCCTCACAGGCATCACGTATATTAAAGTGGACCAGAAAATTAAGCACGAGCTTGACATATTTTCACACCTTCAAGGGAGGACATCATGACCGCCACCAGCACCACCCAAGCCCCTGTCATCCAGGTATCACTGCCTGGTGCGGGCCGGTCCGTGTCGTATCGACTGACGCCGGACGCATTGGTACGGTTCACCTTTGATCTCGCGGATGCGGAATTCATCGGTAACGGCAATAACCTTGAACTCGTCGTGGAAGACGGCGGGACGATCATTCTGCAGGACTACCTGCCCCTGGCCGAAGCGAACACCCTGCCCGTATTCGAGATGCTCGACGGCCAGCAGGTGGAAGGCGGGGTCTATCTCTTCGCCTTCGAGGGCAACCAGCCCGTGACCGAACAGGACATCGAGACCGCGGCGGCCGGAGCCACCTCCGGTTCGGGCGCCGGTGAATACACCGACGACCCCGGCACCCTGTTCGACGGCCTCAACGCCTTGGGCCCGCAGGTCGACGCGTACGACGGGCACCTCTTTCCGACCATTGACCCCATCGTCACCGACCTTCCCGAAGCGGCGGCGATTCCCCCGGTGGCCGTGGGCGATGTCAGCCGCATCGTCGAGAGCGGCACCAACCGCTCCGGGGGCGAAAACGGACACTATGACGCAGGCCAGGGGCTGTTCAGCTCCGTGACCGGCAACCTGCTGCTCAACGACTATGACGACGACAATGTGGACTACCCCGAAACGGGCGGGGCCGACACCGAGCTGTCCGTCCTGACCATCGACTTCCCCGGCCAGGACTTCACCGGGAACAACCCCGGCCCCGAAGAGGTTTCCGGCACCGGCACCCAGGTCAACGGCCAATACGGCACCCTGACCGTGCACGCCGACGGCTCCTATGAATATGCATTGGACGAGACCCTGGCCGACCCCTTGCGCGAAGGCCAGGAAGTGACCGAACAGTTCCTGTATACGGCTGTGGCCCCGGACGGCAACGAGAGCAATACCGCCACCCTGACCATCACCGTGGTCGGGACCAACGACCCGCCCGAGGCCCTCGACGACGTCTCCGCCGATGTCGTCGAGCAGGGCTCCGAAGTGGCCGGCATCGCCATAGCGGCGGGCAACGTCCTGCACAACGACGCCGACATCGACAACGTGGGCTACGAGGACCTGGCCCCGGCCTACAAGGACCAGCTCCCCACCGACCCGGACGGGCTTATCGAACTGGGCGTGACCAGTATCTACAGCTACGGCACCAGCCAGTATGCGGGCACCCCGGACGGCAACGGCAACTTCACCGTGA
The DNA here is from genome assembly GCF_037094465.1 of Pseudodesulfovibrio sp. 5S69. NCBI lineage: Bacteria > Pseudomonadati > Thermodesulfobacteriota > Desulfovibrionia > Desulfovibrionales > Desulfovibrionaceae > Pseudodesulfovibrio > Pseudodesulfovibrio methanolicus. The sequence continues at coordinate 3,360,776 of NZ_CP146609.1, forward strand.
ACGGCACCTACGGCACGCTGACCATCAATGCAGACGGCGCCTACGAATACGCCCTGGACCAGGACAAGGCCGATCCCCTGAACATAGGGGACAACCCGACCGAGGACTTCGGCTACTCCATGTGGGACGGCGAGAAGTACGACTACGCCTACCTGCGCATCCCGGTGCTCGGCTCCAATGACGCGCCCGTGGCCGACGCGGACGTGAACGCTTTCACCGAAGCGGTGGACGACGCGGCCCCTGCGGACGTGCTCGGCGCGGTGCTGGCCAACGACACCGACGTGGACAACACGGCCGCCGAGCTGTCCGTCGCGGACATCCGGTACTCGGGCGACGGCACCCCGCCCGTGCGGGTCAGCGAAGCCTACACCGCCGACCACGTAATCGAGGGCCGGTACGGCACCCTGTACCTGAACAACGACGGAACCTACCACTACGTCGAGGACAAGACGGCCACCGATCCGCTGAACACGAACAACGCGGCCGTGACCGACGTGTTCACCTATGACGTGACGGACAACCAGGCGGGCGGCGCGCTCAGCGACACCGCCACCCTGACCATCACCATCGACCCGGCCAACGACTCCCCGGTCGCGGTCCATGACGGCTCGCACGGGATCTTCATCACCAACACCGTGGAAACCGTCATCGACGACTGGAGCGGCGTGTCCGGCTCGGTCATCTACCGTCCGGGCTACACCGTGACCGCCGAGTCCTTCGACGCGAACGGCGACCCGATCAACGACGTCCAGTTCACCACCTGGGGCAACGACCAGCACTTGGGCATCCACACCAACGGCACGAGCGACAGCCAGAAGGTCGACGACCTCGACGGCCGCGAGCAGATCACCTTCGAGTTCGACGATCCGCAGAGTTCGTTCAGCACCGAGTTCATCGCCCAGGGCAACAACCACGTCAACGCCTGGGTCTACCCCATCGGCGGCGGGGTTCCGGTCATGTTCGAGAACGTGGGCAACGCGGTCCACATCACCCCGGGCTTCGACTTCGACACTATCGTCTTCATCCCGGACGGTTCCTTCGGCATGGAAAGCCTGACCACGGTCACCGGCGGCGAAAACCTGCTCATGGGTACGGCCGGAGGCAACGTGCTGGCCAATGACTACGACGTGGACAACGTGACCTTCGACGACGCGACGGCAAGCGGCGACATGGGCGCCATGGAGTTGTCCGTGTCCGACATCGACTCCGGCAACGTGCCCGGCAACGCCCCGAGCACGGGCACCGACCTGGACGGCGACTACTACACCGTGGACGGCGAGTTCGGCTCGCTGAAGATCTACGAGACCGGCGAGTGGTCATACACCCCGCACGAGGCCGTTGGCGGCGAAGGCGGCTGGCAGAACCTGGACCACAGCGCCACCGACACCTTCGTGTACACCGTGTCCGACGGCCTGGGCGGGACCGACACCGCCGCCATCGAGGTCTCCCTGAACGTGAACACGACCAGCGCCACCGGCGGGACCGGCACCCTGTCCGGCACCGACGGCAGCGACGTCCTCTTCCCGGCGGACGGCGACTCCGTCTCCTCAGGAGCGGGCAACGACGTCATCGTCATCGTCATCGACCCGGTCTACCTGGGCGGCGGCGCGGCCACGATCGACGTCACCGACTTCAGCGACCACGACCGCCTGGCGCTCGGCAACATGGAAGGAGCGAGCGTGGCGATAACCTCCAACAGCAATGATGTCAGCCTGGTCTTCTCCGACATCGACGGCAGCGACGACATCACGGTCAACCTCCTGGGGGTTGCCCCGGTGCACGACGCGGTGGATCAGACGGTGGGAATCACCTCCAGCGCCGATCTGAACCAGCTCATCCAGACCATCATCGACTCCGGCAACGCCAGCATGGCTTAGTCGTTCCGGACAGGTCCCCCCTGTCGATGCATGGAGAGCAATCCGGATGAGCCCGCATCCGGGCGAAGACCCCGTAAAAGAGAGGCTTGGAAGTCCCCCTTCCAAGCCTCTCGATTCGTTGTGGCGTTGCCCGGACGGGCCGTCCGTTTACATGATGAAGTCCGTGCTCAGGAAGTTCGACTTGTGTGTGCGGGCGATGTCCGAGAGCAGGGTCTTGTTGCGCGGGGTGCCCTTGGCCGCCACCAGGGTGCGGATGGAGAAGCAGCGCAGGGCGTCGCCCACGGACAGGGTGCCCTCGGCCGAGTCCTTGCGCCCGGTGAACGGGAAGACGTCCGGCCCGCGCTGGCACAGGCAGTTGACGTTCACCCGGCAGACCTGGTTGACCATGGGGTCCACCAGGGAGGCCACCTCGGCCGCGTCGTCGCTGAAAATGGACATCTGCTGCCCGTAGCGGGACTCGATGATATAGCGGATGGGGGTCTCCACGTCCTTGAACGGCACGATGGGCACCACCGGGCCGAACTGCTCCTCGTGATAGACCTTCATCTCCCCATTCACGGGATAGAGCACCGCGGGATGGAACAGGGACCGGTCCACGGCTCCGCCGCCGGGGTTGACCACCCTGGCGCCGTGCGCCTCGGCGTCGGCCACCAGGTCGGTCAGGTACTCGATCTTGCCCGGCTCGGGCAGGGGCGTGATGCGCACGCCCTCGTCCCAGGGCATGCCGATGGTCATGGTCTTGAGCCCTTCGTTGAAGCGGCGGATGAACTCGTCGACCACGTTTTCATGGACAAAGAGGATCTTGAGGGCCGTGCACCGCTGGCCGCTGAAGGACAAGCTGCCGGACACGGCCTCGGACACGGCCAGGTCCATGTCCGCAGACTCCATGACCACGGCCGCGTTCTTGGCCCCCAGGCCGAGGATGCAGCGCAGCCGGTTGGGGCTGGGGTGCAGCAGCCGCATGGCGTTGGCCGCCTCGCTGGAGCCGATGAAGGCCAGGACGTTGATCACACCGGATTCGAGGATGGGCTTGACCAGCCTGCGGTTGCCGAAGACCAGGTTGACCACGCCCGCCGGGAAGCAGTCGCGGAAGGCCTCCATGAGCGGCGCGAAGAGCAGCTTGCCGTGCCTGGGCGGCTTGATGATCACCGGGTTGCCCATGAGCAGGGCCGGGATGAGCGTGGCAAAGGTCTCGTTCAGCGGATAGTTGTACGGGCCCATGCACAGGGTCGGCCCGAGGGGCGCGCGGCGGATTTGGGCGTAAATCCCGGATTCGATGACGAAACGCGACGAGGCGCGGTCCAAGTCCTTGAGGGCGTCGATGGAGTCGCGGATGTACTCGATGGTCCGGTCGAACTCCACGCAGCACTCCTTGTAGGGCTTGCCGATCTCCCAGACCATGAGGCGGACCACTTCATCGCGCGCCTCGATCATGCGGTGGGTGAAGTCCTCCACGTGCTTGATGCGCGCGTCCACGGACAGGGTCGGCCACAGCCCCATGCCGTTGTTCCAGGCCCTCTTGGTAGAGGCCACGGCGGCCGCCCCGGCCGCCTCGTCCATGACCGGGCAGGAGCCGAGATGCTTGGGGGCATAAACGCCGTCAACGGCGGTCTCTATGGCGGATTCGATCCGTTGCAGCTCGCCTTCCCAAGGTTCGAGGCGGCCGTCGAGCAGGTACTCGGAGACCTCCAGGGGGGTGTCGATGCGGAACGGGTCGGGGATGGCGGATTCTTCGGAAAACAGCGTGTTCGATGAGCTCATGATGTCTCTGACTTCCAGGTTTGCCAGGACATTTAATTATGTCCGGATGGACACAATATGAAAGGCGGGCACGGATGACAACCGCTTTTTCGGACCCCCAAAAAGGTGCCGGGGAGAAAGACCGGCAGAGGCCCGGAGCGCCCCGGACCGGCTGGGAGCGGGGCTAGCGGGCCACGGGCGCAAAGGACGCCCGGGTCAGCGCGGCCAGGTCGGCCGGAGCGAGTTCGATGTCCAGGCCCCGTCGGCCACCACTGACGAACAGGGTTCCGAGCCCCTCGGCGGACGCGTCGACCACCGTGGGCAGCCGCTTCTTCTGGCCCAGCGGGGAGACCCCGCCGACCACGTAGCCGGTGGTCCGCTCGACCACCTTGACGTCGGCCATGGCCGCCTTCTTGGCCTTCAGGGCCTTGGCCATGGCCTTGAGGTCGAGCTTGAGCAGGACCGGGACCACGGCCACGGCCAGGCTGCCACCCGCGTCCACCACCAGGGTTTTGAAGACCCGCTCGGGCGGGACGCCGAGCTTTTCCGCCGCCTCCACCCCGAAGGACGGGGCCGCGGGATCGTGATCGTATTCGTGGACCGTGTACTTGATCTTGGCCTTCTTGGCCGCGTTGATTGCGGGAGTCATGTGCAGTTACCTAGCGGAAGCGGGATGTGCGGGCAAGGGGCGCTTGGGCGGCTTCATCGGCTTCCCTTTCCCGTCAGCACGAGAATGGCCGCCCTGCCGGGCAAGAAAAACACCATGGGCACCAGGACGAAGAACAGGCAGCCGAAGACGAAGGAGATGTCGTTGTAGGCCAGCATGGTGGCCTGGCGCATGACCTTGTGCTCCAGCAGGCCGAGGGCCAGCGGAAGGGCCTGAGTCGCCCCCACGCCCTTGGCCAGCAGGGCCTGGACCGACTGGGCCAGGTAATCCTGGGTGACCTGGCTCAGTTCGCTGATGTGGGAAGTCAGATAAACGCGGTGAATGGCCTCGCCCCGGTCCAGGAGCACGGCGGCCAGGCTGTAGCCGATATTGCCGCCCACCCGCCGGGCCAGGGTGTATATGGATGAGGCGTCCGTGATCATGCTCTTATCCACCGAAATGAGCGACACCGTGGACAGGGGCACGAACATGAACGGCATGCCGATGCCCATGACGATCAAGGGCGGGATGAGATCCAGGTATCCGGCCGACGTCGAGAGCTGCATGAGCTGGTAATAGGAAAAGACGATAACGCAAATCCCCCCCAACAGAAGGGGTTTGGCCCCGATCCGCTGGAAGGCCCAACCGGCCAGGGGCATGAACAGGAGCAGGGTCACCGCGCGCGGGGCCAGCACCAGGCCGGACTCGAAGGCCGGGTAGCCGAGGATGTTCTGGGTGAACTGAGGCAGGACGAAGGTCGTTCCGAACAGGGACACGCCGAAGACCAGGCCCATGACCGAGCCGAGCACAAGGTTGCTGTCCTTGAGCACGCGGAAATTGACCACCGGCTCCTTGCTGCGCAGTTCCCAGAAAACCAGGACGAACAGGGAGGCCACCGAGGCCACGGTCCACCAGACGATCATGGAGGAGTCGAACCACTGCTCGTCGTTGCCCCGCTCCAGGACCACCTGCATGCCGGTCAGGCAGACGGTCAACAGCCCGATGCCGAGCCAGTCCACGGACTGGATGCCGCGCCGCAGATACGGCGGATCGTGGACGAAACGCATGGTCAGGAGCATGCCCAGGGCGCAGACCGGCACGTTGATGTAGAAGATCCACGGCCAGCCCCAGGCGTCGGTCAGCCAACCGCCGCAGATGGGGCCCAATGCCGGAGCCAGCACCACGCCCATGCCGTACAGGGCCATGGCCGTGCCCTGCTGGCGAGGGGGAAAGGTCTCGCGCAGGATGGCCTGGGACACCGGAATGAGCGCCCCGCCGCCGATGCCCTGGATAACCCGGTAGATGATCATCTGGTTGAAAGTGGTGGCCGTTCCGCAAAAGATGGAGCCGACCGTGAACAGGGCGAACGAAGCCAGATAGAAGTTCTTGCGCCCGAGCAGCGCGCTCCACCAGCCGGACATGGTCACCATGATGATCTCGGCGATGGAGTAACTGGTGGCCACCCAGGTGATGGACGACAGGTCGGAGCCGAAGCTGCCCATCATGTGCGGCATGGACACGTTGACCACGCTGGTGTCCATGACGGACATGAAGGCGCCGAACACCACCGTGAAGGCGATGGTCCAGCGTTCGGCCGGAGACATTTCCTCCGGATCCTTGTACATGCTCATGGCTATTGCATCGCGGTTTCGCGGCCGGTCCGAGCCCCGGCGAGGCCGTCACCGGCGGGCCCGTCGGCCAGGTCCACGTTCGGGATGACGGACATGCCCGGGGCCAGGAGATAGCCACCCTCGCCGTTCGGATGGTTCAGGACAATCTTGACCGGCACGCGCTGGACCACCTTGATGAAGTTGCCGGTGGCGTTCTCGGGCGGCAGCAGAGTGAAGCGCGAGCCCGTGCCCCGCTGGATGGAGTCCACGTGCCCCTCGAAGGTCACTCCGGGGTAGGCGTCGACCTCGATGTCCACGGACTGGCCCGGCTTCATGCCGGAAATCTGGGTCTCCTTGAAATTGGCGACGACCCACACGTCGCGCCCGACCACGGCCAGGAGCTGCTGACCGACCTGGACATAGGTTCCCGGCTCCACGGCCTTCTTGGTCACGAAGCCCGCGCACGGGGCGGTGATACGGGTGTAGGACAGGTTCAGTTCGGCCTGGCGGACCTCGGCTTCGGCCTCGCGGGCCTCGGCCACGCGTTTGTCGACCACAGCCTGGGCCTGGCGCAGCCCGTCCTCGGCGGCCTGGGCCGAGGCCACGGCCTGACGGATCTGGGCCGACTGGGTGTCGATCTTCTTCCGGGCGGACAGGAGCTTGGCCTTGGAGACCGCAGCCTGGGCGCGTGCGTGGTCGTATTCCTGGCGGGACACGGCCCCTGCCTCGACCATTTCATCCATGCGCTTGAAGTCGTTCTCGTCGCGATTGTGTCCGGCGGCGTATTCGTCCACTCCCGCCCTGGCCTGGTCCAGCTCGGACCGATTGGAAGACAGGGCCGCGTTGCGCTGCACCACCAGGGAGCGGGCGGCCGCGACCTCGGCCTCGGCTTCCTGCCTGGCCGCGTCGGCGGACTGCAAGCGCGCCTTGGCCACGTCCAGGGCCACCTCGAAGGGGCGCCGGTCCACCTGGACCAACAGATCGCCCTTTTCCACCCACTGGTTGTCGTGCACCGGCACCTCGGCCACGTGACCGGCCACGCGCGGGCTCATGGAGACCACGTGGGCCTCGACAAAGGCGTCGTCCGTGGATTCGTGCGTCATGATCCGCACGTACAGGGGGTAACCCAGGACCACGGCCAGAACCAGGACCACCGGTCCCAGGACGAGCAGGGTCTTCCTGGACCCCAGGCTCTTGCGTTTTGCGGCCAGCCTCTTCAGCTTGGAGGCGGCGTCGTTGCTCATGTTTTCGTTACTCATTGATCTCCCTCAATAAAAAAAATGCTCACTGAAAATATCGTATCCTGCGGCGTCCCGGCAGGGCCGGGCATGGGCATCCGCCGCCGCGTCATTGTTTCTTGCCGAGCCCCCGAAGGACGAACTCGCTGGCGTGGCGGCAGACCTCGTCCAGCCCGGCAGCGCCGGGCGCGAACAGACAGACCGCCCGGACCAGGCCGGATATGTACCGGGCCGTCAGGGCGGGGTCCTCGTCCCGGAACAGCCCCTGCTCGATGCCGCTCCGGATAATCCCCTCGAACAGACTCCACAGGTCGGCGCGCAATTGCTTCCACTCGTCGGTCACCGGGCAGGTGACCACGAAGCCGAGCAGCTCCATGTTGAAGGCCCTGGCGTAAAAGTGCTCGGCCAGGATACGGACCACCCCTGCCAGCTGCCCGTCCGGGCCCAGTTCGGTCTCGTCCAGGAAGCTGCGCATGGAATCGATCAGACTGGAGAACTCCCGGAACAGGACCGCGAAATAGAGATCGTCCTTGCTCTTGAAGTAGAGGTACAGGGTTCCCTTGCCCACCGCCGCCGCGCGGGCCACGTCGCTCAACAGGACCTTGTGGAAGGGCTGCCGGGAAAAAAGCTCGGCCGCCGTGTCCAGAATGCGCTGTTCCTTTTCGCTGTCTTCTTTCATTGGGCTGGCTCCCGTTGGAATTTCAAAATGCGCGGGGCCCCCCGGCCATCGGCGGGGTCCTGCGGACGCTTCAGTACTGACCGGTCAGTATTGAGAGAGATGAACTACGCCCCAATTAGTTGCACTGTCAACTACTGACTCCGGGTTCTGAGATTTTTTCGCATTTCCCTGTCGGGCCCGCGCCGCACGGTGTGCGCCCGCCCCTCGCGCCCCGTCCCCCTTGCCTTTTCCGTGTCCGCGGCATAGTGTCAAAAACACATGCAAATCATGCGGATGAAGGGAAGCGGCATGGTCAGACCCAATCTGAGACATACCATCATACTCGGCATAGCCATCTTCACCCTGGCCTTCGGCAGCATCGCCCTGCTCTCCCTGTCCAACCTGAACAGGCTGCAGGAGGCGGTCCTTCTGGTGGAGCGGGCCGACGACCTGCGCAACCTGATTCTTGAAATCCGCCGCGAGGAAAAGAACTTCTTCCTCTACCAGGACGGTTCCCTGTTTTCCGTGGGCCGCGAGAACCTCAACCGGGCCGGAACCATCCTCGCCGAGTTGTCCGGCGAGGTCGTCCAGCTCCACGGCGAGACCCACGGCACCGCCCTGGCCCAGGGCATGAGCCGATACGGCGAACTGCTCGCCCGGCTCAGTTCCGATTCCGGCGACGTCGGCGAGAACAGCCCGGCGGCCCACGCCCTGCGCGAGACCGGCCAGAACCTGGTGGAGCACTCCAGGGCCATCGCCGAGTTGGAGCGGGACAACATCCTGAACATCAACCAGCGGCTGCGCATGACCCTGTTCATCTCCATGGGCGTGGTCGCCCTGGTGGTCCTGGCCCTGGTTTTCTTCGTGTCCAAGGCCATCCTCGGGCCGCTGACCCAGGTCCAGGCGGCCACGCGGCGCATCGCCCAAGGGACCTTCGTGCCCCTGGCCGTGCGCGAGGACGGCGACGAGATCCAGCAGGTCTTCGTGGCCCTCAACTCCATGGTGGAGGAGCTCAAGAAGCGCCAGACCCAACTGGTCCAGGCCCAGAAGCTCTCCTCCATCGGCACACTGGCCTCGGGCATCGCCCACCAGTTGAACAACCCCCTGAACAACATCTCCACCTCGGCCCAGATCCTGGCCGAGGAGACCGGCGGGCAGGACGAGTTCGCGGACAAGATGATGACCAACATCACCCAGGAGACCCTGCGCGCCCGGGACATCGTCAAGGGGCTGCTCGAATTTTCCCGGCACAAGGACTTCTCGCCCGCGCCGTGCAACCTCAAGGAGGTCCTGGAAAGCGCGGTACGCCTGGTCTCGGGCCAGCTCGGGCCACGCATAGGCGTGGACATCCGCGTGCCGGACGACGTAACCCTGTACCTCGACCGGCAGCGCTTCCAGGAGGCCCTGCTCAACCTGATCATCAACTCCATCCAGGCCATCGGTGACCGGGAGGGGACCATCAGGATAGCGACCTCGCGGGAGACGGACCACAAGGTCCTGACCATCTCCGACAACGGGCCGGGCATGCCCCCGGACACCCTGCAACGCATCTTCGACCCCTTCTTCTCCACCAAGGAAGTGGGCCAGGGCACGGGGCTCGGCCTGTACATCGTCTACGGCATCATCGAGGAGCACCGGGGCTCCATCCGGGTCGACTCCACCCCCGGCGAGGGGACCGCTTTCACCATCAAACTCCCCCTTGAGCCCGAGGAGAACGCATGACGGCCGCGTCCATTCTGGTCATTGAAGACGAACGCATCGCCCGCGAAAACCTGACCCACGTCCTGACCGGGAGCGGCTACGCCGTCACGGCCATTGCCTCCGCCGAGGAAGGGATGCGGGAGCTGGACAAGAAGGAATTCGACCTGGTCATCACCGACCTGATGCTGCCCGGCATGGACGGCATCCAGATGCTCGAACACATCCGCGCACACCATCCCCTGACCATCGTCATCGTGGTCACGGGCCACGCCACCGTGGCCAACGCGGTCAAGGCCATGCAGAAGGGGGCGCATTCCTACATCGCCAAGCCGCTCAAGCTCGACGAACTCCGGCTCCAGGTGGAGCGCGCCCTGGAGCAGCACGCCCTGTCCGTTGAGGTCCGGCGGCTGCGGGAGATCATCGCCCAGGGCAAGCGCGACCTGCCCCTGGTCGGCGAGAGCGACGCCTTCGTGCAGCTCAAGAAGGACGTCCGCCAACTGGCCCAGATGAACTGCAACGTGCTCATCCAGGGCGAGACCGGCACCGGCAAGGAACTGGTGGCCCAGGGCATCCACATGCTCTCCACCCGGTCGGGCGAGCGGTTCATGGCCATCAACTGCGGGACCTTCACGGCCGAGCTCATGGACAAGGAGCTGTTCGGCCACGAAAAGGAGGCCTTCACCGGGGCCAATCGGGGCCAGAAGGGCATCCTGGAAGCGGCCGACGGGGGCACGGTATTTTTCGACGAGATCGGCGAGCTGCCGCTGAACATGCAGGTCAAGCTGCTGCGGGTGCTGCAGGAGCGCAACTTCCTGCGCGTGGGCGGGACCAAGGAGATCCCGGTGGACATCCGGGTCATCGCGGCGACCAACTGCGACCTGCACGAACTGGTGGAAAAGGGCGAGTTCCGGCAGGACCTCTACTACCGCCTGAACGTGGTCACCCTGCACGCCCCGCCCCTGCGCGAACACCGCGAGGACATCCCCATCCTCATCGGCCATTTTCTGGAAAAGCACCGCCAGCCGGGCCAGACCATCAACTCCATCGATCAGGACACCCTGGACATCCTCATGTCCTATCCCTTCCCCGGCAACGTGCGCGAGCTGGAGAACATCGTCCAGCGGGCGCTGGCTCTGGGCCAGGGCACGACCTTCACGCCCGAACTGCTGCCCGCCGAGATCGCGGAGACCGAGACCAAGGCCCCGCTCCCCACCCTGGAAGACATGGAAAAATCCTACATCAGGAAGGTATTGGCCTCATCGGCCGGGAACAAGACGCAGGCCGCGCGCATCCTGGGCATCGACCGCGTCTCCCTGTGGCGCAAGATCAAACGCTACCACCTGGAGTAGCCGCTCACCCCTCGGACGGGGCCGCTTCGCCCAGGGCGATATCGGCGGCCTCCTCCATGGTCGACACGTAGCGGATGTCCAGCCCCTCGACCACCTCGTCCTCGATGGACTTGACCGCGGCCTCGCAGCCCTGCGGCAGGATCACTACGGGGATGCCCGCGCTCCGTGCCGCCATGAGCTTCTCGCGGATGCCGCCCACGGGCAGGACCTCGCCGAGCAGCGACAGCTCCCCGGTGGAGGCCACGTCCTGACGCACCGGCCGCCCGGTGAGCAGGGAGAGCAGCGCTATGGTGATGGCCACGCCCGCACTCGGCCCCTCCTTGGAAACCGCGCCCGCCGGGATGTGCACGTGGATGTCCGAGGTGGCGTAGAACTCCGGGTCGATGCCGAAACCGTCCGCGTGGCTGCGGCAGTAGCTCAGGGCCGTCTGGGCGGACTCGCGCAGGACCTCGCCCAAGGAGCCGGTCAGGATGAGCTGCTTGCTGCCCCGCATGCGGGCCGCCTCGATGAAGATGATCTCGCCCCCGATCTCGGTCCAGACCAGGCTGGTGGCCAGGCCGACCCTGGGCTTGGCCTGGGCCGGGGTGGAGGTGTAGGGCGGGGCGCCGAGCAACTCCTGCAACATGGGTTCGTCCACGGTGACCGCGCCCAGCCCCTCGGACAGGACCCGCTTGGCCAGCTTGCGGCACAGGGAGGCGACCTGCTGCCGGAGCTTGCGCAGCCCGGATTCGCGGGCATAGCCCTGGATCAGCCGGGCCACGGTCGCGTCCGGGATGGACACCAGCTTGTCGTCCAGGCCGTGCTGGGCCATGACCTCGGGGATGAGGTAGCGGGTTGCAATCTGCAACTTCTCCCCCGGCGTGTAGCTCGGAAATTCGATGACCTCCAACCGGTCGCGCAGCGGGGCCGGAAGGCGCTCCACCCCGTTGGCCGTGCAGATGAACAGGGCGCCCGACAGGTCGAACGGCAGCCCGAGGTAGTGATCCACGAAGGCGGTGTTCTGCTCGGCGTCGAGCATCTCCAGCAAGACCGAAGTGGCGTCGCCCTGAAAGTCCTGGACCGCCTTGTCCACCTCGTCGAGCATGATCACCGGGTTGCGGGTGCCGACCTTGCGGATGCCCTGGATAATCCGACCGGGCATGGCCCCCACGTAGGTCCGCCGGTGCCCGCGCAGCTCGGCCTCGTCGCGCAGCCCGGCCAGGGACAGGCGCATGAACTTGCGTCCCAGAGCCTCGGCGATAGCCTTGCCGATGGAGGTCTTGCCCATGCCCGGAGGGCCGGTGAAGCAAAGCACGAAGCCGCGCAGGTGCCGGGCCCGCAGGCTCTGTTCCCACAGTTCGGCCACGTACTGGCGCAGCTTGGTCAGGTTGACCGGCTTGCCCAGATACTGGTCCGCGCCCCGGCGCATGGCGTCCACGGCCGTCTTCACCGTTGCATAGCCGGTGATCATGATAACCTTGGTGTCGGGCCAGCGCTTGCGCAGGACCTGGAGCAGCTCCATGCCGTCCATGCCCTCCATCTTGAGGTCCGAGACCACGATGTTGGCGGGCTCGCGCTCCATGGCGGCAACCGCCTCCAGCCCGTTGCCCACGGCCTCCACCTCGTAGCCGTCGGCCTGGAAAACGATGGTCAGGTTCTCGCGGGCGATGAGCTCGTCGTCCACCAGCAGGATGCGCGGGTTGCGCCGCGAGCACAGGCTCTTGACGGCCAGAAACTCGAGGATACGGTCCTTGACCCGTTGCAATCCGTAATGGCGGGCATTGAGCACTTCCTCGGCCCGGGTGATGTCCAGATTGTCGCGGGTGGCCGTATTCCACGGCAGCGAGAGGATGACTTCCAGAAAATTCAGGCTGATGGCGTATTCCGGCGAGGCCGGGTCCAGATTGTCCATGCGGTCGCATTCGACCCTGGCCGCGTCCAGGATTTCAGGGGGAAGCCCGGCGGATTCCACCTGCTCGCGCAGGGAATCGTGGGCCGGTGCGGGGGGCGGCGAGGGCCGCGACTCGGGAGTTTCCGCCGGTACGGGCTCCGCTTCTCCGGTAATGGAAGACCTTCGTTTGCCGAACCAGCCCATGACCGTTGCCTCCTGCTGGCCTGTGAGAAAGAGATATATCTCCTTTTCACAAGCATTGAAGTCATATTGCCCTATAATACCTATCTATCACGCTACTTTGAACTTGTTAAGGTTGCAATACGCAACGTCGGTTAATTTCGCCCCGCCCAGGGCCGTCTTCTCTTTTTTTTCGGCCGATATTTCTTGCAAAATTCCCCATAACCGTACGGTATTCCATATTTTCAACACCACAACCCCAAAACCGGCGGCGACCCGGCCCTGAGCAAAAGAACCCCTTTTCCATAGCTAAGTCCCTACTTTCTCCCCTTGCCCACGCCACCGTTGCAAAGTGCATCACACATCAAAACCACCGAATCGCGTCATATGGCGATCTTTCCGCCGGGAATCAGGCTGCCAGCGTTGCATTTAGCATCACACTGAGTGTCACTACAAGGTTTGTTTTTTGATTAATCCTTGTTTTTCAATGTGTTAACAAAGTTACCCCACTTGGCATGTGTTTTGATTCACAAGCCTGTATACAGGGGCGAAAAAGCAATCTCCAAACCTGCAGCAAGGAGTGAGACATGGCCCTCTTCAATTCGGTCAAGAAAGTGGTGGACAAGCATTATGCGGCCCAGGCCGCGGCAAACTGCAACACGTGCAGTGTGGGCACGTGGGTCGTCTGCCATGAAAATCATTTATTGGAGAAATCGGGAGGCTCTTCGATGAAGGCATTTTTCAAGCGTATCACCGGCACCCGCCGCGAAACCGTCACCCCCGCGCCTGCCGCCGCCACGGCAGCCGCCGAATGCGTCTGTAGCGAAAAGCAGCAGTGCAAGATCCTCATCGTCTGCAAGGGGCAGAAATTTTCCCAGGGCATCGCGGACTACGCGGTGGACATGGCCTGCAAGACCCGCAGCTCCCTGGTGGCCCTGAACATCGACGAGTCCGGCAAGGACTTCGACGGATTCCGCAGCCAGGCCGAACGCAATATCGAGTACTTCAACGCCAAGGCGGCCGACGCAGGACTGACCTTCCGGCACGAGATCCAGCAGGGGGACGAGAACGCCATCGTCGCCCGGATGCACGAAAAGGACCCCAGCTTCCGTTACGTCATGGACGACTCCGCAGCCGTCTGCAAGAACAGGAGCAGCATTCCCGTGTACACCCGAGCTACGTTGCGGGCGAAATAAGCCCCGCCCGCAACGTAGAAACCTCACGTTTCCCAAGGACGCAAAATGACCCCAGAAATCATAACGGTTCTGGCCGTTCTCGTATTCGCCGTACTCCTCTTCATCTTCGAATGGGTCCGGGTGGACGTGGTCGGCATCATCATGATGGTGCTCCTGCCCCTGCTTGGCCTGGTCACTCCGAAACAGGCCATCAGCGGATTGAGCAGTAACGCCGTCGTCTCCATCATCGCCGTCATCATCATCGGCGCCGGGCTGGACAAGACCGGCGTGATGAACTCCATGGCCCGCGTCATCCTGCGCTTCGCCGGCAAGAGCGAATCACGGATCATGACGCTCATTGCGGGCACCGTGGCCATCATCTCCGGCTTCATGCAGAACATCGGGGCCGCGGCCCTGTTCCTGCCCGCGGCCAAACGCATCGGCAACCAGACCGGCGTGCCCGTCGGCCGACTGCTCATGCCCATGGGCTTCTGCGCCATCATCGGCGGCTGCCTGACCCTGGTCGGCTCCAGCCCGCTCATCCTGCTCAACGACCTGATGGTCGTGGGCGGCAAGAAGTACGACGCCTTCGGCCTGTTCAGCGTGACCCCCGTGGGCCTGCTGCTCATCGCCGCGGCGCTGCTCTACTTCATCCTGCTCGGCCGGTTCATCCTGCCCACCCGATCCGAGGACGAGAGCTCCGGCCCCATGTCCTCGATCCTCACGGGCACCTATAACAACGTCGGCTCCCTGTTCGAGCTGGCCGTGCCCGCCGACTGGACGAACGACGCCCCGCTCAAGGCCCTGGACCTGCGGCCCATCTACTTCTGCACCCTGGTGGCCATCTGCCGGGAGAACGGCAAGCAGCACATCTTCGCGCCCCTGCCCGATGAGACCGTCCGGCCCGGCGACGAGATCGTGGTCGTGGGCCCGCAGGAGTTCGTGGAGCACATGGCCGAGGACCTCGGCTGGGAACTCAGGCCCGAACTGACCACCTTCGCCGAGGAGCTGTCCCCGAACAACGCGGGCATCATGGAGGGCATCGTCACGCCCCGCTCCGAGTTCATGGGCAAGACCATCGCCGAACTGCGCATCCGCGAACGGTTCCAGGTCTCCCCCCTGGCCATCTTCCGGGGTGAAAAGATCTTCGTCAGCGGGCTCTCCGACATCATCATCGAATCCGGAGACGCCCTGCTCCTGCACGGCCGCTGGGAGATGTTCCACATGCTGAAGGGGTTGCCCGACCTGGTCTTCACCGAGACCGTCAAGGGCGAGTTGCTGCGCACGGAAAAGGCCAAGATCGCGCTCATGTGGCTGGCCGTGTCCCTGGTCATGATCCTCGGCTTCCACGTGCAGTTGTCCATCGCGCTGCTGACCGGCGCGCTGGGCATGGTCCTGACCAAGGTCCTGACCATCGACGAGGCCTACCAGTCCGTGGACTGGATGACGGTCTTCCTGCTCGGCGGACTTATCCCCCTGGGCATGGCCTTCGAAAACACGGGCGCGGCCAAGTTCATCGCGGACACCATCATGGCCGCCCTGGGCACGCCGTCGGCCCTGGTCCTGCTCACGGTCATCGGCATCCTGACGTCCTTCTTCACCCTGGTGGCCTCCAACGTGGGCGCCACCGTGCTCCTTGTCCCGCTGTCCATGAACATGGCGCTCAATGCGGGCGTGGACCCCAGGGTGGCCGCCCTGACCGTGGCCGTGGCCGCGTCCAACACCTTTGTCCTGCCCACCCACCAGGTCAACGCGCTGATCATGCGTCCGGGCGGGTACCGGACTATAGATTATGTCAAAAGCGGGGCCGGGATGACCGTGCTATACATGGTTGTCATGATATCCGCCTTAATGCTATTCTATTAATCGCCGACGGGGCGCCGGTAGCGGTTACCGGCGCCCTTTTTTTGGCAATTGAGGAAACAGACCCCTATAACCCCTAGCCCGCAAAGGATTTTTTCATCGACGCTACGCCTCGGCCCGGCTGAACTTTTGTTCGCCGACACGGCCGCTCGGGGCGTTTCGCCGTATTGAAGGAGAGAAACGAATGAAGACACCGTTGTCGAAAACCTTTGTCGAAACATTCCTCGGGAACGCCCCGGGATGGTACAAGCTGACCATCATCGGCTTTCTCGTGCTCAACCCCGTGCTCATTCTCACGGTCGGCACGTTTATAGCCGGATGGGCACTCATCGCGGAATTCATCTTCACCCTGGCCATGGCGCTCAAGTGTTACCCGCTGCCCGCAGGCGGCCTGCTGGCGCTAGAAGCCGTGATCCTGGGCATGACCTCGCCCGAGACCGTGTATCACGAAGCCCTGAAAAACTTCGAAGTCATCCTGCTGCTGATCTTCATGGTCGCGGGCATCTACTTCATGAAGGACTTCCTGCAGTTCACCTTCACCCGCATCCTGGTGCGCGTCCGCTCCAAGAAGGTCATCGCCCTGCTGTTCTGCCTGGCCGGCGCCTTCCTGTCCGCCTTCCTGGACGCCCTGACCGTGACCGCCGTCATCATGGCCGTGGCCTTCGGCTTCTACAACGTCTACCACCGCTTCGCGTCCGGCACGGGCGCCGCGGACTCCCACGACCTGGTCAACGACGAGAGCGTCAAGGAGACCAGCCGTGAGGAACTGCTCGAGTTCCGGGGCTTTTTGCGCAACCTGATGATGCACGGCGCGGTGGGCACCGCGCTCGGCGGCGTCTGCACCCTGGTGGGCGAGCCGCAGAACCTGCTGGTGGGCGGCGAGATGGGCTGGCACTTCGTGCCCTTCTTCCTGCACGCCATGCCCGTGACCCTGCCGGTCCTGGCCGTCGGCCTGCTGACCTGCCTGGCCGTGGAGCAATTCCACATCTTCGGCTACGGCTTCCAGATGCCCGGCAACATCCGCTCCTTCCTGCTCGAAACCGCCGTGCAGATGGAGGAAAAACAGGGCCAGAAGGGCAAGCTCAAGCTGGTCATCCAGGCCTGCACCGGCATCTGGCTGGTCCTCGCCCTGGCCTTCCACCTGGCCGCCGTCGGCCTCATCGGCCTGTCGGTCATCATCCTGCTGACCGCCTTCACCGGCATCACCGAAGAACATCAGCTCGGCCACGCCTTCGAAGAGGCCCTGCCCTTCACCGCCCTGCTGGTGGTCTTCTTCTCCGTGGTCGCGGTCATCCACTCCCAGGAGCTGTTCGCCCCGATCATCGAGTTCGTGCTGAGCCTGAAGGGCCAGGACCAGTTGGCGGCCTACTACATCGCCAACGGCCTGCTCTCCTCCATCTCGGACAACGTCTTTGTGGCCACGGTCTACATCTCCGAAACCAAGCTGCACTTCATCCACGTGCTGGGCTCCATTCCCCATATCGGCATGACCGGCCAGGCGCTCATGGACAAGCTGACGGATCCCCACATCGCGCGGGCCGACGTGCTCGCAACGCTCCCCCAGGATGCGGCCATGCGCGTCAAGGAGACGATGGAACACCTGGACAAGCTGGCCGTGGCCATCAACACCGGGACCAACATCCCGTCCGTGGCCACCCCCAACGGCCAGGCCGCCTTCCTGTTCCTGCTGACCAGCGCGCTCGCGCCGGTCATCCGCCTCTCCTACGGAAGAATGGTCATGTTGGCGCTGCCGTACACCATCACCATGTCCCTGACCGGGCTGATGGCCGTGTACGTCTTCCTCTAAGCACCTAGAAAACATAGCCTTCCAACAAGCAAGGGCTCCCGAGACCATCTCGGGAGCCCTTTTTTTGTCTCGGTGCGGCCGCGGGTTCCGGCGGTCGGCCTCCCCTTCGCCTACTTCAGCTCGCGGTCGGCGTACTCGAAATAGCGCCCCGGCTTGATGCAGAACTCGTGGTTGAAGAAGGTCGACGAGATCAGGAACTCGGCCGAAGAACGGTTGGAGGCCGTGGGGATGTTGTAGAGCACGGCCAGGCGCAGCAGGGCCTTGACGTCCACATCGTGGGGCTGGGGCTCCATGGGATCCCAGAAAAAGAACAGGATGTCCACCTTGCCGTTGCTGATCAGGGCCCCGAGTTGCTGGTCGCCGCCCAGGGGGCCGGACTTGAGCCGCTGGACGCGCTTGTGCTCCCGGCCCGCGACCTCGCCCTCGGCCAGAAGGTCCTCCACCAGGCGCCCGGTGGTCCCGGTGGCGATCAGGCTGTGCGGGGCCAGGGCCTCGCGGTTGCAGTCGATGAAATCGAGCAGTTCGTCCTTGCAGTTGTCGTGGGCGACCACCGCGATATTCTTGATCCTGTCCATGTCGTCTCCTGGCTTGAGGTTGGGCTCGGCCGTACCGACGGCCGCTCCCCGTCAATACCATCAGCGGATGCGGGGAACAAGCCGGAGGGGCCGCCCGGAGACAGTCTCGAATTGCGCGGAACCGTCTTGACGAGAACCAGGCGGATAGTTACCATTCACGCAATCTGGGTATACCGTGCGTATAACCAATTGAGACAATGTAACAACTATGTCGCACGGAGCCGCATGTTGGCGGCCCGTCACGGCGATGCAAAGGAGAGAATCATGGCTACCAAGGAAGAAAGGCGTGAGAAAGTCATCGAGGTATTGAACCAGGCCCGATCCATGGAATTGCAGGCCATTCACCTGTACATGAACCAGCACTACAACCTGGATGACATGGACTACGGCGAGCTGGCCTCCAACATGAAGCTCATTGCCATCGACGAGATGCGCCACGCCGAGCAATTCGCCGAACGGATCAAGGAACTGGGCGGCGAGCCCACGGACAAGAAGTCCAAGAAGGTGGAACGCGGCCAGAAGATCGACGTCATCTACGGCTACGACTCCACCGAGGAGGACGACACCATCGACGCCTACAACCAGTTCCTGCTGGTCTGCAGGGAGAACGGCGACTCCATCAGCGAAAAACTGTTCGAGACCATCATCGACGAGGAGCAGGCCCACTTCAACTACTTCGACGCCATCAAGGGCCACATCGAGAAGTTGGGCAACACCTTCCTGTCCCGCATCGCCGGCACCCCCTCTTCCACCGGCCTGGCCGACCAGGGCTTTGTCATCAACGCCCAGAACGCCTAGGACCGCGCCCACCCTCAACACATGAAAAAGGCCCGGCCAGTGTACACTGGCCGGGCCTTTCCGTTTGATTCAGTGCAGCCGTCAGTCGCGGATGACCGACTTGATGTTCACGAACTCGCGGATGCCGAAGGAGGAGAGTTCGCGGCCGAAGCCGGAGCGGCGGATGCCGCCGAAGGGCATGAGCGGATCGCTACGAACCAGGCCGTTGACGACCACCTCTCCCGCCTCGATGCGCCGGGCCAGTTCCAGGCCGCGCGTACCGTCGGTCGTCCAGACCGAGCCCCCCAGGCCGAACGGGGTGTCGTTGGCCATGGCCACGGCACGGTCCTCGTCCCCGGCCCGGAAGACCAGGGCCACGGGACCGAAGAGCTCCTCGCGGCAGACCTCGGCGTCAAAGGGCGCGTCCGCGATGATGGTCGGAGGGTAGAAGGCGGCCTCGCCCTCGGGCAGGACCCCGCCCTTGACGATCCTGCCGCCCGCGGCCGTGCAGCGCTCCACCTGGCTGTGCAGATCGGCGCGCAGGCCGACGGAGGACATGGGGCCGATCACGGTGTCCTCGTCCATGGGGTCGCCCATCTTGAGACCGTCCATCTCCCGGCCCAGGGCGGCCAGAAACTCGTCGTAGACCTCGTCCATCACGATAAACCGCTTGGCCGCGATGCAGGTCTGGCCTGCGTTGGCGCAGCGGGACATGGCTCCGACCTTGGCGGCCTTGGCGATGTCCGCGTCGGCCAGGACCACGAACGGGTCGCTGCCGCCCAGCTCCATGACGCACTTCTTGAGGCGCGCCCCGGCCGCGGACGCGACCTTGCTCCCGGCCCCTTCGCTGCCGGTCAGGCTCGCGCCGATGACCGAATCGAAGTCCAGCACGGACTCCACCTGGCGTGCCCCGATGAGCAGAGTGCGGAAGACGTTGTCCGGGAAGGCGGACTCGCGGAAGGCGGCCTCGATGGCCAAGGCGCACTGGGGCACATTGGAGGCGTGCTTCAGGACCACGGTGTTGCCGGCCATGAGCGTGGGCGCCGCCACGCGCAGTACCTGCCAGAAGGGGAAGTTCCACGGCATGACCGCGAGCACCGTGCCCATGGGGGCGAAGTCCACATAGGCCTCCTGTCCGCAACCGGCCACCGGCTCGGACGTGAGCATGGCCTCACCGTTTTGCGCATAAAATTCGCACACGCCCGCGCACTTGAGGGCTTCGGCCCGGCCGAAGCTCACGGGCTTGCCCATCTCTTCGGCCATGATCGCGGCGTACTCGTCCGCCCGGGCCCGGAGCACCCCGGCCAGGCTGAGCAGGCACTCGGCGCGGCGGGCGAAGTCGGTATTCTTCCAGGAAGCGTACCCTTCGGCCGCCGCGCGCACGGCATCGGCGGTCTGTTCGGGCGTGAACTCGTCAAATTGCATCGTGACCTTGCCGGTCAACGGATTGAGGCTCTGCAGGGACATTTTCTTCTCCGAAAATAGGCTTGAAACACTCCGGGACAGGGCTGCGGAGTGCGATAACCGGTTTCCAATCATGCGGATTGCCGCCGGGTCGAATAGACCGTCCAGCTCAAATTCCGGGCTTATGTCAGATTACCGGGGTTGTCCAGCATCAAGTCCACGCGAGCATGACTCTCCGGGAGAAACACCATGTCAAGGATGCGTTTCAACTGCCATTTGGGCTGGACAAAAGGGGTGGATTCGTTGAGTCTGTATACGCTGAGATTATCGGCCGAGAGCACCCGGCCGGTCAGACCGTCTGCTTGGACGGTGGACTAGACAGACAAGGATTCTGCCATGAATATCCAAAAAGTATTGGTCTCCGGAGGCGCCGGATATATCGGTACCCACACCTGCATTGAGCTCATTGCCGCCGGGTACGGCGTGATCTGCGCGGACAATTTCTGCAACAGTTCGCCCGTGGCCATGGAGCGGGTGGAGCGGATCACGGGCACCGCCATTCCGGTGCACCGCATGGACTTCTGCAACCTGGACGAGGTGGAAGCCCTGTTTCGCGAGGAAACCATTGACGCGGCCATCCACTTCGCCGGGCATAAGGCCGTGGGCGAGTCCGTGCAAAAGCCGCTCAAGTACTACGAAAACAACCTGCTCAGCCTGATCAACCTGTGCAAGGCCATGGGCGCGGGAAAGGCCAAGAACATCGTCTTCAGCTCTTCGGCCACGGTCTACGGCCTGTCCGACAGGCTCCCCCTGACCGAGGAGACCCCGACCAGCGCCTACAACCCCTACGGCCGGACCAAGCTGTACATCGAAGAGATATTGAAGGACCTGCACGCGGCCGAGCCGGACTGGAACATGTCGATCCTGCGCTATTTCAATCCGGTGGGCGCGCACCCCTCGGGGCTCATCGGCGAGGACCCGGCGGACATCCCCAACAACCTCATGCCGTACATCGCCCAGGTGGCCGTGGGGCGGCTCAAGAAACTCAGCATCTTCGGCGACGACTACGACACCCCGGACGGCACGGGCGTGCGCGACTTCATCCACGTGGTGGACCTGGCCCGGGGCCACGTGGCCGCCCTGCGCAAGCTTGAGGAGGAGCCCGGCTACATGGTCCACAACCTGGGCACGGGCAAGGGGTGCAGCGTGCTCGAACTGGTCCACGCCTTCGAGCGGGTCAACGGCGTGCCCATCCCCTATGAGATTGTCGGCCGCCGCGCCGGCGACGTGGCCGCCAACTACGCTGCCACGGACAAGGCCCGACGCGAGCTGGGCTGGGAGGCCACCCACACCATCGAGGACATGGTCCGCGACACCTGGCACTGGCAGTCCGAAAACCCCAAGGGATACGCGGAAGACTAAGCCAGCGATCGACAGCGCATACGAGGCTCCCCATGACCATCCTGGCCGCACTCTCCCTGCTGCTCCTGGCGTACACCATCGCCGGGTACCCGCTGGTCCAGGCGTGCCTGGCCCGGCTCCGGCCCAGGCCCGTGGACGCGGCCGACCCGGCCGATACGGGCGATCCGGTGTCGGTCATCATCTGCGCCCGCGACGAGGGGCCGCGCATTGCGGCGCGCATCGCCAACCTCCTGGCCATGGACTACCCGGCCGAGCGCCTGGAGGTCATCGTGGTCTCGGACGGCTCCGTGGACGGCACGGACCAGGCGGTTCTCGGTTACGGCGATCCGCGCGTCCGGCTGATCCGCCAGGACCACCCCATGGGCAAAGCCGCCGCCCTCAACGCGGGCGTAGCCGCCGCTGCCCACGAACTGCTGCTCCTGGGCGATGCCCGGCAGACCTTCGCCCCGGACGTGGCCCGCCTGCTCCTGTCCCATTTTCACGATCCCTCGGTGGGCGCGGTCTCGGGACGCCTGGAGATACGGCCCGAGCACGGCTCGGGTGCGGCTTCGGGTGTGGGGTCATCCTACTGGAGTCTCGAGGTCCGGCTGCGCGCCGCCGAATCTGCCGGCGGCTCGGTCATCGGCGTGACCGGGGCCATCTACGCCCTACGCAAGGCCTGCTTCGCCCCCCTGCCCGAAGGCACGGTCCTGGATGACGTGCTCATCCCCATGCGTGCGGCCCTCAAGGGATACCGCATCCTCTACGACACACGGGCCGTGGCCGTGGACGCCAAGCCGGTCTCGGACGCGGGCGAGACGACCCGCAAGGTGCGCACCCTGTACGGCAACCTGCAACTCCTGCGCCTGGCCCCGGAGCTCTTTCTCCCATGGAAAAATCCGCTCTGGTTCCGATTCATCTCGCACAAAATCCTGCGTCTCTTCCTGCCGCTCTTCTTTGCTGGCGCGCTGGTCTTCAGCCTTGCGGCCGGTGGATGGCTGAGCGGGTTCGGCGCGCTCCAGGCGATGGGCTGGCTCGCCGCCTGGTACGCCTGGAAAACAAAGAACGGCTCCCGGCCTGGCAAAGCCCTGTCCGCCCTGCTGCTCCTCAACCTGGCCGTGATCCGGGCCTGGGTTCGCTTCCTGCACAATGACGAACAGGTCTGGACCGCGGCATCGTCCAACCATCCCGGCGACCGGGAGGGTTGAACCCCACGCACCGTCCCGATGCCTGATGCCGCTACTTGGCGGCCAAAATGTCGTGGTACAGGGTCTCGTAGGTGGTGACCATCTTTTGCAGCGAGTACTCCGCAAGGGCATGGCCACGTCCCCTTTCCCCCATGATCCGCCTGAGATCGGCCGAATCGGCCAGATGGCAAAGCGCTTCGCCCAGAGCCTCGCTGTCCGCCGGGGGCACCAGCAGGGCGGTGTCACGGTCCACCAGGACCTCGGGGACGCCGCCCACCGTGGTGGCGACAATGGGCAGTTTCGCCAGCATGGCCTCAATCATGCCCAAAGGGAGCCCCTCCCACAGGGAGGGGAGCACGTAGATGTCGAAGGCCGGGAGGATTCGCGAAACGTCGCTGCGGTAGCCGGGGAACAGGAACACATCATCCACCCCCAGGGTCCGTGTCCGGGTCGCAAGATCGTCCCGCAGCGGGCCCTCGCCGATGACCAGGAAACGTGCGTCCGGGAACCGCTCCTTGACCGCCGGGGCGGCCGCGACCAGGTATTGCAGCCCCTTCTGCTCGTTGAGGCGCAGGGCGGTCCCGATGACCAGCTTGCCCTCCAGGCCGAACTCGCGCTTTAGGGTTTCCCCGTCCTCCGGGTGGTCGAACAGGCGCACGTCTATGCCGTTATGGATGACCAGGGAGCGCTCGGCGGGCAGGCCGACCGGGTCCGCCCAATATTGTTGCAGGTGGCGGCTGACCATGACCATGGCGTCGGTGAACCGGGCGAACAACCTGCCGATGTGCTGATGCTTCCGGCTCATGGACAGGATGCTGGAATGCTCGGTGTAGACCTTGGCCAGCCCGCGTTTGCCCAGGCAGCCGAGGGTGGTATAAAAGAAAGGCTTGTAGTCGTGGCTGTGCACCACATCGATACCGTGTTCGTTGATCACCTTGCGGATGGCCAGGGCCAACCCGGGATGAAACCCTTCCCCGTAGCCGAGGTCCAGCACGGTTGCCCCGGATGCTTCCAGCTTGTCCCGGATGACGTCGGGCGTGCTCAGGCACAAAATGAAATATTCGAACCGCTCCCTGTCACCCTGGCGGACAAGGTCCAGCATGACGTTCTCAAGCCCGCCAAACCCGTTGCCGATGATAACGTGCATGACGCGGAGTTTCTTCATAGCCGATCCAGATTCCTTTGCCTGCGTTTCCACTGGGGTATAAGCGCCTTACGATTAGCCCCCAAGGGTGCTCCGGGAGTTGCCACTGCTCGAAAACGGTCGGGATACTCCCGGCCCCGAATCAAATCTCGCGTGACGTGACACAGCGCGACTTGCAATCGGAAACCATTCATTTTAGGGCTGTCCCAATATTCTGGACCAGGCGGCCCTACACGCTTCCTCACCATACTGTTCCGAAGCGATTTTCATTACCACATGAGGATCAACATAGTCGATGGACTTGATGACGTCTTGCAATTCTCCGGGCTTATAGACAGAAACAAAGGGATGCCTTTGCTGGCAGGTCCTGGCAAATGCGCCATCCCTCAGTATGATATTGGCCCCAAACGAAATAGCATGATAAAATGCGCCGCTCACTATCATCGTTTCGTCCAAATGCGGAAGAATAACAAATTTTGATCGCGATATATGATCGTTCAATTCATCATCACTGACAAATTCATTTCTCCACTCGACGTCCAAATCCCTCTCAACAATGGCTGCATTAATCCTTTTCTTTAAATCAGCATCATCACATCTTCCTAACAGAATCAACTTCTTATCGCTCGGCCATTCTCCCAACAAACGATCAATCCCTTTGTACTTTTTGATTACCCCGAAATACAACATATCAATATCGCGTATCGTATCTGCGGGCTTTTCTCCTGAATACAAATGATGTGGTATTATTGTCGAATTGTGTACCCGATCGTTTTCCGCATGGGTGACGACGACATCAGACACGGCCGTCAGTATCTTAACCAGAGTATTATATAATTTGGTTGCCCGCACCAAATCATGCGGCTTCAGATTATGCCTGACCCATATCATCTTCTTCGTCTTTATCTTCAACGCCGACAGAATAATGATGCATTTAACAAATGCCACCCAGGGATTAACATCTAAAAAGCCAACATTATCTTCAAGCCAACTTATAACACATATGCCGGAACGGAATTTGAAAGATTTCAGTGCCACTTTCCACGGCAAAACGTCGAAGCCCAGACTGACAAAACATTCGCTCAATCTATGCAGATATTTATTTTTATCCGAATTGGAACATGCTGGATACAAATACAGCTCATTCATATTCAAAAGCCTTCATCCGCTTGGTGTCGTTCACCACTCAAAGCGTCGCGCAAGAAATTGAATGAGATATTTCTCTTTACATTCAACTTGTTATCGACCGATTCCCAATCTACTTCTTCCAACCACAGGTTCGGGTCAACATCATCCAGACTTGCGATCATCCTATTTTCCAGCCCCACCATCTTCAGGACTGAATTGAAACGAGCCAATCCTCTCATTCTATTTCCATATACTATAAATGGCTTATGGAATAGAATCGAAAAAATGCAACCGTGAAATGAATCGGTGATAACAAACTTTGCGTGGTTAAATCCCTCAATCCAGGATTGCACAGAAGGGTAAACCATATCTTCAATACGCTCGCTATCAGTATTTATCGAACCAACTTTAAACACATCATATGAAAGATCTTTCGATACAATATCTACTAATTTATTTTTTTCATCACTTTCATCCAGTATATATGTCAACAGTTCACCACTATAGTCAGCAGCATTACTGTTATCCAATAAGCTTAGATAACGAGTCTTGTCTAAAAGAGCTGTGGGATCCAAAACATGTGTAGCATCTCTATTTAGATATTTCCTACAAAGCTCAACACCGGAGTCTTCTCTAACGGATACAGCTCTAAACTTTGCCAGTTGTTCCCTGAACTTTAAAGTTTCAGCTTCTGTATAATCCCATGTTTCAACACCGAATGATGGCGCGTATGAAAAAAATATTGGATCTCCAGTTTCGACAAACCCGAAAAAAGCATAATCTATATATCTAAATAAGCGAGCGCGCCAAACTTGATCACTACCAACGACATACGCATCATAATTATTTTTTGTAACCCTTAAAAAATCTTTCTTTGTGCTTAGGGGCTTAGTCTTAGGATTTATTTTTTCCTCGACAAATTCATGCAACTTTTTATATTCACTCTCCCGTTTGGCAAATTTGCCCATAAACTTGGATAGAATATACTTTTTGATCAGGCGCTTCCACCCCTTCACACTTCCTGTCTTTATATAAAGCAATTCTGGACTATGTCCCAAATCACTTAACGTAGTCATTAATGCATACGCTTGGAGGATTCCCCCGTAATTTTGACCAATATTATATGTTAAAAGAGCTATTCTCATCTGCATACCCTTATATATTACATGATAAATTACCGATGATTACGACAAATCCTACTTTAAAACATTATCATCTAGTTCATGTTTGCAGCTTACCAACATCTGATCAATCAGCAAGAATCCCTGCTCCCAAAAGGATACTCATCCACCAGTACTATTACTTATTTGCCTAAAAGTTTTTTCACAAACCTCACTCCGGAATCCCCAAGAAGGTTCTTAGCAATTTCTTTGGCTTGACCTTCCGCCGTAGTTTCAAGATTCTTCAATATTTTCAATGCGTCGCTTTCATCCTGCGAATCCGTGAAGACCTCCAGGAGCATCGGCCTGCTCGTGAGCTCCGGCGTCAAAAAGCGTTCAATCACGGAGACGAATTCCTCTTTGTTCGAAGCGCAGAGATATTCAAACCCGAGCGCCGAAGCATAGCCCTTGACCAACTCCGGCGATTTGTTCCCGAAGTGTCCGGCCGCCGCGACATAGAGGTCCGCGTCCTCCCCCATCAGCCGTTGACCTGGATGCGTATAGAGGCGAAACTCCGTCCCGCGCCCATTGTTCACGAGGAGAATCCGCACGTTGTTGCCGACATGGCGATTGCCCAACGAATTCATGTCATAGAAAAAGGTCAGATCACCCATGACCCCGAAGTGGAGGACTTCCGGATTCACCAGGGAGGCGCCGATAAGGGTCGAGAGTGCGCCGTCGATTCCGCGACACCCGACATTGGCGCTCGTCACCACGGAACGGGGCACATCGAAAAAGGTCCACGAACGCATGGTGTTGCTGACGCCAAAGTGCAAAACACAATGTTCGGGAATCCGCGGCGCGACGTTTTTCGCAATCCAGCCGTTGGATAACGGCATTTCCGGAATTTTGGCATACAGCCGGGCGTATTCGGCGAGGCACGCATTCAAATACTCATCTTCCGCCATCGACTCGGAAACAGGATTCTTAGCGTAATGATCAAAGAAGGCCTGCTCATCCATATCGAAAATGTAGCGCAAATTGCGGAAGGTGTCCCGCACCTCGCCGTCCAGGCTCACGCGCCAGGCTTCCCGCAGGCTCATCATACGTCCGTAGGTATAATAGTCTCCCGACAACTCGCCGACATGGATCAACAGGTCCGGGAAGCAGAGCGGCGATGCATATTGGTCCTGCCCCGCGACGAGTGCAAACAGAACACGATATTTACCTTTGTATCCACTGCTATGATCGCAAAATACGATCGCATCATTGCGTGCGCAAAACGCATCGACGGCCTTTGTTTGCGCCTCAGTCCACGGAGCATGCGAGCAAACATAGATCGCAATTCGTTTTGCATCCTTGGGAAGTTGCGGAAACTCATCGTTACAGGTGATGCGGTTGATAACACGAACAGCCGGAAGCTCCTTGACGGGGAAATCTCCCCGGAGAGTCGCCAGATTTATGTGAACGGGACCGCCTCCGTTCCGGTGCAATTCCAATATCGCCGTATTCATTTTCAATTCCGCAAAGCGGAAATCCGCGTCGTCCTTGATGTGCGGAAGTTCAATCTTATACCGCACGGTATCCTTTGGCGAAATACTCCGATCAACGACTTGGGGCTCAAGATTCCCGATACCGTAATAACTGACGAAAAAGGTCACAGCCAGAATAGGCAATTTACGATAAAATGCTTCCGACAGTCCGGAAAAATAATTACGCGACGCTGTTGCACCGGTGCAGGTAAGGACCACCGGTTCTCCTGACTCTCCCGCCAATCCACAAGCCATGTAGGCCGCCGAGCGTTCATCCACGCAAGAGTACATCTCAAACCATGGATCGTGCTGGCAGCTCCCAACTAATGCCATATTGGTTGTTCCCGGGGAAGCAACCACTTTGCGAATACCGTGGGCCTTCAAGAGCGCGACAAGAATCTGGACATTTTTATCGTCAGAATAATACGTTTCCATAGTGTATTATACCTTCAAAAATTTGTTTTTAACTTGTTGAAGTTTTCCTAAAGCGAAAACTCGCTCATCCTTGGTCAACCCCCAAAAGAAAACGATGCCAACCGTTGTGGGAACACTAACAGCCGTCATCAATACAACCCGCAAAAAAGACGGCGAGATCGGCAACAAAAAGACCAATAGCGGTAGGACAAAAGCCAAAATCGAAACGGGAACTATTTTATAAAAAACTTCTTTCACATATAGAATAGGGCTGAATGCCATCATCCCCTTTAGCAAAACTACCCGTATTATAATCAACAGTATACGAATAACGAATTGCACACAATACGCTGTCGCTGGCGGGTATCCGAGGGAAAAAAACCCCCACGTGATGATAAAGACAAAAATACTTACGCTATTTACGGCCAGGGCATAACGACGGATATTCCCCGTCGCCATCGCCCCCGTGAATAAGACTCCACCGAGTACCTGCGGTAACATCGCCAACAAAGTCAGTCGCACGAAAAGCGTCGCATGCGCGGGAACTTCTCCCAACCAAACCCGCAACACCGTATCCGCCTCAAGGAACAAAGGAACCACAAACATCAACGCCAAAAAATACGCAAGCTTGCTCCCGCGGCAAATCAGCTGAAACATATAATCCTTGTTGTCGGCCGCATAGGATTTAATGATCTGCGGATTCAGCGACATCGTAAAATTACCAATGAAACGCGACAGGGATGTCTGCACCTGCATTGCGATCCCCCGGGCCGCATTGAGCGCGACCCCAAAAAACATATTCGTCAGGATATTTATGCCCTGCGAATTTATCATCCCGACAGAATTGCTGAAGAAAGCCCACCCGGCGAAGCCAAACATCTCCTTTATCAAGCCTTTGTCCCACACAAAACGTAAGCGGCTCGCCTTAAAGTGCATCCGACAATAGATGCTAACAGTCAGCTGAATGACAATGGTAACGCACGTCGACAATAACGCATACGTCTTCAACTTATCGAACGAAGATGCCATCAATAAAAAAACTATCCCTAGTTTCAGCACTACGTCCAGGATGCTCACGTAGGCAAATGTCTTCATATGTTCGTGTGCGATAATCATCGCGTTATACGCAACGCTGATTAACCCGACCCCAAAGCTGCCGGCGGAGCAGATCAAGACCCAGTTCGCGGCATCCATGCGCTCTGCGGGGATGTTCAGCTTCGCATTCACGAACCAGCCGCCCCCCACCAAGACAAGGGAGACAAGGATTGCCGCAAGTATCAACTGAATCAAAACGCTTGTCGAAAAAACCGTGTTCAGGCGATGCTTGTCCCCCCGCCCAAGCTCAAACGTGAGGAATCGGCTGATCGCCCCCGACAGCGCCCCGGAAATGCTCGCGAACATCCCTACCACGCCGCCGACGACATTAAAAATACCGAAGTCGTCGACCCCCAACGTCGCCAAAACCACCCGGCTCGTGTAAAGGCTGACCAGCAAAGTCACGATCGACCGCAAATACAAAAAGATCGTATTCTTGGCGATTCGGCTACTATTTCCTGCATTAGAGGACATGATATTTCAGCTACTTAAAATAAGATTAATGGAATAAATGCCGAACTTTTCTGAGCAACTTCACAACGAACGAAAGCCGGAATCGTTCCAGCGCATATACTATTCTCAACTTTAATGAAGGGATTTCACTCAAAGGAGTATACTCTCCTGCCGCGCGGTCATTCATTGCCTCAAGTGTCCAATTTATACCACGAAAAGACGGGCTCTTTAAAAATACCCCGAGACAATGACGCAATCCTTCCTCTGTTTTCCTGAAAGCATCCACATCAACAAATTGTTTTACTTTACTGTTATCAAACCGACGATTAAAATAGCGGCTATATATCACCTGGTATTTGCTGATATACAAATTTGATGATTTTTTGGTCATAACAACTTTGGGGCGGGCTCCAAGATGCGTCTCCAAGACATCCAAATAAAGCTCCAAGATCTCATCCCAACGGAAGGCCTCCTCCGATGTAATCTGGAAAATCTCCCCCAGCGCTTTGGCGTTTCCCACAATAGATGCAATGCCTTTGGCAACATCCAACCCATACGTCATTGCTGTCAGTTTATCTGCAATATCATCCGAAAACACAATGCTGCGCCCGTGCAATACACGATAAAGCCACGACTCTTTCTCTAGCACGCCTAACTGCAAACGCGTTTCGCTAAAGGTGATACTCGGACGAATCACAGTCCAGTTCCGATATCCTGAATCACACAGAAGATCCTCCTGCCGCGCTTTGGCTAGAGCATACTCATCTGTTTTTAAATAAACCTCGTCTGTCGAAACATCCAATAACCGTGGCGTATTCTCCGTTATCGGAACATCGGATTCGGAATAAACACGAGCGGAGCTTATAAAAACATACTGCGATGTTGCGCCGAGCAACAAATCGATCCGGGATTTGAATTCGCCAGTCTTGTAAACCATAAAATCAATTATCACATCCCAGGAATCTTTCAGAATTTCAACAAGAAAGCCATTGTCCCGAGCATTTCCCTGCAAATATCGGATTCTTCCATGATCTGAATGCTTAGATCTAGATGTCACGAAAATTTCAGTAGCTTTTCCGTCAAGGAGCTCCACCAAATGAGTTCCCATCGCCCCTGTTCCACCTAAAATTAAAACATTCATACTAATTGATCCTTTTACATGAGTCCTCATCTTGAATGGTCAGAGATATGGCAGGAGCTCGTTGTGATAAGACTTGTGAGGTGGTTTACATCAGGAATTTTTTACAGGCGAGTCGTTGACGCGGGCGAACAATCTGTCGATCCAGGGATGCAGCCTGCCCATGGGCAGGATAGTGAAATGCTCGGGTAGCCCTGACCAGCCCGTTTCCATCGGCAGCCAAGGGTTGTATAGAAACAGGATTTGCAGTCATGGCTGTGAAAACCCCGTGACATGTTCATTGAAGGTCTTCCGGATGCCCAAGGCAACCCCGCAGCCGAGATCCGGAAGCCGCCGAAACCGTTGCCGATGTTAATACGCATGATGCGAAATTTCTTCATGGCCGATTCAATCCTTTGCCTACGCATTTCATTGGCTATCTGGCATCGTTCATCGTTTCTCCCAATCAATGGCTGATGCAGCTAGAGTCGGGATATCAAATCGAAGTAGCGGCGGGCCGCATTCTCGACGCCGTGACGCTCCAGGACCATTTCCCTGGCATGTTCCGCCCTCCCTGCGGCCCCATCTTGATCCTTGAGCACCATCAATATCTTTTCGGCCACCTCCCCGGTATCCTTGCATTTTGCAAGCAGACCGTTGACATTGTCCCCTATGTAGTCGGGTGCCGTGTAAAACTCGGTACAAACCACGGGCCGGGAAAAAAACATGGCCTCGGCCAGAACCATGGGGGATGCTTCACCGTGAGTCGAGGTCAAGGCGAACATCCTGCAGCGGGAAAGGTAGGCATAGGGATTGGCCACATACCCGACCAGATCCACCTTGTCGGCAATTCCCCTGTCGTCAATCATAGCCTGGAGGTCGTTGCGTTTCGGGCCGTCGCCGAGAATGACCAGCCGGGCGTCCGGAACATCCTTTCTGACGATGTCAAAGGCACCGATCAATGTCGGGAAATCCTTCATGATGTCCAACCGGCCGATGGACAGAATGGTGTTGTTGTCGGGAGTGAGCCAGGGGTGACCCGGATCATCCTTGGCCAGATCCGACAGTCTGTCGTCCACCGCCGGGTTGTAGTACAAATCGAATTTCTGTCCATAATAGGCCTCGCAGCCTGGGATGAGGCGCGGGGCCACGGTGATTCGGGTATCCGAACACCGGGCGACCCCCACCAGCAGCGAAGAGAGAAACTTCCCCTTGTAGCCTTTCTCGCGGTCGAACCCCGGCGACTGGTTGTGAACGGACAAAACCCATCTGGGCCGCTTCGACTTGGGATACAGGCTCAGCAGCAGCCCGGCTACCAGGTTGGGCAAATGCCAGAAGGAAAAGAGGATGTCCGGTCTGAATCGGTCCACATATCCCTTCAATTTGTACACATTCTTCGGGAGGTAGCGGTTGGCCATCATGTCGATGCCGGGCGCGTCGAACAGTTCCGCCTTGTCGCCGAGGCGCTCTCTGCTCAGGATGCTGTTTTCCTCCAACCGCTGGCCGGAAACGCAAAAGTCCACTCTATCGTGCAATTGATCGATAATATGTTCGATGACCCGCTCGATTCCGCCCTGACCTATCGTCGGAAGATAAAACAGCACTCGCTTCTTTTTTTTCATACAATCCTCGAATTCCCTGATACGACACACAGCAGCTGTAATTCAAATCCCGCCGCACTTCGCGCCAATCAATTCCTTTTGCTCATGGCTATCTGCGCCAATTCCCTGCGGGCATGCTCCCAGTCATCCGGGTCAACGGACCAGCTGATACCCTTTATGGATATATGTAGGGTCATTCTTGTTCGAAACGCCAAGCTCCCACAGACTTTCAGGAACCATCTTTTTGACCAGTGCTTCCACAGCCTGAGGATCGACCTCGTGAGCCATCCTGAGGTATTCGTAATCCTGCAGACCGCGCCGCCATAGTTTCAGACGCAGGCTGGCGATAGGGCCAAGAAGACCGTAGCTGTCCTCCGGATAGACGGTATCCGTTCCCGGATAAAACAAGAGGCCGTCACCGTTGCCATACCCATTACCCCATTCGCCGTATTTGGAATGGATACTTCCTTTTTTTCGACCAAAGGTACATGCCTCACGAAATACGTTGGTCTGATATCTTACCGTACTGGGATTATGATAGTTGGTACCAGCCCAGAAAAACCATCTATCTATGTTGTGTTTAAACTGTATCCAGCCATTCACTCGTAGGGCGACACCATCATCCTCGATCATAAAAGTGCCGCTTGAAGGACGCCAACCATTGCAGGTCATCACTTTGCCCTTCTCGGCCTTCAACTTGGCCAGCGCCTTTTGATATACATCTTTTTGTCCCCACCCTTCCAAGGCGATATCGACATCCGACATATATTGCTGCTTGACTGGGAGCGGAACAGTGCAAAAAGTCTTCAAACGGTGTCCCGAACCCGGATTGGTCTTTATCCACTGCGCCCATTGCTCGACCTCAGCAAAAGCCTTTTTCCCGTGGGGCTCGTCCTTCAAATAAATGAAATACTCCACGTCCGGGTAGCTCTTCTCCATAGAATCAACGACATGGTTGGAGAGCTTCCACATGGCTTCCTTGCTCTTCTGAGCCGAACTGCGCAGCATTCTCCAAATACCATAGGTACCTACGGAATAGATGTCGGACGGGACGCCGTAACCGGGGCCCTCGTAATCATGCTTATGGGTAAACAACTCTCCATCGAACACCTTGCCCATCCGGGAAAACCGTTCCTTGCTGAAAAGTTCCACCCCCTGCGTAATCATGTGGACCCTATGCCGCTTGGCCATCTGCATGTATCGGTACCAAGCCGTGTCCATGGTCTTCCGAATCGCTGGGGTCACACTGCCCGCGTCCCTCCACTTGATCCCGGTAAACCGATAGTAGATGTCCTCCGTATTCATCCAGACCATGGTCTTGGCATTGAACTTGTCAGGCATGTCCAAGGGCAACACCTCCAGTTCGATGGGCAGTTCGAGAGGGCTGCCGCCCCCCTCCGCCACGGTCAGAGTCCCCTTGTAGATACCCGGCTTGGCGTCACGCGGAACATAGATGTCCGTCCAGATGCTTTGATTCTCGCCCTTGGGGATGGAGAAGGAACCTACGGCTTCGATGGGCACGGCGATGTCGGGATAAAATTTGAAGGCGTTGGGGCGATCCTTGAACTCGCCGTGGGATTTTGCCTTGGACCAGGACAGGGTGTACGGCAATTGCAGCTTCTCGGGCACATGCCGCTCATCATAGGTGGGGGAATAGGCCAACTGCGACAACCCGACAATCTGGAGATAACGGACGAAAAACAACTCGATGTTCCTGCCGCGATAGTCGAAGACTCCATCGCCTTCAGCCTTACGCGACGAAATTTTGCCGTCGTCGGATACCAGGTCGCTGACGGAGACCCGCACGTCCTGGGCCTTGCTCGAAGCACTCTCGATCACCGTGTTGAAATTGACCACTTCGTTCCGGGCGGCGAACAGGTGGATGGTCCTGCCGTCCCATACGCTGTTCGCCACGTCCGCTCCCTTGGATGCGCGCAACTCATCCTTGACGACCTTGTCCTCGCCGTTATTGACCCAAACGGCCGTTATGGACCCGGCGCGGGCATTGACGCCCCACGCAACGATAAACAGGATCGCAAGAACCGCATAATACAATTTCTTCATAAGCCCCACCTTTCTCCGCCGTTGAGAGAATCAAGCCAAATCTTCGGGCATAGTTGAAATAAGGAACCCACCCTGAGTGCTTTTCCCGCCCGATACAACATCGGCTCCAACATGTCCTCTCGTTTCGTTTACAATAGTGTCCAGCCATTAAGAAAATTATTTCAAATTGATAGATGACATACTGATGCCCAAACACAAGCGCAACAGCCCACCCTTCATCGCCCCTGCCCCATGAATACCCACGAGAGAAATACGCCCCTTAAACGGCGCGGCCTGTCGAGATCGTGCCGTTTGCCAAAAAGAACCGACAAAGACCGCCAGAGCGGACGGTCATCGGCTATCGCTCCTCTCATTCAGGGCCCCCGCTGAATTGTTCCCCTGCGAGCACGGCCCGAACCGTGCCCTGGATTTTTTCATCGAACAGGCTCCGGCTAAACAGGTCATGGGCGAGCGTGGACGAATTCCCGCCCATCTCATTGACCTTGTCGCGGTCATGTACAAGTGCCATTATACGGTCTCCCCATGCCTCCATGGGAGCGTCGTACGGCATCAAGTAGCCGTTCCAACCATCCTTCACAATATCGACGAGCCCCCCGACGCTCCTGGCTATGACGGGCAGCCCGCAAGCCATGGCCTCGGTCACCACCAACCCGAGTTGGTCGCGCCTGGTTGGAAAGACGAACACATCCGCCTGCCGGAAAAGCGCGGGCATCTCATCATACGGGATATTCGTACGTCTCTTCACTCCAGGCGGAAATGCCCGGCCATCGAGACCGGCATCGGAAGAAACAATGGTCAGCGTGCACCAGGGAGACAGTGTCTCTTCAAACAGCCGGAGGAGTTCCTCCCCCCCCTTGCGGGTGAAATCATTCCCCACGAAAAGCAGTCGAAGGGGCTGATCTGCAGGCGAATAACCTTCCTTGGGTTTCCACCGGTCCAAATCCAATGGGGGGTAGCAGGTCACGATTCTCTCAGGGACGACACGAAAATCTTCGGCAAGCGACCGGGCGCACCAATCGGTTCGGGGAAAACACGCTTTGAGTTTGCGGAATATGGGACCGAACATCCCCTTATAGAGCAGAAAAAGAACATTTTTCTTGAATTGCTCCTTCAGGGACGATCGCTCCAAGGCGATAAGGGAACGTGCCGCGACCGGGGTGGAATCGAGACAGACCAGTGTGGGAATGCTTCCCGCATATTTCCGAACAGGCCACAACATCTCGAAGCTACCCACCAGGATCACGTCATAACTGGAAAAATCCACGTCTTTCACCTTTTGAGAAATAACCCATGCCGCCTCCAATATGCTGCTGAGACGAAGCAGCCGGGGAAGCGGATACGTGGCGTAATCCGTGACATCGAAATAGACGGCATCGACCTCCAGAAGCTCCATGTCTTCGAGAGTCCTCTTGAGCTTGGCACTGATCACCTTGCCGCCGAGCAAATTCGTCAACAGGCAAAGCATTCTTTTAGGCATCAATATATCCTCCCTAACCCGAGCGATTCTCCAGTCTGACACAACATCAAAGCTGGCATATCCCATTGTTTTTGTTTATAATCACATCCAGCCACTATATCATGAACGTTTCACCCATTTAGTAGAGGGCTGGATGTCCAAACGCAAACGCAATAGAGCAATATTCATCGACGATGTCCAGGTCACCAGCGACGGCCTGACAGGCCGGGCCTAGCTCAACCTCTTTGCTCGCTACCTTCGTGGCATTGACCTTTTCCCCCACACCAACCGCCTTTTCGGCTCCGTACGCAAGAACCCCAAAGGCACACCCATCGACGAAATCTTCCAGCAGGTTTTCTGCTTTTCTTTGACGGCACAAGTCGCCATCTCGCCCACTTCGACATCCTGGCCCAGGATCCCGGTTATGCCGCCGCCATCGAATCGAACATGGAGGCCATGGCCTCCTCGCACACCGTCAAACGATTCAACCGGGCTTTCTCCCAGCAACGGACCTACCTGTCCCGACGCCTGCTTCAGCAGCTTTTCCTCTGGCGGCTCAGGAGTGCCCGCCCCGAAGTGATCGAGCTGAACATCGACACCATGGTCATGGACAACGACCAAGCGGCAAAGCGCCATGGTGTCAAGCCCACTTACAAGAAGGTCAAGGGCTTCCAGCCTCTCCAAATGACCTGGGGCCGCTCCATCATCGACGCCGTTTTTCGCGGCGGCGACAAGCGCTCGAACAACGGCGACACTGCCGAAAAAATGATCCGCCATGTAGTACGCATGATCCGCACACGATACAGCCAGCCTATGATCATCACTTTGGCAAGACCGACGAGAACATCTGGCAGTGCTTCGAGTTCGGCGACCGCCGCCAGTCCTGGGACCGCTTCTACATGGCCATCTTCTGGCGTCCCCTGCTGGAGGAGAAGCAGCTCCTGCTTCCCGTAGCGCGGCCCGGAACGCCGGCCTACACCAACCTTGGCATGGGTGAGCCATCGACCAGCAACTGCGTGAAGCCGGTCTTGATTACCAG
Source organism: Pseudodesulfovibrio sp. 5S69 (assembly GCF_037094465.1). Classification (NCBI taxonomy): domain Bacteria; kingdom Pseudomonadati; phylum Thermodesulfobacteriota; class Desulfovibrionia; order Desulfovibrionales; family Desulfovibrionaceae; genus Pseudodesulfovibrio; species Pseudodesulfovibrio methanolicus. Next base: position 3,397,977 of record NZ_CP146609.1, read on the forward strand.
GCCGAGACCAATGCCGTCATCCACTCCTACCATCAGCGCGGGGCGGATGAACCTGTGCACAGGGCCTTCAATGAATTTGGCTCCAAAGAACTGCCGTTTACGCATTTCATTCACAACACCGCCTTCTACTACATCATGCTCCTGGACTTCTTCCTGTTCGAAGCGTTCAAAGAGGATGTCAGCTCCCCGGTGGTCCCGGCGAAGGCTTTCCAGACAACGCTTCGCCGCAGGCTGGTGGACGTGGCAGCCAAGGTGGTGTCCCACGCAGGCAAGACCGTACTCAAAGTCACGGCTGTAGCCATGGAATCTTTGCATTTCAAAGAGCTATGGGAGCGATGTTTGTGCGCACCCCGTTTCGCCTGGGGCTGAACCGAGCCCTTGCCCCGTGAACATCGACGGGAGAAGCGTGTCCTCCGACGCTGCCAAAAGGGCCTGATTCGCCCTCTTCATACTGCTTTTGTCCTCATTGCCATCAAATCCAGGCTCGGACCGGCTCCTTTTCGCGTCACTTGCGCCGGTTTTTGCTCCGGATAAGTCTTGCAGCGGTAGAAGCGCCCGATTTAGGTCCTCCCAACAACCGTCAAACCAATACGACCGGGATTTCTGTCAGCCAACCGCCCCCGGCACCACCCATCGCAATGCGAATGCTGCATCAGATTCAAATCTGCCCTCTATCCGATGCAGAAACATTTCCGCACGCCTTGGCCCTCCACCCAAAAAATTGCACGCTCCCAGGCTCAAAAAATGAAATTTTGAAACCGCCTCGGGGCAATACTCCTTGGTCCGAAGCAACTGTTCGCTGGCGCGGCGGCCACAACATGCCCGAGAGTCATCGTGATCAGGAAACGGGGGAAGGTGCGCAACGTTCACATGGACTATGGAAGATTCATCGCCTTGAATGATCGGCGCACCATTGCCCGCCCCGGTGGCGGAGAGGAAAAAGGCGATGATAAGCCCCAACGGGACAACCAAGTCATACTCGACCGGGGTCGGCAGCCAGACCGACAAGACGATGATGAGTCAGGTGATGGCCATTCCGGTGAGGCTGCCCCATCCCATCCAGGCAAGGCTTCGCTTGATATACTGCGCCACTATTCACTCTCTCCGCTATACCCATTAAATCGGATGCCCCCGGGCCAGGATTCGTCGGGCAGCACCTCCTCCAACATCTTCCGAAAGCATTCAACGTACCTTTTTTCCCAGTACGGTTTGCACCCGAAGTTTTCCGACTTCTCCCATCCTGTGACGCAATTCGCCGTCACCCAGTAGTGTCCGCAGCTTATCGGCCAGATCCTCAGCGCTCTCGGGCTCCACGAGGAACCCAGCTTCACCGTCCACGGTGACGTTATGGATACCGCCCAAGTGATGATCTGGCCGACGAAATCAGCCCCACCCTGCCATGCCATATTCCCATTAATAGGCCGCAAGCTCATTGTTTATTTACCGTTGCTGGATCAATTTCGAAACCATTGAGTAACAGGCCGTGAGTCGGTGCATTGGGATCGCTGACAATATCAATCATTTTCGCAAAATTCACGACATACATTTCATCAGAAAAATTTGTCTTTATGAATTTGCGACCAGCCTCTCCCATGTGCTTTTGCATCAATGGATCGGAAAGCAACTTTTTCATACTTTCCGCCAGCGCAACATAGTCTTCTGAAGGAACAACGAAACCGTTGACCCCATCCTTTATTATGTTGGGAGTCCCTCCGACATTCGTCCCTATACAAGGCTTCCCGGTTGCCATCGCTTCCAAAAAAACCCTTGCGACTCCTTCCGTTCTTGAAGGCAGCACTAAAGCCGTACATTTTCCTATATACTGAGCGACTTCCTCGTAATTAACAGGATTGTGTATCTCAACATTTCCTATTTCGGCTGCTCTGGCTACCCAACTACTTCTTTCTGGCTCTCTACAATGCCCCATAACAAGCAATCTTGTTGTAGGGAAATCTTTTTGAATCAACGAAAATGCTTTCAATAAAATATCAACACCTTTCAGATAAAATGGAAACCCCAAGCAATACAGGTAATTATCATCTTCATTAGATGGCAAAAAAATACTTGTTGGAACGTAGTCATGGAACATGACTATTTTCTTATTCTTTATAACAGAATACCACTCTTCAAACTGCTCATTATCCAATAATTTAACGCAATCTGATGACATAAGAGAAATATTACCTATTAAATTGTATAACTTTCTCTTTATCAACCCAACACGCTTACCACTGAGGCGGGCAGCTTTTGCATCTTTGATATGTCCATTGACTTCGACGATAAGTTTTGCACCAGTAAAGAACTTAACGACTGCACCAATTATCCCCAATGTCAGCGGGTCATAACTGATAATAACGTCCACTTTCTCCCGCCTTGCCAAGCGGATCCCGCGAAACATCATTCCAAAAACTCGCCATATCTTCAGCTTCCAGGTCCAAGGAACAACTTGAGGCTGGACGTGCAGAGTGGCGGAAGCAAACTTGTCCCCATCAAAAGCAAGGTCACCCGTCACGAGAATATGAAATTCATAGTCCTCCGGCATGCCTTCATACCGGGAACGGAAATGCGGCGCGCCCAGTGATCCTTTGGGTGGGAGTATGTCCAATATCTTCATCACGGCGTTCTCCGTCAGCGCTTCTCTTTCAGCAAGTGCAGGATGTGCCCCCGCAGGCATTCCACGTGTTTTTTCAAGGAATACTTTTCCCAGACTTCGGCGTGGGCGGCCTTGCCGACCTTCCGACGCAATTCCGGCTCCAGAACAAGACGGGTCACGACGCGTTCGAACTCGTCGACCGTATTCACGAAAAACCCGGTCTCGCCGTCCCGGACCACGAGCTTTTCCGAGGCCGTGGGGTGGACCACGGCGGGCAGCCCGGCGGCCATGTAGCTCAGGACCTTGTTGGGATCCTTGAAGTGCTGCAAATTGGAGGTGTCCCGCCAACGAAAGGCGATGTCGGCCAACAGCATCTCACGGGGCCACGTCTCGTTGTCGAAGGTCCGGTATTCGATCCAGTCATGCTCGCCCTTTTGGTCCGTATCGTAGACCACCCGGCAGCCGTGCCTGTCCTTCAGGCGGCGCAACGCGGGCAGGATCGCTTCGTTCTGCGGCTGGTTCAGCGAGACCCCGGTCCAGTAGAGGACGACCCCGCGCGTGGCGTCGGTCGCTTCCTTGAAGTGAAGCTCGTTGTCGCCGTTGTATATCTGCCGGGGCACTTCGAGGGGCCGCATGCCCGCCCTGGCCACGACGTCAGCCAGCAGCGGGGTGGCGATGAAACAGCCGTCGACCAGGGAAAACCGTTTGGCCGCAGACCATTCCGTGGAAAAATACCGCAGCCTTTTCGCCAGCCGCAACACGGCGTTGTCTTCATATACGGACGGGTAGATAAACGTATCGTGATAATCCAAAATCAAAATCCGGCCGGCCGCCTTCAGCGCCTTGAGCAAACTCAATTCCGGAATATATTTGATGAATACGAGAATATCGTAGGACAACAGTTCCTGAAGATCAAAAGGTTCCCAATCGAAGCATCCGCATTCGAAACCATCATGCCGTGCGAGCTCGTCGGCCACCTTCACGCCAGCCTGAAAGAAAGAGTTGGAGGTGGTCTCCGGACCAAAGCCGACTCGGACAACGGATTTTTCATCAGCCACGGGCTGCTCCTTTTTTCAACATGCCGACTGCGACGGCCTCGTGCATCCGTCCGACCACGGCGTCCCAGGAATAACGGGACAGGGCCAGTTTGCGCCCTTCCGCGCCCAGCCGCCGCCGGACGTCCTCGTCGCCCATCAACTCCAGGCAACGCCGAGCAAAGGGCGCGGCCTCGTCCTCAATACACAGGTGGCGGCTGTTCTCGCACAGGATGCCCTCGCAGCCCAGCGTGGTGGAAAGCACGGCCTTCCCCATGGCAAAGGCCTCGAATATCTTGAGCCGGGTCCCGCCGCCGTAGCGCAGGGGCACGACCACCACCGAGGCCTCGCGGACAAAGGGGCGCACGTCGTCCACCGTACCGGTGACTATCACCCCAGCCGCCGGGGCGTGCAGGGCCTGAACGTCCGGGTGGGGGCTGCGCCCGACTATGGTGATGCGGGCCTCGGGCCGGACGGCCCGGATGGCGGGCAGGATGTCGCGGACGAACCACTTCATGCCGTCGATGTTCGGCATCCAGTCCATGGAACCGACGAAGACCAAGTTGTCCGCCCGTCCCGCAGGATCCTCGGTCGGGGTGTAAAAATCCACGTCCACGCCGTTTTCCACCAGCACCGACTTACCCGCTCCGCTCAGGCGGTCGATCTCCCCGCCGTCCTCGCCGGACACGGTCAGGACCATGTCCGCCTCGCGGAAGGCCCGCGTCTCCAAGCGGCGCATGTTCCGGGCGTGCAGCCCCAGGGCCAGACGACGCGGCAGGGAACGCTCCAGGTCACGCATGCGTTCCGCTATCTGGTACTCCACATTGTGGGCGTTCAGGGTCGTAAAGGGCGCGCCATGGCCGTTGCCCAGGCTGCCCAGAATGCCCGCAAGGTGGATGGTGTCCACGTGCACCAGGTCGTAGTTCGGGGCGAGTTCCCGGAGCCGTGCCTCGAAATCCGCCCTGGCGTACTTGACCGTGGAAACCGGCAATCCCCGGACCAAGGCGGCCAGCAGGTCGGACGGCGCGGCGGGCCGGTTGAGGTCGGGGTTCTCCACGCCGAAAACATCTCTCACGCCCAGGGTGGCCGCCGCTTCGCGCCATCCGGCCTCCACTGCGGGATCGATGAAATGCAGCACATCCACGTCATAGCGGTCCATAAACCCGGAAAGAATATTCCAGGTCCGGATCTTGGCCCCGGTATCCAGCGGATACGGCGGACGGGCCGTGGCGAACAGCACGCTTCCCCGGCTCATGCGCCCGCCCTCTCCATGACTTCGCGCATGGCATCCGCGATGCGCCGCACGCAGGATTCCGGGTTGAAGCGATCCCTGTCGACCAGGCATCGCTCGCGCATGGCGTGCAGCCTGTCCGGGGCGTCCAGCAGACGCTCCACCGACTCGACCAGCGTGGGCACGTCGTTTCGCTCCATGACGACGCCGGTCTCGCCGTGGGTGACGATCTCGGGGATCCCCATGGAGTCCGAGACCACGGCGGGCAGCCCGCAGGCCTGAGCCTCCTTCAAGACGTTGGGATAGGCGTCGTGCCGGGCGGGGTGGAGAATGAGGGAGGCGGAGAGGTACTCCTCCATCAGCGTCCCGAAGGGGACCAGGCCCAGGTGACGTGCCCCCTCCGGCAGGGGCTCGTCCGCCGCCACGCCCACCAGCACCAGCTCCAGTCCGGGCCGGCGGCGGCGAAGCTCCTTGAAGGCCTCGAAAACCAGGTCCCCGCCCTTGCGGTAAAATTCCGTTGCCGCGAAGAGCAGCTTTTCCTTGCGGCCGGCCAGGACCCGGTCCGCGTCCGGGTAGGGAATCTTGCACGCGGTGGGGGCCACCATGACCCTTTCCGGCGGCAGGCCGTAATCCTCGATCATGGACCGGCGGGTGCACTCGCTGTAGGTGAAGACCATGTCCTTGGCCTGCATGGAGGCCCTTTCGAGCTCGTAGAACCGCTCCCTGAGCCGGGAGAAACGCCTCGGCATCCAGTCAGGCCAGAGACGCTCGACCATGGCCACGTTCTGGTCATGGTAGGAAAAATGGACCATGCCCTGTGCCTTCACCGGGCCGAAGAGGCATCCCACCTGAAAAGTCGCGCCGATGCCGACGGTGCGGTCCAGGGCTTTCTGGAAGCGCCGGGTCCTGGCCTTGAACGCCGCCGGGAACTTGGCGGCCCATTCCAGTTGGCGATGGTACTCCCGGCGCAGGTCCATGGGCCGGGCCAGAAGTGCCTTGGCCAGGCAGGCGCAACCGATCCGCTTCTTCACGAAAGGCGTGTCCGCGTTGACCATGGCCACGTTGAAGGACTCCCCCAGCCCGGCGTACAGCCAGTTCTTGCTGGTTCCGGCCTGGAGGTTCGGGCTGGCCCACTGATCAAGGATAAACAACGGCGGCTTCACGACAGCCCCTCCCCGCTCCCTGGCGACATCCGCCCTTCGATGCTTCGGCAAGGGCTCATTTCGGTTTCCTCATGGTGTACCGCCTTCTCCCGGCAAGGGGGGCACCCTCCGACAGGACCGGGGTTTCCTTCGAGACCGGGACATCCCGGACAGGGACCTCCGCCGGCCGGGGGGTCTCCATGGCCAGGACCCGCTCGCGGATCATGGCGATGGTCAACACGAAATACAGGACGATGTGGTAGCCCCAAGAGAGAAACATGCCCCCCGCCAGAAAACTTACCAGGGATAATCTCATTCCCTGGCCCAGCCAGTCACTCTCGTCCGCGGGCTTGGCCAGCTTGTACGCGGAAAAAATCATGCCCAAGAAGGCAATCAGACCGGGAAGCCCCAACTCGACGGCGATTTCCAGATAGGTGTTGTGAGCCTTTCGCCATGCACTTCCTCCGTTGACGCTTCCTTCCGCCACTCGGAATGTCCCAAGCCCCGTACCCAGTATTGGATTCTCCATGAAAAGAACCAGCCCGTTCTCCCAGATGTCCAACCGCCCGCCCTTGGCCGTCACGTTGTAATCATCCTCCAGATTGAAAATGGAGTTGAACCGCTCCAACCTCTCCGAGGGAATGACCGCCAGGACGATTGCCAATCCCAAAAAACCCAGCAGACAAAGCCGCGCGATTCCCTTGACCCCTTTGGAAAGCCCCCAGATCGAAAGGGTTACGCTTCCGGCCACCAATCCACCGCGGGATTGGGTTAGAATAATGACTCCCACCCCCATGACTGTGAACAAATATAAGCACCACCGGTAGAACACCCTGATGTGCTTGGCGGACGGGAGGATAAGAGCGAGTATCATGATGAAAAAGAGTGCCGTGTCGTTGGGATCGTAAGAAAGATTCGCCGCAACCCTGGTGTGCTCAACATAAATCGGAGAGATATAGCAGCCCACCTCCAGGACGAAAGCACTTAATACAATCCCAACCAAACAATATGTTAAATCTGCTCTCCGGTTCACCTGGCAATTGAGCACCACCAGAATGATGCCGAAATATACGCAAAATTCCTTGAATTTGTACAGGGATGCCGACCGATAGACACTCATGACGATACTCAGGAACATTATTGCCAACAGGAAGGCGAACCACTTGAATGTCATGGAATGCCAAAACAACGCCAGGCGAGGTTTAGTAAGTCCTCGATTCAGGAGTGTAGCCAGAGTAATGACAATCACGAACAGGAAAAGCGGTCGCACAGGCGCAAGCCATGGGAATATCTCATGGACCCGTCCGAACAGGAAAAACGGCATGACCGCTACCAGCCAATCCATCAACCGTGGCCGCCGTTTAACGGCCCCCAACGCCTGATTCATCGTCCGGCCTCCCGTAATTTCACGCCGCCGGATACCTCGCCGTAAAAGGCTACGTGCCGTCGGGCCCAGTCACGGGTCCCGAATTTTCGACCGGTCTGTTCAAAGGCAGCCCGGCCGTGACGCTGCCTGAGATCGCCGTCGAGGGCGTATGCGGCATACCCTGCCCATAGTGACGGCAGATCGCCAGTCGGATAAAGGGTCCCGTTGGAACCGCTTTCGACCACGTCAACATTGCCGCCAACGGCGGGGGCCACCACGGGAAGGCCGTAGGAGCGCGCTTCCAACAGGCACATGGGCGTGCCCTCCCAGGTGGATGTCTGGACCAGGAGGTCCGCCCCACGGTAGACCGTATCCATGTCCGAAACAAAACCGGTAAAGACCACCCGATGGCGGATGCCGAGGGATTCGGCCAGGGCCTCCATGTCGGCCCGCAGCTCGCCGTTGCCGACAATGAGGTGATTCGTGTTCGAACCGGGAGCCTCCATCATTTCCCGCCGGATCATCTCCAGGTACAAGGGATAATTTTTCTGCGGGCAGATCCTGCCCACGTTGATGACCACCAGCCCTTCAGTGGCAAGACCGTACCGCTCGACCAGTTCCTGGCGGGCCCGTGCCCTGCCGGATTCCAGGGCCGCGAACTCCGTCTCGGGCAACTCGATGGCATTGATGATGGACGCGGTCCTGACCTTTCCCGGATTGGGGAAGGAACTGGCCAAAATCTCCCGGGAACAGCCGATGACGCCGTCGGACAGGCGCAGACCGATCAACTGGCAGTGCCTGATAAACCAGGGCATGGCCCCGGAGGGCAGGACAAGACCGTGCAGGGTGTAGACGACTGAGCCGTCGAGCAAGCCCAGCAGGCGCATGAGCACTGCGTAGTACAGGGACTTGTAGCAATGGCAGTGAACAATCCGGACGCCCTGTTCGCGGAAGCTGGCGGCCAGCCGGAACAGGAGCTGCGGGGAAAACCGGCTGTGGGTACGGAAAACATGGGCGAACCGGCCTGCGTCACCAAGGGAATTCATCAGGTTGTCGTTCCGCCGCGCACCGGCCCGCTCCTCGACCACCACGTAGAGTAGACACTCCAGGCCCAGCCCACGAAGGTTGCGGCACAACTCCACCGCGACCTTTTCCCGGCCGCCGAAGTCGCCGGAAAAAGAGACTTGGGCGATGGCACCCGCCTGAGAACTATGCTGGGTCGGATCGGCCATGCTACCCCTGGGGCCTGCTGATGCCGACGGTGACGGTTTTGGCCTGGTGGCGGATGGTGTCGATGGGGCGGGTCATTTCCTCGATGGCCTTGTTCAGGATGGTCAGGATGTCGGCCAGGCGGGCCTCGGCGGCCTGGATGTCCTGGGACTGGTTGACCAGCCAGAGCATGTAGTTGGCCAGGGATGCGGGCACGCGGGCGGGCAGGGCTGAGTCCGTGGCGCCCGAGGCGATGCGGTCGACGCATTCGTTCAGGGCGATGAGCAGGGCGCCCCGGTCGAAGGTGGTCGTGTCTTCGAGCATCTCCGCGATGCGCACCCGCGCCTTGCGGAACGGCTCGGCGTGGCTGTCGATGGCCTTGGCCGCGGACACGCCCCACCAGTGCCCGGCCACGGTCTCCAGCACGAAATCCAGGCCGCCGCCCGCGCGGGGGACCTTGACCGTGGCCTCGGCCACGCGGTCGAAGCGGTCCTCGTCCTCGGCGCAGAACACGATGGGCGAGCCGTTGTGGGCCTTGAAGATCGTCGTCTCCTTGACCGTGTCCATGACGACCATCTCGGGCAGGTCCGAGGCCATGACCAGGGTCAGGGGCTCGGTGGACAAGTCGATGTGCTTCTTGTCCTCCGTGATGTCGCACGGAATGGATTTATAGCATAATTCCGACAGCTTGATACGGACTTCTTGGGCCGCTATGCAGTTGGCGCCGTTGCCGACCAGGGCCCAGTAGCGGTGCACGGGCGCGTACTTGCGGGCGACTTCCGCGATCGATTCCTTGTTCTCCAGGACCTTGTCGATCTTGTCTGGAAGTCCTTCCAACGCCTCTATTTCATGGAGGATGTACGGCTTATCCATGCTCCCCAGGATGTCGGCCAGCCAGAGCGAGAGCAGCTTGCCCGCCGCTATCTGGGAGTAGAACGCCTTGGTCGAGGCCACGGCCATCTCCACGTCCCGGCCGTTGCTCGTGTAGATGTGCGAGTCCGATTTCTGGACCAGGGGCGAGTTGCGCCGGTTGACGATGCAGTTGACCCACGCGCCCCGGTCGCGGCACAGGTCCACCACCCGGTTCGTGTCCGTGGTCGTGCCCGACTGCGACACCGGGATCAGGAACACGTCGTCCATGCGCTCGTCGCCCATGAAGCCGATGAGTTCGCTGCCGGTGTAGGACTCGATGGACATGCCCGTGTCCGCCAGGGTGCGGCGCAGGAGCTGGGCCACGGCCATGGCGGCCACGGCGGCCGTGCCCTGGCCCACGCAGATGATCCTCCGGATGGGCCGGGAGCCGTCCCGGAACCGCTCGACCAGGGCCGGGCCGCGCCCGAACCCCTCGGGCAGGAACTCCACCTCACCGTTTTTCTTGAGATATTTTCCGTGCAGGGTGTTGCGCACCGAGTCCGGGGCCTCGTGGATTTCCTTCTCGATGTAATGGGCGTACTCGCCCCGGAAGATGTCGCGCGAGAAGATCTCGATCTTCTCCTCGGCCAGCTCCACGGGCTCGCCGTTGTCCAGGTACCGGGCCACGGGCACGGCCCCCTCGGGGTCGGTGTCGCGCAGGACCACGGACACCCCGCCCTGCCGGTGCACGGCCACCGGGAAGGACGAGCGCGCCCGCGCGGCCATGCCGTAGGCCTCGCTCGCCACCAGCCAGCCGTCATTGGTCCGGCCGATGTAGAAGGACTGGCCCGAGCCCTTTTGCGCCAGGAACTGGGAGTCGAAATCGTTCAGGTTCTGCATGACCACGGCCAGGGACCCCTCGCAGCGCCGGAGCACGTTGCGGAACCGCTCCTCGGCGTCGCCCAAGTCCTCCACGCCCAGGTGGAAGAGCACGGGCAGGATCTTGGCGTCGGTCGAGATGGCCGGCGGGATGTGCGCGCCCTTGGCCAGGACCGTCTCCTCGACCAGGGTACGGTAGTTGTCCACGTCGCCGTTGAGCACGAACATGGTCTTTTCCAGGCCCGTGGACATGTCGCCCTCGACCAGCCCGTCCACCGGGTGGCAGTTGGGCACAGAGATGATCCCGTTGGAGGCCCAGCGGGTGTGGGCGATGATGTTGAGCGTTTGCAGGCCTGCGGACATGGCCCACAACAGTTCGTCATGCTTGATGAATTCTCTGAGCGCCGCGCCGTTGTCCCCGAGCTGGCCGACCAGTTGGGCGACCTTGTACAGGAAACGGCAGGCGGTCCGGCCGTCGTCCAGCTTGCGCACCAGCACCTGCCGGGTGTCCGCGTTGTTGATGGACGAGCGGTCGGCCAGCTCCTGTTTCTGCGTCGGGGTCAGACCGGCCTCCGGGTCCACGCCCGCGGGCAGGACAAAGGCCAGGGCCACGCCCGCCGAGTCGCGGCCGCGCACCTCAAGCTTGTCGATGGACTGGAGCACCTGCTCGGCCCCCCAGGCCAGGAAATGCCGGTCGCGAGCCTCGACGTCCGCGGCCAGATCGGCGGGCATGAGCGCCAGCGTCCGGTCCACGTTGACCAGCACCTCGCGCTCGATCTGCCACAGATAGTCGTCCAGCGCCTCGCGCAGCGACTCCAGCTCGTCCGTGCGCGGCCCCTGCTCCAGCTTCACGGCCGCCGCGTTGCGCAACGCCCGGATGGTGTCCCGGATGCTCGACAGCGCCCGCCGCGCCTCGCCGTCCTCCACCAGCCGCATGTGCAGCCCGAAGGACATGAGTTCGTAAAACCGCCCGGCCAACTCCCCGAGCGGCGTGGCCGCCGCCAGGAGATCCGGGGTCTCGCGCACCGCGGAAAAGGCGGAGTCGAGGCCGCCGAGCCAGGACACGTCCGGCACGGCCAGCCAAAGCCTGTTGCTCAAAAAACTCGCGATTCCGCACATGGTTTTCTCTCTCCTTGCTGCAACATACGGCGCTAGCGCTTGTATTTGTCCTCAAGACGGACGATGTCGTCCTCGCCCAGGTAGCTGCCAGTCTGGACCTCGATGAGTTCCAGGGGAATCTTGCCCGGATTTTCCAGGCGGTGAATGTTGCCCAGCGGGATGTACGTGGATTCGTCCTCGCAGAGGATGGATTCGTTCTCGCCGTTGACGATCCGGGCGGTTCCCTTGACCACTACCCAGTGCTCGGCCCGATGGAAATGCTTTTGCAGGGACAGGACCTCGCCCGGCTTGACGATGATCCGCTTGACCTGGAAGCGGTTGTCCGCCGAGATGGACTCGAAGCTGCCCCAGGGGCGGTACACGATCTTGTGCGCCTCGGTCTCAGGGCGGCCGGCCTCCTTGAGGCGATGGATGACCGACTTCATGTTGTCCAGCTTGTCGTTGGCGGCGACGAAGACCGCGTCCGGAGTCTCCACCACGGTGGTGTCGCGCAACCCCAGAGTAACCACCAGCCGGCTCGACGAGCGCACGTAGCAGTTGCCGGTGTCCTCGGCCACCACGTCGCCGAGCAGGCTGTTGCCCGCCTCGTCGCTGGGGTGCATGTCGTGCAGGCTCTTCCAGGATCCGAGGTCGCGCCAGTCCATGTCGATGGGAACCACCTCGATGTCACCCACCTTCTCCATGACCGCGTAGTCGATGGAATCCGACGGGCACTGCCCGAACTCCTCTTCGCCCAACCGAATGAAGTCCAGGTCCTGGTAGCTGTTCTCCACGGCGGTCCGGCAGTTCTTAAGAATGTCGGGGGCGTGGGCGGCCAGGGCATCCAGATAGCTTGAAGCCTTGAACAGGAAGATGCCGCTGTTCCAGAGATATTCACCCGATTTCAGGTATTCCTCGGCAACCTCGCGCTTCGGCTTCTCCACGAAGCTGTCCACGGCGGAGACGCCCCCGGCTGCGGATTGTCCCTTGCGGATATATCCGTACCCGGTATGGGGGTGGTCCGGGACCACGCCGAAGCAGACGAAATGTCCCTGCGCAGCGCGCTCATAGCCCAGAGCCACGGCGCGGGCAAAGGCCTCGCCGTCGGCGATGGAGTGGTCCGCGGGCATGATCAGCAGGACCGGGTCGCCGCCGTGTTCCATGAGGGCGGCCACGGCCGCGGCCGGGGCGGTGTTGCGCCCGAAGGGCTCCAGGACCATGCGCCCGGACGTGCCGAGCTTGCGTAACTGTTCGGCCACCAGGAAGCGGTGCTCGTTGTTGCAAACCACGATGGGTTCCTCGGCCTCGGGCAGGGACATGCACCGAGCCACGGCGTCGGCAAAGAGCACGCGCCCCTCGGAAACCTCGATGAACTGCTTGGGGTACAGGGTCCGGGACAGGGGCCACAGGCGGGTGCCTTCCCCACCGCAAAGTATGACTGGTTGTAAAGAGTTCAAGTTCCCTCCTCCACGTTACTGTTGAAAAACCTGCACGGAACGCTGTACGAGACGGCAGGTTAATCCCCTCGGATGCCGTGCCGCTTCATCAGATCGTAAAGCGTCGGGCGGCTCACGCCCAGTGCCCCCGCGGCCTTGGCCACGTTGCCGGAGTGGCGGTTCAGGGCGGATTCGACCATGTCCCGCTCCAGCAGGGAGCGGGCCTCTTTGAGGGAAATGTCATCGGCCCGCTGCCGGGCTCGTACAGCTTCATCCGGGCTCAACCCCAGGTCCTCAGGGGTAATCGTCGGACCATTGGCCATGATCACCGCCCGCTTGACGCGGTTTTCCAACTCCCGGATGTTGCCGGGCCATTCGTAGCCCCGAATGCTGTCCATGGCCTCGCGGCTGAAATTCTTGATGTCCTTGCGTGGGCCAATGTTGACGCTCTTGTTGAAGTAGTTGGCCAGCAGCTCGATGTCATCGCCGCGTTCCCGCAGGGGCGGCAGGGCGATGTTCATGACCCCGATGCGGTAGAACAGGTCCTCGCGAAGGGTTCCGTTGGCCATGGCCTCGTTGATGTCTATGTTGGTGGCCGTGATGATGCGCACGTCCACGCCGATGTCCTTGCGCCCGCCCACGCGGGTGATGACCATCTCCTGCAGAAAGCGCAGCAGCTTGACCTGCAACTGCATGGGCATCTCGCCCACCTCGTCGAGGAACAGCGTCCCCTTGTCCGCATACTCCACCTTGCCCTTGACCGTCTTGTTCGCGCCGGTAAAGGCCCCCTTCTCGTGACCGAACAGTTCGGATTCCAGCAGGTTTTCCGGGATGGCTCCGCAGTTGATGCAGACCATCTCCTTGTCCGCGCGCAGGCTTTTCTTGTGGATGGCGCGGGCAACCAATTCCTTGCCGGTCCCGGATTCGCCGGTAATCAGCACCGGCACGTCCGAGGAGGCCACGCGCTCTATCTGCGTGAATACCTGGCGGATGCCGGGGCACTCGCCGACGATGCCCAGTTCGTTGACCGACTGCTGGCGCAGATTGCGATTCTCGGTCTCCAGGGTCTGCAGGTACATGGCCCGGTCCACGATGACCTTGAGCTCGTTCAGGTCGATGGGCTTCTTGTAGTAGTCGTAGGCCCCGAGCTGCACGGCCTTGAGCGCCGCGTCGTGCTCCTCGTTGCCGGTGATGACGATGACCTTGGCCAGCGGATTGAGGCGCAGGATTTTGCCCAGCACCCGCAGCCCCTCCTCCACGCCGTTTTCAAAGGGCGGCAGGCCCAGGTCCAGGGTGACCACTTCGGGCTGATGCTTTTCGAACAGCGCGAGTCCTTCCGCGCCGTCGCAAGCGAAGAGCAGTTCGTAGTTGGAGCGCGACAGCCCCCACTTGAGCTGCCGGCGGACTTCTTCGTTGTCGTCTATGATGAGTAGTTTTTGCATAGGCACGTTATGGCTGATCGCCGCTTAGTCGTTAGCTCCGGAAGGATCGGGCAGCACCACGCTGAACACGGCCCCGCCGGCATCGCCGGACGTGGCATAGAGCCCCCCGCCGTGGGCCTCGACGATCCGCTTGCTCTGGTACAGGCCGATGCCCATGCCCTTCTTCTTGGTTGTCTTGAAGGGCACGAACAATCCCTCCCTGAGGATCTCCTCGTCGATGCCGCGGCCGTTGTCGATGACCCGGAACACCGGTCCGTTGTCGTATTCCACCAGGACGGTGAACCGGTTGCTCTCCCCGGCCTCCAGAGCGTTCAGGAAAAGATTGAGAGCCACCTTGCGCATCTGCTCCACGTCCACGCGGGCCCGGACTCCGCCGCCCTTGAATTCTATCTCGGCATCGGGCACCTGCCGGGCGGCGTCCCGGGCCATGTCCATGAGATCGATCTCCTCCAGCTTGAGGGAGTCGTTCTTGGGGATATTGGTCAGTTGCGCGATGAGCTCGTTCATACGGGCAACGATGTTGCCCAGGGAATCGAGCATGTCTTCCTGAAATTCCTTGTCGTTGATGAACTCCCGCGCGTTATCCACCAGCAGGGAGAGGGGATAGACCTGGTTCTTGAGGTCGTGCAGGACAAAGGCGGCCACCTTGCCGAACCCTTCCATGTCCCGAGCCTCGGCCAGTTCGTCGCCCAGGCGGATGTTCATGACCAGGGCGGCCACTTGACCGGCTACGGTCTCCATCAGTTCGCGGTCCTCTACGTCGTAGTGCTCCAGAGGATTGATGGGCGAGCCGAGCATAAGCAGCCCGTGCAGGACGTCGTCGGTCATTATCGGCAGGATGAAGCGAATCTTCCGATCCTTGAGGAAGGTGTCCACCTCCTCCTCGAACTCCATAGGCTCCGCCTTGAGGTCCAACAGGCCGGGCCTCTTGCCCAGCCGCTCCACCAGGACGGACTTGTGCGGCAAAGCCAGTCTGGACTCGTCCATCTCGTGGAACAGGACCGGGGAATAATCCCTGCTGTGACGGCCCTGAAGAAACATGGCCCCACCGCCGATGCCGAAAATCTCGCAATAGAAAATCAGTATGTTGCGGTACAGTTCGTCGCGGCTGCCCGAGTTGACCACGCGACTGGTGAACTTCTTCCACTCGTCGCGGTAGTCGTACTTGTCGCCGTAGAAATTGCGCTGGATGAACAACCGGATCTTCCGCCGGATGCCCTCGGACAGCATACAGGCGATCAGGGCCAGGCCGCCGAAGAAGGTTACGGTCATAAAGGCCACGGTGCTGAAGTCGCTGCCGAAGAGCTTGATGCCCTCGCCTATGACCCCCACGCCCAGCAGAAACAGGGCGAAGAACAGAAAGACGAAGGAGCGGAAGGCAATCTGGCGCGAGATGACGATGTGTTCGTCGCTCCCCCGGCTCAATTCGGAATACATGATCAGCAACATGCCGACGCCGGTGCCCCAGGCGCGCTGGAGCAGGTAGTCCATGTCCATGGACCGCAGCATCAGACTCTGGCTGAAATAGAGCATGTAGGTGGCGATGATCGCCCCGGCTCCGAGGATGGCGAACTTGATTTTCCACTTGATGCCGTGGCGAGCGCTGGTCACCGTCATCTCGAGGTTGAACAGGCTGACGGCCATGAACAACAGGATCTGGAGGTAGAAAAAGAAGGCCGGGGGCTCCAGGAACAGGACGCGGTCCATCTCGAAATCCGGGGAATAGAAGAACTCGGAGGCCGGGAAGACGACGGTCATGATCAGGGGGATGAAGGAGAAGATCAACAGGACCTTCTGCATGACCGGCATGCGTTTCAGGGAAAACTCTCGGTTGTAGGCCTGACTGAAGACCAGGAGCACGGGACACAGGGCGGCCTCGAGCCACAAGGCCGGACGCTTGTAGGCCAGGAAGGACGAAGCGTGCTCCATGGCCAGCAGGTCCAGGACGTTCAGGACGGCCAGGACCCACAGGGCCGCCGCCAGGGTCAGGCGGGAAAAGGACACCCCGTTGTGGACCATGGTGTACACCGGATACAGGACCAGAATGGCCGCCACCAGTATTTGGGTCACCATCATCGACGTCATCGTTTATCTCCGTGCCGCCGGGGCAGGCAGGAATGCCTCGACCTCCGGATAGGCGGCCTCGGCAAAGTCGTGCAGGGCCCGTTCGGCCATCCCGTCCCTGTCGGAAATCTCGGTGGACATGCGGACAAAGGCGCTGTCCCGCCTGCGGCTGGTCATGGAGCCCAGGATCTCGGCCAGCTTGAGGGAGTATTCATTGGTCACGACCTTGCCGCTGACCTGGAACCAGTAGAGCATGGTCACGGTCTTGTCGTCCTTGTCGTAGGCCGCCAGGACCGCCTTCATCTTCCGGCCGTCCAGGGTCACCGGCACGGTCTTGTCGACCCGCTGCAGCCAGCCGCCGCCGGGCAGGCAGTTGCGCGGGGAATGGATGGGACCGGCGTCCGGCCCTCCGTCGTGATATCCGAGGTACAGCTCGACCTCCCTGCCCCGGTCGTCCCGGTACAGCCTGGACACGTAGCCCGTGGCCTTGAGGTTCTTGAGAATGGCCGAACCGAAACGCCATTCGTGGATCATGTGCCACCGCCCGACCGTGGTCGGGAATTCGTCCAGGGAGCGGGTCAGGGGCACGGCCAGATCATTATGGAAATGGATGAACGCCCCGGCGCACAGGACGAGCACGCAGACAAGAAGTATCCTAGGCTTCACGGCGTTTCTCCCAGAGCTTGAGCACGAAACACGTCCCGCCCAGAAAGACCATGGCCATGGCGAAAACGGCCAGTCCGGCAAACTCGTGGAAAAAGCCCTCGGCCGCGGCCTGTCCGAAATGGCGCGCCAGCATGCCGGTGGCCACCACCCGAAGGATGTTGGTCAGGACGGCGAAGGGGATGGATGAAAGCACGAGCAACCAGCGGGTCCAGGGGGATTTGAGCATCAGGAAGGCCAGGGTAACGGCCAGGGCGATGAGAGAAACCAGGGAACGCAGCCCGCTGCACGCGTCGGCCACCTCGAGGACGATGTTGGGAAAGGCGATGATGTTGCCCTCCCGCCACACGGCGTAGCCCATTAATTTGAGCGAACCCACGGACACCTTGGCCACGAACAGCTTGAGCGGAAACGCCATGGCATCATAGAGGATATAGGGCAGCGGCACCATGAGGACCAGGTAGGCCAGGGGCAGCCGGAGTCGCTTGAAGACACCGGCTCCGAAGAGATAGAGGACGCATCCGGCCAGGACCACGATCAACGACAGACGCATGTTGAAGAATTCCGTCCCCAGCCAGGCGAAGACCAGTTGCGCCAGCCCCAGAAAAATGACCGGAAGCCCCCAATAGGAGGGTTTGACCTCGATCTCCTTGAGAATGTCCCAATCCCGCCAGACAAACCAGGCGGCAATGATTGGAATGAGAAACCCGTGGGAATAGTTGTCGTCCAGATACCAGTTGGCGACCATCCGCTGGATGATGGCCCAGTATACCGCCCCCAAAACAAGCGGCACGGCCGGCAGCCACCATTTGTACCTGTCCAGTGTCTCGCTAAGCGTCATCATGCTTCCGTCACCCGATCCCCCGGCTCAAGCCGGCTTTTCCGCACAAAAAAAGTGCTCGATCTTCTGCGTTGTCCAAACGATCTGCACTTGCTCGCCACCGACCCCAGTTTGCCTTTCGGGATTTCAGCTCCATCTCGAAGCCGGTCGGACGGGCATGCGCCCTGCCGCAAATCTGTCGCAAACGTGTGGTCACTCGGTGTCTCCGAAATCCCTGTGGCCGGGATCGGGCTCGTCTGTTATGCGCTTCTTGTCTCTGCTACCTCCCCATATCCTCAGTGTACCCAGGACAAAGAAATTCCCAAGGTGTTGGATACGTAGTCCTCCGCATACCGCTCCGCATCGTTGTCCTTGAAACGATAGTTGAGGCTGCAGGTGAAGTCTTCCGAGAGTGCGTAACGCAGGTTGGCCAACAGGAACAGGTACTTGTCGCTGTCCGGATTCGTATCCATTTCCATGTAGACATTGTAGTCGAGCCCCAGCCGCTCCGTGAGTACGTGCGATCCCTGTATGCTCGGCCGCCAGTAAGTCGTCCTGCTGGAGGTGGTTTCCGATTGGTAATCCCGGTATTCCAATTTGATGCCGACGTGCCCCCGCTTGTACTGATGATCCAGCCCCACCCCGTGGTTGAATTGGTTCTTGGTCACGGCCGATTTCGGATCCTCCGAGAAGCTCATCTCGGTATAGGCTGTGGCGATCAGCGTATCGGTAAAGGCATGCGTGATGCGCAACGAATAGGGGACGTACTGCTTGTCCGAGGAGCCCTCGATGACATAATCCGTGTAGGTGGGCGAGATGCTCATCTCCACGAAGGAGTTCTCCGCATACGCGTACTCGGCCCCAAAGGTGGTGCTGTAGCGATTGAATCCGCCCTCCTCGAACCGAGGAGCCTGTTTGTCGTAAGCCGCGCCTACCTGAAGGGACAGCCGCTCGGTCAACTCGTGGTTCACATTGGCATAGAGAGAGTACACCCGCTTGTCCACATTGCCCTCTTTCGCATACCAAATATCCTGAAACCGGCCGCCCGTTGTCAACATCGTCCGTTCCTGCAAGGGGAAACTGAAATACGGATTGAGGGTAAAGGTGTTCTGGTCCGTGGTCCCATTGCTGGTATCGCCTTCCGGCACATCGCCCCTGTTCACATTTTCGTAAACTTTTTGATACGTGTCGGAAACGTCTACGTAAAAAAGGTCTTTGACGGCTTCCACGGCCAGTGCCGAATTCAGATAGTTGTTGTACTCGTCGCCCTTCACCTTGTTGCGGTAACGTTTGTGCTCGAAATCGTAGGACAGGTTCATGAGCACCCTGCTGTGGTCGTACGTCATGCTCAGGCCGGGTTTGACGATGGCCAACCAGTCCCCTTTCCCGCCTTTGGTCTGCTCCACATTGTCGTTGTACTCCCCCGTCACCCGTATACGGGGATGAAAGGTCAGATCCGCGGCCGACGCCACCGGGCACAGGCACGCAAGAAGCAGCGCGGTCACAATCAGTTTCGGGAGGGTTGATGGCATCACGGGTTCCAGAAAAATCAAAACGGTTTATGTCCGAACGATAAAAAAACGCCTCAGATATACTCTGCTTTACGTTCAACATCAAATATTTGCAAGTGTCCGGCGCCATATTATTCCCCTCCGAACAACAGCCTGTAGGCCCAACTTCTCTTGCGGGGCCGCTCGGGCTCCTCGGCGGGCCGGGCCGGGGTTTCCATCCGGGTGAGCATCACCCGATCCGGCATGGAGAGCCTTAACCCTTCGAGTTGCTGCCTCTGCAAAGCGACCTGCTTTTCCAGCTCCTCGATTCGGTCCAGGAGACCCACCATGGTCGAGGGGGAATTTCTGTTCTCCTGGCGCTCGAGATAATCCATCCGGTCCTCGAGAGTACGGATGGCGCGCAGGACCTTCTGGGCCTGGCCGGGCATGCTGCGTCCACGGCTCTGAACCATGCCGGAGGCAGGCCGTTTACTTTTCTTTTCCGGCCAGTATTGCCGCTCGAAATCCAGTTCCGCGATGATCTCGGTCACGTCCTGCTCCCCGACCTCGCGCCGACCGGCGGCAAAGGCGTCGATAAGCAGATAGTCGCACAGGATATTGATGAGCCGGGGGACCCCTCGGGTCTGCTCGGCGATCAGGGCAAACGCTTCGTCGGAAAAATCGACAGCTTCCCGGTTGCCCGCGCATTCCATACGGTAAAGGATATAGTCCCTAACCTCGTCGGGCTTGAGCGGCGACAAATGGCAACCGATCTGGATGCGCTGGCGCAGTTGCAACAAGGTCGGGCTGTTGAGCGTCTCTTTGAGTTCGGGCTGACCCGCGAGAATGATCTGCAACAGCTTCCCGCCGTCCGTCTCCAGGTTGGAGAGCATGCGCACCTCCTCCAGGAGTTCGGCGGACAGATTCTGAGCCTCGTCGATGATCAGGACGCACCGCTTGCCCAGGGCGTACTGGTCAATGAGGAATTCATTCAGCTCCCGCACCAGGGCGGCTTTGGTCCGCCCTTCGGTTTCGAGACCGAAATCGTCGTTGATCATGGTCAACAGTTGATGGGAGTCTACCTTGGTGTTGGTCACCTTGGACAGGACCACATTGTCCAGGTGGTCCTTGATCAGCAACCGGATCAGCGTGGTCTTGCCGGCGCCCACGTCGCCGGTGAGCAGGATGAACCCCGCCCGTTCCTCGATACCGTACCGCAGGTACGACAACGCCTTGCCGTGGGTCCGGCTCAAATAGAGCAGGTCCGGATTCGGCAGGAGGTCGAACGGCTTGGAGCCAAAATTAAAGAATTCTTCGTACATTAGGATCCGGTCATGTCCGTTTAGCTGGCATAGTGGTAGTACTTGTACTTCATGTACGCGTCCGTGTTCAGGCTGCGGTGCGTCCGGCTGGCCTGTGTGTACACCGCGCCAAGGATGTTGGCCCCCTGCAAGGCTTCGATGGTATCCCGCAGGTCCGCCTGGGACGCCTGCCCCTCCTTGATGACCAGGACCACAGCGTCGGCCAGGCGGCTCAGGTTGCGTGATTCGGCAAAGGGCAGCACCGGCGGCGAGTCGATGATGATGTAGCGGTCGGCGTACCGATTCTTCATCTCGGCCAGGGACTCGGTCATCCGTTTGGAGGCCAGGAGCTCGCCCACGTTGGGCACGACCGAGCCTGCGGGCAGGAAGGAAAGCTTGCCGATGCCGGTCTTGACCAGTCCCTTGCTGATGGGAGAGCCGTCGACCAGGCAGTCGGACAGGCCGTAGCCGTTCTCCATGCACAGGAGTTCATGGCAACTGGGGGAGCGGATATCGGCGTCCACCAGCAGCACGGTGTGGTCGAACTCCTGGGCCAGGCTGATGGCCAGGTTCACGGCGGTCACGCTCTTGCCCTCCCCGACCGTTCCGCTGGTCACCAGGATGGTGTTCTGGAACCCCTCGCGCTTGGTCTTCCGGACCAGGATCTGCTTGAGCTTGCGGAATTCCTCGGCGGCCAGAGAGACCGGTTCGTTCATGGCCACCAGCATGCGCTGCTGCCGTGCCCGGTCCAGGCAATCCGACTGCACCGGCAATAAATCCAGGGAAGGCTTTTCCACGGGGCCTGCGGCCTCCATGACGGGTGCCGTGACGGCCGCCTTCTCCGGCTCCCGGCGCCGGGTCTCGTCCCGTTTCTCCGAAGCCTTCTTCAGTGCGTCTTCTATTCTGCTCATGCCTTATATCCTCCATTGCTGCACGACGGCCGCGCCTTTCTCGATCAACTTGTCGACAATACCCAGGCTCAGAAACTCCGTGCCGAAGAAAGCCAGGACAATCAGAAAGCCCACGGCACCGATAAGATAAATTCGAAGATTGCGCCGGGAGATCTTTCGTTCCTCCTCGACGTTCTTGAGCTTGGGGATGACCGCGAGCACCGGGATGCCGAACGCGCGCAAATCATCCACGTTCTTGATGGACGGATCGATGAGATCCATAAGGAAAATCACCCCGAAAGCGATGCCCACCCCGGCGGCCATGCCCGCGAGCATGATCAGGGGACGGTTGGGGCTGGCCGGGATGGTCGGGACCACCGCCGGGTCGAGCACCCGGAAGGAGACCGCCTTGTCCTGCAGTTCCATCTCCTTGGAGACCTCGGACTGCCCATAGCGGGAGACCAGCTTCTCGTAGATGATGACCTCGTTCTGCTCCTTGCGCTGAAGCTCCTGCAACTGGGCCTGAGCCTTGGGCAGCTGATCCAGGAGGGCCTTGTTTGCCGCGATCTCCTCTTCGATATTTTTCTTCTGGGCCTTCAGGGCCTTTATCTGAACTTTAATATGCTGGTATTCCGGCGAGCTGTAGATGAGGGACAACTCCTCCTCGCCGTTGTGCGCTATCTGCCGCTTGGTCTCGGCAATGGCGCTCTCCAACTGTTTCACCTGCGGATGATTTTCGGTGTAGCGGGCAAGCATATCATTCAAGGCCTGTTCCTGTTTCCTCAGGCGAGTTCGGGAAGGTGAATTGGTCAACAACACCTTGCGTGAGGCCTCCTGAGAGTTCATTTGAATATCTATGGCCTTGATCTCATCCTCTCCTCTCTCGATCTCGCGCCTGACCGTGTATTCGTTGGTGGCCAGCACCTTGCCCGAAGCCACCTTGAAGTCCTCGATATTCTTCCTTGCCTCGTCGATGCGCTTTTTAAAAACGTCGATCTGCTCGGCCAGGAAGCGGGTTGCTTCGAAGGACTCCTTGCGCTTGTTGGACACGCTGTCCTCAATATAGACGCGGGTCAGGGTATTGACCACGTCCCGTGCGAGCACCGGGTCGGTATCCGCGAAACGGATGTCGAACACCCCGCGCCTCTCGTCCAGTCCGATTCGAATCCGCCCGCGCAGACTCGCGATCAGCCCATCCAGGGAGACTTTGTTCTTGAGGCTCACATCGAGGTCCAGCCCTTGGATGACCTTGGAGAGCATGTTGCGGCTGAGCATGGTCACCTTGATGGCCTTGATCTTGGTGTCCATGGACGGCGTGACCGCGATACCCTTGACCAGGTCGCTGATGACGTTTTCTTCGATGAAGACGATACTCTTGGCCTCGTACTTCTTGGGCAGGACGTAGCTCGTGACGACGGCCGCGAACATGACCGTCAAGGCGATGAATACAAACAATCCCTTGCGCTCGCCCACCAGGTGGACGTAGCGCATGATGTCGAATGAGGCGTCAGGCCCCGACGTATCGAATTTGTTGTCCGTCATCGGTTCAGCCTAGAAGAAGCTTTCACTGGCGACGATATAGTCGCCCGCCTGGAGCAGGACATTCTGGCTCAGATCACCTTTTTTGATCAGGTCCTTGGTCTTGACGGGAATGGTGATCTTCTTGTCGCCGTCCTTGCGGATGATCAGGACCTCGTCCTCATCCGCGTATTTGCTGAAACTGCCCGCCTGGAGCAGGGCGTCCAGGACGGTGAAACCCTCATGGAAAAAGATCGCCTTAGGCTGATTCACCGCGCCGATGACAAAAACATTGCGCTCATATTTCACCGGCAGAAAAATCATGTCCCCGGGTTCGAGTTGAATATCCTTGTCGAATTCACCCTTGCTGAACAGTCCGGAAAAATCGGACATAACCTTTTTCCCCTCGCGATAGACATAGGCCTTGGTCAAATCTGCCGCATCCAGGGAGCCCACCGAGGCGAGCACGTGCAGCAGGGTAGTGCGCTGCGGCATGTCGTACACCTGCGGCTGGACGCCGCCGCCCACCACGAAGACGCGGCTGTTGACGCTCTTGAGCAGGGAGATGCTGACGATGGGACTCTTGACCAGTTTGGAAAGCTGTACAGTGACTTCCTTTTTCAACTCGGGCACGGTCTTGCCTGCGGCCATGATGTCATCGATGCCCGGCATGGACATCTTTCCGTCGGGACGGACGATGACGGTGGACTTGAGTTCATCCTCGCCCCACACGTGTACGGACAGAGTGTCTCCTTCACCCACGACGTAATCCTCCGCATGGGCCAGGACGGGCAAACACAATACGACCAGCAACACCAGCAACAATTTTTTCACGGGATCACCTCATTCCTTGCCTACCGGCCCATCTTCTTCAACACGACCGACACGGTCTTGAACATAATCTTGAAGTCGAACCAAAGGGAATAGTTTTTAATGTAATACAGGTCATAGCGCAATTTTTCAAAGGCGTCCTCCACGGAGGCCCCATACGGATAGGAGACCTGCGCCCAGCCGGTAATCCCCGGCTTCACGAAATGCCGCTCCGCATAATAGGGCACGATCTTCTTGAGGTCCTGCACGAACTCGGGCCGCTCGGGGCGGGGGCCGATCAGGCTCATGCTGCCCGTGAGCACGTTGAACAGCTGCGGAATCTCGTCGATGCGGGACTTCCTGAGGAACTGGCCGAACCGGGTGATCCGGTTGTCGTTCTCCTGGGCCCAGACGGCGCCGGACTTCCGTTCAGCGTCCTGGCGCATGCTGCGGAATTTGTAGATGATGAATTCCTTGTCGCCCTTGCCCACGCGAATCTGTTTGAAGAGTACCGGCCCGGGGGAATCCAGCTTGATGCCGATCATGACCAGGGGCAGGATGGGCGAAACAAGAATGATGCCGACCATGGAAAATGCCAGATCCAGTACCCGCTTGATGAAGCGGCGAATGCCTATGATCTTGAACCCCTTGGCAAAGATGAACCAACTCGGGGTGATTTTTTCGAGCATCAGCTTCTGATTGACCCGTTCGTAGAACTCCGGAGCCTCGAGGACCTCGATGCCGCTCAACTTGCAGTTCAGAATTTCCTGGAGGGGGAAGGCGGCCCTGCGCTCGCTCAGGGAAACCACGATCTTGCTCGCCTTGGCTCGTCTGGCTGCCTCAAGGATTCTGTTGGTGGGCTGGTCCACCTGGGCCGCGGGGTCGGCAAAGTCCCCGGACTTGCATTCCACATAATCCTTGAACTCGTATCGTCCACCCGACTGGGCGGCCAACAGGCGCATGTCCTGGGCCAACGCGCCGTTGCCCACGATGATAACCCGATGCACCATGATCTTTCTCCAATAGGAGGAGAACAGGAGCCACAGGGTGTGGTTGAGGCCGAACAGGCACAACAGAACCAGGATCATCTCCTCAAGCCGCTTGAACAAGTCGGTCTGCCAATAGATGAAGAAGGTCATGTTCGACGCCACGATCAGGCTGATGACCAGTCCCAGCACTCCGGCATTGCGCGCCGGGGCCATGTAATGGACGATGATATGCACGACCAGGAACGAAATCAGAATGACTCCGATCAGTATCGACACGTCCGCCGGACGCCCTTCCAACAGGGCGAGCATCTCGGTCGGCTCATTGAACAACATCACCGAGCACAAAAACAGTGCCACGACCAGGAGCAGGAAGTCCTTAAAAACCCTGACGGATGCTATTGCTACCATTGTCTCTCTCCTTCCTAACGTTCCCGAACTATTCGCTCTTGATGGCGGCCAGGAGTTTCTTGGCCTCACCAGCCTGTGAACAGTTGGAACAATTCGCGACCTTCTCCAGCAAGGGCAAGGCCTTATCGATCTTACCGGACTGCTTGTAGGCATATCCGAGGTGGTATTCTATTTCCGAGTTTTCCGCGTCGGCCTCCAAGGCCTTTTCCAGGATCTGCACGGCCTCGTCGTTGCGCCCGTTGACAGCCAGGGCATACCCGAAGGTGTCCAGAACCGCGGCCTCGCCGGGCTGCTGCATGTAGGCGGTGTAGCTCAGCCTCAGGGCCTCGAGCCGGGTCTTGGGATCCTTCAGGTAGAGCATGGCCAGATTGTTCAGGGCCGGGACATAACGCTGAGACAGTTGGAGCGCCTTGTTGTAGCTCTCCACTGCATCCTTGTCCTTGCCCAGCACCGTGCAAATGTTGCCACGGACGGTTCTGGCCACGTGATTGTTCTCGTCGCGTTTGATGGCCGCGTCCACGTAGCTCAAAGCCTTCTTTGCCTCCCCGGAGGCGAGATAAACGTTGCCGAGGGCCACCAGGATGGGCGAATCGGCTTCGCAATGTTTCCGCCCCTCTTCCAGGGTCGCCAGTTGGTTGGTCTTGTCGCCCATGCTGCCATAAATTTCGGCCAGGGTCAGGTAACCCACCGACTGGTCGGGGAAGAATTCGATAATTTGCTTGGCCGACCCCACGGCCTTGTCGGAATCGCCTTTGAGCATATAGGTCCGGGTGCGCAGCCCCAGGGCAGCACTTCGGCTGTGCTCTTCCAGGTCGTCGCAGAGCGCCAGTACGTCGTCATACCGCTTCATGGACAACAGGGCCTGCGCCCGGAGACGTTCTATGGCAGCGTTGAAAGGCAGCTTGCCGCGGCCGTCCTCAAGCACGGCCAGCGCCTTGTCCTGCTCGCCGCTGCGCATCAGGCTCTCGGCATAGCTGATATATGCTTCGGGGCTGTTGGTCTTCAACGCCTCCTGGAAGCTCTGGTCGGCCTCGTCCGGGCGGTGCAGGAGTTGCAGCACCAGGGCCTTGCCCAGCCAGGCGCGGGCATAGTTGGGCTTGCGCTCAAGCAGGGCCGTATATTCCTGGAGTGCGCCGTCGGGATTTTTCTGGGCCAGGTGCAGGGCGGCAAGGGTCAGATAGGGATCGGGGTTGTCCGGGTTGCTCTCCTTGGCTTTGGAAAGATATTCCTTGGCCTTGTCGACATTGTTGTCCGAGAGTTCCACCCTAGCGAGGAGGAAATAGAGGATGGAATCATTCTTGCTCCCGTTCAGTCCTCCTTCGAGGGTGCTCCGGGCCATGTCCTTCTCGCCGTTCTTAACATAGAAGGCGGAGAGAATAACCATGGGACGGATGGAATCCGGCGACGCGGTCACGGCACGGGTCAGGTCGCTCTCGGCCTGCTTCACGTTGCCCATCGAATAGTTCAGCGCTCCCATCTTGAGGAACGTGGTGCTGTCGTCGGGACGTTTCTCGGCGACGGCCTCATATTGCTCGATAGCCTGTTCGGTCTCGCCCTTCATGGTCAAGGCGTCGGCCAAGGTCATCCTGGCGGCGGTATTGTCGGCATCCTTCTCAAGGATCTTGCGGGCCTCTGCGATGGACTCGTCCAACCGGTTCTGCTGCAGGAGAATGACGGAAATCATCTCCCGGGCCTGGACATAGTCCTCCGCGCGGTCCACCGCCAGCCGAAGATGGCTGATGGCCGTCTCCAGATCGCCCACGGCGTAGTAACTCAAGCCAAGGAAGAACTCCGAATCGACGTCGGGCCGTATGGACAAGGCCCTGTGATAGGCGTTGATAGCCTCCCGATAGTTCTGCTGCAGATACATGGACAAGCCGATGATCTTGTCGCTGTAAGGCATCTTGGGAGCCATGGCCTTGAGTTCCTGGGCCAATTGGTCAGCCTTGTCGAACTTCTTTTCCTCCAACAGGGCCTGGGCCTTGATGTATTTGGCATACAAATCATGGGGGTAGGCATCGCTGATGGCGGTGAACGTCTGGCGGTAGGCCTTCTTATCCTTCTGCTCCAATTCGCGGGATGCCTTGAAATAGAGGGCGGAGCGGTTGGTCGGATCCTTGGCCAATATCTCTGCGATGGCCTTGTCCGCGGCATCCATCTGGCCCCGGCTCCTGTAGACCGTGGCCATACCGATGCGCCCTTCATAGCGATCAGGGGCCATCTGGAGCGCCTTGCGGAACCACTCCTCGGCCTGCTTGTCCTTTCCATCCTCGAGCAAGAGCTGTCCATAGAGCAACGCGCCGTCCACGGAATCCGCATGATCCGAACAATAGGCACTGATATACTCCAACGCCTTGGGCCGGTTCTTGGAAAAACGCTCCAGGCGGGCCAGATCGTAATTCAGTTCCTTGTCGTAAGGATTCTGGAGCTGGTATTTCTCGAAATTCTTGCGGGCCTGGTCCAGCTTCCCGGTGGCCAGGTACGACTTGGCCAGGCCAAGCCGGGCCTTCAACTCATTGGGATGCTCGTCGAGGATCGTCTTATAGATAACAATGGCGCCGGAATAGTTGCCATCGGTCCGGTACTGCTCACCCTCGTTCAGCATGCTGGTGACGTCGCTTTTCCCGCAGCCGGCGAGAACTATCAGGACCAAGATCAGGTATATAAAATTCCTCAGCTTCACGGCAACCTCCCAAAACGGTTCTTCGTGCTCCAGGCGAGGCTATCTAGCTAGAATCATGCCAGTAGCATTTACAGAATTAAATACAAATTAAAACAAATGGTTAAATATATTATCCCCATTCAGAAAATAAAATTCCGTATGAATGAGTCCGGTAAATACAGACTTTTCATCCCTTGCTCAATACGGTTTTGGGAGACAGCAAATTGTCTAAAAAAAGACGAGTAACAATCTAAAAAATAATCTTGAAACTTTTCCACAGGGGGAATCTTTTTTTTCAGAAGCGTACGATTGTTTTTACCGGATTAGCATCTTGGTCTATCAATCATCAGCGTTTAGATAGACTTGATCTATTCATAGATTCCACTCTGTCTGATTATGAATTAAAACCAAATTATCTCGATATGATATATTATGGAAAACACTACTGTCCGATTTTCCCGGACCAAATGACGGCGCTATTCCGGACACAATGCGAGGGCCGGGGATCGGACACGGCCGCATCCCCCCTGCCAACCATTATTTTGCACAAACGTCATGGATGCCGAAACATACGGTGGATGGCATCTTTCCGGTTGGCACCCTGGCTCTAAATTTGCTATTTGATATAGTCATCAACGAGAACAACCAAACCACAATGATTACAACCATAGCCTGCCAGAACCTCCTTCACGACAAGCTCCGCCTGGTCGTCACTCTGACCGGGATCGTCTTTTCCGTGGTCCTGATCACCATCCAGGTGGGCCTCTTTCTTGGGTTCACCACGACCATCTCGTCGGTCATCGACAATTCCGGTGCCGACGTCTGGGTCACCTCGCCCGGTGTCAAGAATTTCGACATCGCCCTGCCGCTCAAGGAAAGCAAGTATTACGACACGTTATCAACTCCTGGCGTGGCCTCGGCCGCCAAGTTCATCACGCAGTTCGCCAACTGGAAAAAGCCGGACGGCGGCCAGGAATCGATTCAAATTATCGGGTTCGAGCCGGCCAAGGGAATGGGTGGCCCCTGGGGCCTGAAGGTCGGGTCCACCGACCTCCTGGACCTGCGCGACGGGATCATCCCTGACCAGCTCTACGCGGACAAACTCGGTATATCCAAACAGGGAACGGTCGCGGAGATCAACGACAAGCGGGTCCGCGTGGTCGGGTTCAGCCAAGGCATCCGCTCCTTCACCACCTCGCCCTTCGTCTTTGCCAACCTGGATACGGCATGGAAGGTTTCGAGTCTCAAACCGGGTGAATTCACTTATATTCTGGTGCGAGCGGACAAGGGCGTCTCGCCCGAGGCCTTGCGCGACTCCATCCGTCGGCACGTCCAGGGAGTAGACGTATACACCACCAAGGAATTCAGTTGGAAGACCCAGCGTTACTGGATGTTCAATACCGGCGCAGGCACGGGCATCCTCATCGCCGCCTTTCTCGGCCTGGTTGTCGGCATGGTCATCGTGGCCCAGACTCTGTACGCCACCACCCTGGACCACATCTCGGAGTTCGCCACCCTCAAGGCCATGGGCGCGCCCAATTCCTATATATACGGCATCCTGCTCACCCAGGCATCCCTGAGCGCCCTGCTCGGCTACGGGTTCGGCATCGCCATCTCAATCATTGTTTCCCGGTTCAGCAATTTTTCGGCAACGGCCATTGTCATCCCCCCCCTGCTGGGTGGGGGCATGTTCTTCCTGACATTGTTCATGTGCGTCAGCTCGGCGGTTATCTCCATCCGCAAGGTCATGACGCTCGACCCGATCCTGGTCTTCAAGGGGCGGTAGGATGACGGCGAAAACAGCCATCGTGCTCAAGGACATCTCCAAGGCATACGGCCCGGCCAACAACCGGGAGTACGCCCTGCGCAGCGCCACCCTGGACGTGCTCCGGGGAGAGCTGCTCATGCTCATGGGCCCGTCCGGCAGCGGCAAGACCACCCTGCTCTCCATCATGGGCTGCATCCTCAAGCCTACTTCCGGCTTTATCTCCGTGGCGGGCCGCGACGTCGCCAACCTGTCCGAACGTGCACTGGGCAGGATCCGCCTCGACAACATCGGCTACATCTTTCAGGAATACAACCTGTTCCCGACCCTCAACGTCCTCGAAAACGTCATGGTCGCCCTGGACCTGCGCGGCTACACCCGACGCCGGGCCAGAGACACGGCCATGAAGACTCTGGCCGACGTGGGACTGGACGACAAGGCCCACGTCAAGCCCTCGACCATGAGCGGCGGGCAAAAGCAGAGGCTGGCCATTGCCCGCGCCCTGGCCGGATCGCCGCAGGTTATCCTTGCCGACGAGCCCACGGCCGCCCTGGACTCGGTCAACGGCCACCAGGTTATGGAACTGATGCACTCCCTGGCCAAGAAGGGCGATTGTGCCGTGGTCGTTGTCACCCATGACCCGAGAACCGTGGGATTCGCCGACCGCATCGTGACCATCGAGGACGGCCTGCTTCACCCACAGCCCCTGGACGGGGCAAAGGCTCCAGAGAGGAAACCATGAAAATCGTACTGCTGCTCCTGGCCATCACCATCGGCGCCGCGGTCTATGTGGTCCAGGCATCGCCGCAATGGCTGTCGGACTACCTGCCCGACGTCGGCACCTCCACCGAGAATATGGCCGCGACTCCACCGCTCAGCGACCGCTCCCCGTGGGTGGCGGCATACGGCCGCGTCGAACCGGCCACCGAGGAGCGCGACCTCGCCTTCGAGATCAGCGGGGTGATCGAATCCGTGGTGGTTGAAGAGGACGAGCATATCACCAAGGGGCAACCCCTGGCCTATCTCCGCGATGCACAGTATGTGGCGCACCTGGCTACGGCCAAGGCCAACGCCCAGGCCAAAAAGGCCTACTACGACAAACTGGTGGCCGGGGC
Organism: Pseudodesulfovibrio sp. 5S69; assembly: GCF_037094465.1. Lineage (NCBI taxonomy): Bacteria > Pseudomonadati > Thermodesulfobacteriota > Desulfovibrionia > Desulfovibrionales > Desulfovibrionaceae > Pseudodesulfovibrio > Pseudodesulfovibrio methanolicus. The sequence goes on from NZ_CP146609.1 coordinate 3,428,754, forward strand.
GCGCAAGGAGGAAAAGAGCGAGGCACAATCCGTGGTCCAACGGACCCGATCGGTCATGATCAACGCCCGCAACGAGATGAACCGACGCAAGGAACTGCTCGCCAAGAACCTCATCGCCAAGGAAGAGGTGGACCGGGCGACCAAGGACTTTCTGGTGGCCGAAAAGCAGCACGAAGAGGCTGTGCAACGCATGCTCATCACCGAGAACCAGTCGCGCAAGGAGGACATCCTCATGGCCTGGGCCGAGTATCAGGCTGCGGTGCAGAGCGCCCTGGAAGCCGAGGCCCAGCTCGACCAGACCGTGCTCCGCTCGCCCATTGACGGCATCGTCCTGCGGCGGCACCGGCTGCCGGGCGAACACGTCTCGGTCTTCGTGGAGACCCCGGTCATGACCGTGGCCGACGTCAGCAAGTTCAACGTCCGGGCCGAGCTGGACCAAAAATTCGTCACCTATGTCCATGCGGGACAGGAGGCCTTCTTCACCAGCGAGGCCTTTGGCGACGAACGGATCAAGGGCCGGGTGCTGCGCAAGGCGGGCACCATGCAGCTGACCGAGATACCGCCCCGGACCCCCGGCGAAAAGGTGGACAAGATCGTGCTCGAAGTCCTTGTCGAGCTGGAACCCAGGGAAGGCATGGTCACGGGGCTGACCGGCGATGTCTTCATCCTGACGGACAAGGCCGCCGGCTCCGAATTCAACTCCATCGTCAACGGCCAGCCTTGAGGTTCCCATGACGCCGCTCATCGACCGCATCCTCCCATTCTGCCTGTACATGGCCTTTGTCGCGGTCCCGGAAATCGGGAGCCGGTCGGGGTTGTTCGAGATCTCCGCCCACACGGCGGCCGCCCTCTACCCGCTCAAGATCGGCCTGGTCGGCCTGAGCCTGCTCTGGCTGTGGAAGCGCTACGACGAACTGCGCTGGTCGGAACTCGCCCGCACCCGCGACACGCTCTTGAGCCTCGGCCTGGGCGCGGCCGTGTTTCTCCTGTGGATCAACCTCGACCTGCCCTTCGCCACCATGGGCGCCTCCCAGGGATTCGACCCCAACCAGTTCGGGGGATTGCGGCTGCCCATGATCGCCGTCCGGCTGTTCGGCGCTGCCGTGATCGTGCCGGTCATGGAGGAACTCTTCTGGCGCTCCTTCCTGACCCGCTACCTGGTGGACAAGAATTTTACCGCGGTCCGGCACGGCACCTTCACCCTCTTCACCTTCACGGCCACGGCCGTCCTGTTCGGCCTCGAACATCACCTGTGGCTGGCGGGCATCCTGGCCGGTGCGGCCTATAACTATATATATATGCGCACCGGCAGCGTCGTGCAGTGCGTCGTGTCCCACGGACTGACCAATCTCCTCCTCGGCGGCTACGTCCTCGTCACCGGCCGGTGGCTGTTCTGGTAACTGTCAAGTGTACCGAATATTCCGTCGGGATATCTTACAGTCTATGGCGAGTCCGTAAGTTTTAGAATTAAAAACTCAATGAAATCAAGGAAAAACAATTTGGCACACCCCTTGCTACCATGTAGGGAAACGCACACCTTTATGGAGGCAACGACTATGAAGAGACTTACTGCAATTTTCGCGACTTTGGCCCTGACGCTGATGCTCACCAGCGTCGCTCAAGCAAACTTCCTGGGCATGGACAGCGGCGACTCCACCTACCTGTGGAACTTCAGCATGTCCCAGCAGATTACCAACGGAAGCGGTGCCCAGTACGCAAACATCGACACCAGCAGCCCCGGCGCCGCCATTGCGGGCATTCAGGCTAATCTTGATGCCGGTAACGCCATGTATCTCTGGGGTGTTTACGACGTCAACCAAGTATCGGATACCGGCGTGGATCCGGCCACATATAACTGGGTGAAGACCGCGGATACTCCGCAATCCGTGACGGGTGTTTTCTGGGGCCTGAGGATCGCGCGTGTCGAATACGAGGGTGCTACCCCTACCGCCCTGTTGTTCACGGGTGGTCACAGCGCTCTCTACTCCGGTGGTACGGTAAACGCAGCTTTTGCCGCTCCCGGCGCGGATTTCGACATGACGGACGGTAATCTCAACCTCTCCTGGTTTGAAACCTTCTATGGCACCTCCCGGGCCTTGGGCGAACAGTTTGCCACCTTCGACTTCGACGAAGGCATTCTGCCCGGTTACACTCAGCTTGCCCAGTTCTCCGGCGGCACGAGCGCGACTCAGTCTCAGGGTACGTTCTTCGGTAGCGTGACTTCCAACAACAACTTCAGCGAGCTCATCGACTCCAACGCTTACAACAATGGTGAGTCTGACATCTACGGCGCCGTCAACGTCCAGTCCGGCACCGGCGGTTGGGATTTCGCCGCCCAGTCCGGCGAATTGAATATGACTACTGTTCCCGAGCCCAGCACCTTCCTGCTGATCGGCCTGGGCATGATCGGCTGCTTCGCCTACGCTCGTCGCCGCCGCAACAACGCCTAACCGAACGGTTGCCTTCAATTAACCGATACGCGGGGCCAACAATGTTGGCCCCGCTTTTTGCTATTCGGAGCCCCCATGAGCATCCCCCCGCGCAAGCTTGAAGAAGAAGTGATGATGGGCCGCGAGGAGGCCGCCGCCTACGACGGCCTGACCCGCAAGTTCCTCGACATCCTGCACGCCGGCTTCGTGGAGTCGGTGGTCAATCTCGCCCCGGCCCAGGGGCGTTTTCTTGATGTGGGCACCGGCACCGGCTGGATCGCCATCGGCGTGGCCAAACACTCGGGAGCGCAGGTCACCGGCATCGACCTGTCGGAGGACATGCTGGCCATCGCCCGCATGAACGCCGAAAAGGAAGGGGTGCGCAACGTGGAGTTCGTCAAGGGGAACGCCTCCCGCATCCCCTTTGACGACGACACCTTCGACGCGGTCTTCTGCCACAACATGCTCCACCACATCCCCGAGCCCGAAGGGCTGGTCCGGGAGATGCTCCGGGTGGCCAAGCCCGAGGGCGCAGTGGTCATCCGGGACCTGAAGCGGTTGTCGAAATTCATGACAGCATTGCATGTCAACCTGTTCGGATTGACCTACAACGAGTTGATGAAGAAGGAATACCGCGATTCGATCATGGCCAGCCTGACCGAAGAGGAGATGAAGGCGCTGGCCGACAGGGTCGGACTCGGCCGGGACGTCTTTTCCCGTGCCTTCGTCACGCACATGACCCTGGCCCGCCCGGCCGCAAGGCGCAGGACGGACAAGGTCACGGTGCCCGTGGCCCTGAACAAGCGCCTAGCCAAACGTTTCTACGTCTGCAAGGACTAGTTTTATTTCGTCAGGAATGCGGCGAGCGGCTTTCGGTAGGTGCCGTATTTGATGCCCGGCCCGAAGCCCACCCGGAAGAAAAGCACGGGGTTGGTCGCCAGGAACCCAGGGAAACAATCCTCGGCCAGCGACCATGCCTTGCCCAACAACTTACCGTGTGCGGGCGAAAAGGATGCCTCTCCCTCCAGGAGCCATCGCAACCGGAACAACGCGGGCGCGGCCGCAGGCTGGAAGCGAATGCCGTAATGGGTGAAGGTCAGCCAGGCACGCTCAAGCGCCCGCCCCGCCTGGAACAGCGACTCCGAGTCCAGGGACTGGGCGCTGATCAAGCCGACGCCCCCCGAACAACGGATCCCCTTGCCCGAATGAGCGGCCACGCCGCGCGACGCGCCCAAGGCGTTGAGTGCGCTCATGACCGGCCAGGACCGGGTCGCCTTGAGGAACAGATTGCCCATCCTCCCCGCCTCCAGATTGCCGAGCGGGAACCCGTCCCGGGTCTCCTCGGCATCCTTTTGCGTGAACCGGATCATGGCGTTCAAATGCTCGTGGAGCCCGCGATGCTCCGTGCGGATGCGGTCCGCCAGGCTCACGGACTCGGCGAAAATCTTCAATTGATCAGGGCCTGATATCCATTGCAGGTTGGTGCCGGGGAACCGCTCCACCGCCTCCCGGATATGGTCCCAGACACCGTCGGAAACGGGCTCCTTGCGGTAGAACTTGCGGTTGGTGCAGCGCAGCCAGACGGCGTCATGCAGAATCGGTTCGGGGACGGTTTTTCCCTGCTTCAGCGTGAGCGTGGCCATGTGAATCTTGCCCGCGCCCTCTTCGGGCTTCAGCTCCACCTCGGGGTCAAGCCCGCAGGCCTGGGCGGCCAGGGTCATATTCTCCATGGCCGCGCCACAGGCCACGATGGACGCGGCCTGGCGGACATTGAAAAAGCTCTCGTCCGTGCCCTTGTCCAGGGACAGGGAGATGGTCTCCTCCCCGGCGGAAAACCGCCACGGCTGGCAGTTGTCGCCAGACGGGGCCTGCATGCCTGCCCGGATGACGTATTCGCGCACGGCGGCTATGCCGTCGGCCGACAGGTCCGGCTGGTCGGGCTTGACCGGCCCGATGACCTTGTTACGGTCCAGCATATAGTTCTTGGCGATCCACAGCTTCAGGCGCTGGAGCGGATGCCGGTTGCCCATGCGCAGCCTGCCCTTGACAAACTTGCGCGCATAGGGATCGAACTGCTGGAAATAGGGGACCGGCTTCACTCCCTTGCGCCCGAGCAACAGGCGCAGGGCCTCGGTCACGGCCAGGGACGCGCACAACTGGCAGGCGCAACCCAAGGACGGCCCCCGCTTGGCCCGGAGATCCACAAAATCCATGTTCACATACCGGAAGTGCGTGGGCCGGGGAGCCAGCCCCATGGCGAATTTGAGGATACGTTCTATGTACGTGTCCTCCTCCCGGATATTGAAATATTCGTCGAAGCCCATGCCGTCGGGCGTGAAGACCAGCAGGGCCGAACTGAAGCCCATGGGCCCGGCGGTGATCACCGGGATGCCCTTTTCCAGGGCCTTTTTGAAGACCATTCGCCGTACTTCGAAGACAAAAAAATCCAATCCGTCCAAGACCAGGTCCACGCCGTCCAGAAAAGCGTCCACGTTGGCCTCGGTCACGCCCTCCTCGAAAACCGTCAGCGACAGGTGCGGATTCACCTCAAGGACGTTTTCCTTCATGACCTGGAGTTTTTCCCGCCCGAACGCGGAGACCGTAGCCCCATATTGGCGGTTGCCGTTGACCGGATCGAACCGATCGAAGTCGGCCAGCCGAAATCCGCCCACTCCGCTGCGGGCAAGCGCAATCAGATGACCGCCCCCGACGCCACCCAACCCGGCCACGGCCACCACTGCACGCTGCAACCGGTTCTGCTCATTGGCGTCGAGCAGCCCGAGATTCCGGCAAAAGGCCGCTTCTTGATATGTATTATGGGTTGCGACGTGAAACACGTCCAGTTTTTGCCGGATTTCCGGATTATTCAAGGCAGAGTCCTTATTCAAACAAAGGGGTTAATGCTGCACCAGGCCCAGTGCATAAAAAGCGTCGTGGTACATGAGCCGGAACCGGTTGCGCTGTTCCTTGGTGAGCGAGTCCAGAATTTCCGGACGCTTCTCCAGGAAGTAGCACAAGTTCTCCGGACTCAGCGGTCTTTTTCTTTCCACAGGGTAGAGGATATGGGGATCCATGATGGAGTTGTTGACCTTGGTGAAAAAGCTGTGCAGGTCCGTTTCGAAATCGGACTGGCCATACGCATCGAGCATGGCGTCGTCATAATCACGAAACGAAATCCGCAAGGCCACTGCCGGGGCGCCAACGCCCTTGTACCAACGCTCTTCGCCGAAGTCCTCGAACAGGAAAATTTCCTTGTAGAAACGGACGTGTTTGGGATTGACCATGATGCACATGTCGTCCACTCCGGTCTGGTGCCCGTAGTTGAACATGGCCTTGGACAGGTAGACGACCAGGTTGGACCACCGCCGCCGGCGAGGCGTGGCCAGTGCGCCGAGCTCCGCGATCTTTCTTCCCTGCGCACGCAGAACGTCCAGTTCCTTCTTGTACAACGAATCCATGGGCAGGCCGAAGGTCTCGCTGTCGGCATAATAGGACATTGTCGAAATGACCTTCAGATATTCCTTGAAAATAAAGGCACACGTGGTGGGGAGCAGGCTGTGCACACTAAAAGACATCTCCGAAGGATGATCCTCGGTGATATACTTGGTTGACCGGTAGACAGAATAGACCGTCCTAAATGCCTGCTCAAGTTCGTCCCTGGTCTCGGCAATCTTTATGCTAGGCTTATCAAGACCTTCCAGCCTGCTGTCCACCAGGGAAGACCGTCGGATGCGCAAGGTTCTACGACGTTCGACTCCGTTCTGCAAATCCATGCTGACCTTTCCTTTGCGTGATGCCATTGATCTTCATATTGCACGAGCAGGCTCGCTTTGTCTATGCAACGTAATGTTGTAACATAATATCCATCATGGAGGCAGTCTCGGCGTTATCCCCTTCGAATACGCCGACCACGGTCAAATCGCGCTCGAATTTATGCCGGAGTCGCTTGCAGTAGAACGACACTGTCTGTGACAATTCGGGCACGGTGAAAAACACCTCGAAAAATGATGAATTCGCCAACCTGTCTCCCATTTCCGGAGAAACGTCCTTGAACGATATGCGCAACCCGCCCTGTGAGATGTCGTCAACCATCACCGGGTAGCTGCGCATCTCCCTGTCGGAAAACTTTACGCATGATATCGCGGGAATTGACACATCCACTCTGGGATACCGCCGCCGTTCCTTCCCATTTGTCGTCCAATCTCTGCTGACGAAGTCCTTCAGGCATCCCTCCACAATACTTGAAACAAGCTTGGAACAATCCACCCCTTCTCCACGGGCCAAACGTTGGAGTGCCTGGAAACTCTCCCGATTCATGTCGAAACACACTTTCACCACTTCAGACATCTTTTCCGCTACCTTGACTCTCTTCTTGCAGTGTGTGGGACGGTTCCCCCCGGTGCCCCTTTCCAATGCCGCAACAATTTTCATTTTTTTTGCAATAAACATACCGCCATCATCATAACAACTGGCCAGCGGGCCACATGCGCCGGCTGTTCAGAGAGGGCTTGATCTCATAAAGGCCGCGCGATTTGGCATTATTGCATTATGCTGAATAGTTATACTATTGCGGGAAATGGCAAGGCAACAAAATGGAATCAACCCTGCGACATGGCCGCAACAGGACGGGCCCCTCAGACTCGCCGGACGTCCGCAGAAAAGTGTCTGGCAATCCGACAGGGGAACCAGGGAGTTCGGGCACAGAGTCTGCCCAGCCAGCGCTAACCCAAGCTATTCTATTAACATTGCGAGATGTGATGGAATACCGCCATGCCCACCTGCCGTGCCGGGTAAAGGGAATGTACACCTCCGGCAGAGACTGACCGGCATTGCCTACATGAGGAACCGCTGAATGCTGGCCCCCTGCTCGGATTCGTCGGAAACTTCAATTCCGATTTCCACGGGGTCATCCAGAACTATACGCCGCGGCAGGCATTCCAGGGTGACCATGGCATCCTCCAACATGAAGGTTACGCTCAGCCCTTCGATTTGCTTGAGCATACCGGCAAAGACGTGACCTTTGTCCATAAATTCCAGGAGCATGCCTTGCCGCGAAATATTCTTTATCAGGACGGGAAAAACCATGATTTCCTGGCTGGCCTTGACCACCTCTACAAGCCCGGAAAGCGTGACCGACAAGCGCGGGGCCACCCGCCGCTCCCGACCATCCGGCCCTCCGCGAGCCGTCTCATGGACCTCGGCCGCCTCAAGCCGGTTGACGATCTCAAGAAGCGCCTCACCGTCCTTTACGGCAACATGCATGCGCTTGTTTGTCTGATAAGTGTACATGTAGTTTTAAAAGCAAAATTCGCGCCACCAAAGTGATGTTCGCAAAAAAAGAATACCGGAGCCGAATGCGGCACCGCGTCAGTTGTTTTTCAGAGAGAGATTGTGCTTGCTCAGCAACTCGTACAGGCGGGCACGGGAAAGGCCGGACAGCCTACAGGCCGTGGAAATGGAGGCGTCGCTCAACTGGACCAGCCGCTGAAGATATGCCTGTTCCATGGCATCCACTGCCTCCTGCCGGGCCGCCTTCATGATTGGAAACTCCTCGACCGTCGTGGGCAGGGAGAACAGGTTCGGCATCACGTTGACTTCCTGCGGCTGCCCGTCGTTTTCCCCCATGTCCTGAAACACCCGACGCATGCGCATTTGCTGAGGAAGGTGATAAATATTCAGGTACTTGGAAAAGCGAGCCTTCTGAAGAGAGACGTGCAGAACGTTGACCAGTTCGCGAACGTTGCCGGGCCAGTCGTAGAGCCGCAGGGTCTCGATGAACTGGGGGTCGACCTCCTTCTCCTCCATGCCGTTCTCCTTGCAGAGGGTAGGCAGGTAGTGCTTGGTCAGCATTTCGATGTCGCCGTTGCGCTCGCGCAGGGGCGGCAACTCAATGATGAAGCTCTGGAGTCGGTAATAGAGGTCGCTACGGAACTCGCCCCTGGCGACCATCTCCTCAAGGTTTCGGTTGGTGGCCGCCACCAGCCTGAAATCACTGTATACTTCCTTGCTTGAACTGAGCGGGCGGAAGGTCTTTTCCTGCAGGACGCGGAGCAGGGACTTCTGGATGCCCAGGTCGAGGTCGCCGATTTCGTCGAGGAACAGGGGGCCGCCGTGGGCCAGGTGAAACAGCCCTTTGCGGTCCTGGTCCGCACCGGTAAAGGACCCTTTGGCGTGCCCGAAAAGCAGGCTTTCCGCCAGCGTCGAGGGGAGGTTGGTGCAGTCCACCACAATATACCGCTTATCCTTGCGGTCGCTATTGTTGTGCAGCGCACGGGCGAAGAGCTCCTTGCCGGTCCCCGTCTCTCCGGTGATGAGCACGTTGCCGGTGCCCTTGGCGGAAATGGCCAGCCGTTCGAGGCACTGGTTCAGGGCGGTGCTGTCGCCGATGATTTCGTCGCGATCCAGGGAGTCGGTCTGCTCTTTCTGGACGGTCCTCTGCTGTAACAGGTTCTGGATGACCTGGCGGAAGCGGTCTTCCTTGATGGGCTTGACCAGGTAGTCTTTGACCCCGGCGGCAAAGGCCTGGGAGATGCAGTCGGTGTCCGATTCGCCGGTGAGCATGACAATGTCCACGTCGGGATCAAGCTCGGTCAGGCGAGGGATATGGCTCAGCCCGCTGCCCTCATGCAGGTTGAGGTCCAGAAAGATGATGTCGAAATGGCTGCTTTTGAGGAGCGTCAGCCCTTCTATCCCGGAATACACGCAATGGCAGTCGTAGCCCATCTTCTTGATGATGGACTCAACGGCGGCGCACTGAAACGGATCGTCATCGATTAGCAGTATCTTACCCACGAAAGGTCCCACTCCATAGTTCATTGCCCGAGGCTTGCAGATCACTCTCCGGCGAACAAAAGGCAAAAGTTGGTCATCCTATACATAGGCGCATTTTTTCTGTCCATAGGGAAATCTCCCATTTCCATTTTTTCCGGACAGGGATCAGCCGTACGGACAAACGCCTCGCAATGACACGCTTTCAGCATACCCGCCTTTTCCGATTTTTCAAGACTTTCCGAACGTAATCCCGAAACAATCCGAGACAGGGGCGGGACGGAGGTGCCGAGCCATACTCCGACAAAAAGGGCCGGGCAATCCGCAGATTGCCCGGCCGTCCATTACATAAGTATAAGAAAAGATCAGAGAGAGCGCTTTCTCCTGCGGCCATAAAGCAGCAGCCCCAGTCCGCCGAACCCGAGCAGCAGGAAGGTGGAGGGTTCGGGAGTCTGCGTTATTGTGGTTGGCGGGTTGCAGGGGGTGTCATCCCAGCAGCATCCACCGCCCCCCCAAGGAAAATCGTAGCCGCCGCCGTAATAACCGCCATCACCGTAGCCGCCACCGTGCGAACCGCCGCCGTAGTAGCCGCCGTCACCGTAGCCGCCACCGTGCGAACCGCCGCCGTAGTAGCCGCCGTCACCGTAGCCGCCGCCGTGCGAACCGCCGCCGTAGTAGCCGCCGTCACCGTAGCCGCCGTGCGAACCGCCGCCGTAGTAGCCGCCGTCACCGTAGTAACCGCCGTAACTGCCGCCGCCGTAGGAGTTGCCGCCGTAGAAATCTCCACCGTAGTAGCCGTTGAAGGAAGGATCAGTACTCGTTATGACGCATGCAAATGCATAGGGTGCTTGGAGTAGGCTGATAGCGAATAGTGCTATGACGATAAGGCGTTTCATGATGTCTCCCACGTTTTCCCCTTTTAATTCTTCATTAATATGCATAAAATGCGCCAAATACGTGAAACATGTGTTTTATGGGGTTGAGTATTCAAAAAATGTCATTTTGCCCGACATTTTGTCGGATTCTCTTACAATTTGCGTCAAATTGAAGATGATTCCATAGCTTTTTGCCATCCCACCCGGCCAAAACCGGATTTCTATCCATAGCCGGCTGGAACAGATATTTCTCTGGACCGGATCCGCCCCCGCAACCACGCCAAAAAGATCGAGAATAATTATTTGTTGCGCCTTTACTCTCCATTGTGGATACTTATTTGAATGAGAACGACCAACCCACATCCGTGAAAGGAGCTATAATCATGGGCGAAAGAACCGGAATCATCACGTTTAAAGGGAACCCATTAACCTTGATCGGCCCGGAAATCAAAGTCGGGGACACCGCTCCCGACTTCACCGTGACAGCCAACGACCTGGCGCCCGCCACCCTGGCAGATTTCTCTGGAAAGGTGCTCGTCATCGCCTCGGTGCCCTCCCTGGACACCCCCGTGTGCGACATGGAAACCCGCCGCTTCAACACCGAAGCGACCGCATTGGGCGACGACGTAAAAATCCTGACCGTCAGCATGGACCTGCCCTTTGCCCAGGCGCGCTGGTGCGGTGCGGCCGGGATCGAGGCCGTGCAGACCCTGTCCGACCACGCCCAGGCCTCCTTCGGCGAGAACTGGGGCACGCTCATCAAGGAACTGCGCCTGTTGACCCGCGCGGTCTTCGTGGTCGACAAGGGCGGCAAGATCGCCTACGTCCAGTACCTGAAGGAGATCACCGAGGAGCCCGACTACGAGGCCGCCCTCAAGGTGGTCCGCGAACTGATCGGATAATCACGTATCCTACGCGCAACACATGACGCAAGGCCTGGAAGGTTCTCCTTCCGGGCCTTTTTCATGACGAGCGGGATAAAACGCCTCCGGACTGCATAGCTCCCTCCCGTGGAGCGGCCAGACGGCACACCCACGGCTTACGGCCCAATTCACCGAACATTTTCTTCTGACTTGATCTTGCTACGAATAATTATAAAGTATACAGAAACAATATACTAACCTCAAAATAATACGGTGTAATCAGGTATGAAAAAGAAAATCATCTCCGCACGAGTGTTCCTTGTCCTGCTCCTGTTCGCGGCCTCTTCATCCTGGGCCGCCGGATTCGGCCCGGAAGCGACGCCGCGCATGAACTCGGCGAATTCGGCCCTGAAAGCGGCCATGCAAACCCTGGCCGTGACGCCGGACGCGCCTGGATTCATGGTCCTGACCAACGCGGGCTACGGCCAGGCCGACGCGGGGTCCACCGAGGCGTACCTGGACGTGGTCGCGCAGGCCACGGGCCGGACGCCGGGCACTCGGACCCTGCTCCTGGTGAACACCCCGTGCACCGAACCGCTCTGGTTTACGGTCTTCCGCAAGGACAACCAGCGGGCCGTGTTCATCAAGCTCACCCCCGACGGATTCAAGAGCCAGCCCCTGGCCCTGGCCCCGGCCTCCCTCTTCAAGCCCGAGGGCTGGGACTCAGCGCGCAAGGGACTGGTCGGCGCCCGCCTGTTCTCCGTGGCTTCCATCTCCCTGTCCTGGGCCGAGGACGCCCCGTGGCCCATGCTCAAGGGGGCGGAACTGCACGACCATTTCTGCCCCGGACTGAACGCCGGGTTCATGGTCAAGGCCTACCTCGACCAAAACCTGCCGCTGGGACCGGGCGATGCCTATGTATTCGTGGGCGCGCCGCCCATCTGCGCCATGGACGCCCTGCAATCCGCCTATGGCGCAACAATGGGCAAACACGGGGCCTACTCCGTGCTCTCGGCAAAGGCGGCCGACAAACGAGCCAAGGACGGTGTGGCCCCGACGCTCATCGCCATGCGCGTGAACAAGAAAAAGGACACCTGTGAGGGCGTGTTTATCGGCTTCGACTGGGCCAAGTCCGAATCGTTCACCGGCGTGACCAACGCGGACCGCACTCCGCCCGGCGGCAAGAGCAACCCGTTGTTCTTTATCTCCCGCGTCAAGATGTCCTGGAAACTCGCCCAGATGGACATGCAGGACAAGCTGGCCTGCATCAAAGCCCTCGGCCGCTTCAGCGGTCCCGCCGCGCTGGCGGGCAAGGTGGCGGGCGCCGGGGCCGACCCCTATGCCCTCGCCCTGTCCGATTAGCCCGTTCGGTCAACCGCGACCGCTCCGATCCGGCCTGCCCCCGCAGCCCGATCTCCCGCAAAAAGGCTTGGAAGGCAATCCTTCCAAGCCTTTCCTTTGGGCGTTTGCCGAGCGGCCGGGCCATGAGCATGTTGCCGAATCAGGCAAGACGGTCCCGCCTCCTCGCAGACCGGGGTTGCCATGTGACCCGGCTTGATATATCAATACATCTTGATATACAGATTTATCACCGGTTCCCGACAGCGCCGGATGCCGCCGGTCCCAGCTCCAACCGATCTCAAAAAGGATACGCCATGAAAATCATCGACCGCCTCCAGGACAACGGCCCGTCCCTTTCCCTCGAATTCTTCCCGCCCAAGGAGCGGGAGCAGTGGCCGCGATTCTTTTCCCAGGTGGAACGGCTGGCGGGGCTCGACCCGCTGTTCGCCTCCGTGACCTACGGGGCGGGCGGGTCGTTCCGGGACAACACCCTCGACATCGCCGCCGAGATGCATAAACGATTCGGGCTGCCGGTCATGTCGCACCTGACCTGCGTGGGCGCGGAGAAGCGGTCCATCGCCGAGTACGTCGAGCGCCTCCTGGACGCGGGTGTCCGCGACGTCCTGGCACTGCGCGGCGACATGCCGGGCGAGGACAAGGACATATGGAAGGATTTCCGCCACGCCTCGGACCTGGTGGAGTTCGTCCGGCAGGGCTGGCCGGAAATGGGCGTGGCCACGGCCTGCTACCCGGACGCCCACCCGGAATCCCCGTCCATCGACGACGACCTGCGCTGGACCTGCCACAAGTTCAACGCGGGTTCGGACTTCGCCGTGACCCAACTCTTCTTCGACGTGCGCCGCTACCGCGACCTGGTGCGTCGGCTGGAAACCCGGGGCGTGACCGAGCCGGTGCTTCCGGGCATCCTGCCGGTCCTGAGCATGGCGTCCCTGAACCGCATCCTGGCCCTGTGCGGGGCGAACATCCCGCTCAAGCTCTACCTGGAACTCCAGGAGGCAGACCGGGCCGGTGGCGACGACGCCGTGCGGCGCAAGGGCGTTGAGATCGCCCGGCGGCAGATACGCGAATTACTGGACCTGGGCGCACCGGGCATCCATCTGTATTCATTGAATAACGCCGATATCTGCCTGGACATCCTGGCGGGCCTCCCGGAGCTCGGAGGCTGACCGCGGACGGCAGATTCCGGCGAATGATCCTTGCGGTCTCCCCCGGCTTGCGATAGCTTCTGTCTCGTCACGATGTCCTTCAGGTGGCCCACGGGCCATAACAGGGAATCCGGTGCGAAGCCGGAGCGGTCCCGCCGCTGTAAGCCCCATGAAGGTCCGGTCCGAGAGCCACTGCCGCAAGGCGGGAAGGCGGGCCGGGCGGGGAGAGCCAGAAGACCTACCTGAAGCGTTTCTGCCGGATGCGGATCGCGGAACCCGCATGCGGACGAAAATGAAGCCCACCCGATAACCGTCGCCGGGTTCGCGGTTCCGCCGCGAGACCGTTCATCGGCGACAGCGCAGGCAGTTCAACAAACGGCCGCACCCTGATCGTGCGCCGTCCTCCGCGTTGCCTGCAAGAGACGTACATGCCCAGCAAAATACTCAAACGAGACGGTTGCATCGAAACCTGGTCCACCAAACGGATCGGCAACGCCATCTTCAAAGCCCTCAAAGGCAGCGGCATCAAGGACCCGCTGCTCGCCGACCGGCTGGCCGGAAAGGTGGAAAAGAAGCTCAAGGACGTGGACATCCCCGAGCAGGAACAGGTCCAGGACATGGTCCAGGAGGTCCTCATGGAGGCCCGCCTCTACAAGGTGGCCGAGCGGTACATCATCTACCGCGAGAAACGGCGCGAGCTGCGCTCCCAGGACGAGGCGTTCCTGGACATCGCCAAGGTCACCGACGGCTACCTGGACAACGTGGACTGGCGGGTCAACGAGAACTCGAACATGACCCACTCCTTCCAGGGGCTGATCCTGCACATGGCCGGTTCGGTGCAGGCCCGGTACATGCTCGAAAAGTACCCCGAGGAGGTCCGCCTGGCCCACACCCACGGCTACTTCCACATCCACGACCTGTCCTTCGGCCTGGCCGGATACTGCTCCGGCTGGTCACTGCGCGACCTGCTCCTCGAAGGGTTCAACCTGCGCGACCGCTGCTCGTCCACCCCGGCCAAGCACTTTGACGCGGCCTGCGGCCAGATGGTCAACTTCCTCGGCACCCTGCAGAACGAATGGGCCGGGGCCCAGGCCTTCAACAACGTGGACACCTACCTGGCTCCGTTCATCCGCAACGACGGGCTGAGCTACCACGACGTCAAGCAGCAGGTCCAAAAGCTGCTGCACAACCTCAACGCCACCTCGCGCTGGGGCGGACAGTCGCCGTTCACCAACTTCACCCTGGACTTCGTGCCGCCCGCGCACATCGCCAAGGAAGCGGTCATCATCGGCGGCCAGCTTCAGGACTCCACATACGGCGAGTACGCCGAAGAGATGGCCATGTTCAACCGGGCCTTCCTGGAGGTCATGATCGAAGGCGACGCGGACGGCCGCATCTTCTCCTTCCCCATCCCCACGTACAACGTGACCAAGGACTTCCCCTGGGAATCCGAGGAAGGCAAGTTGCTGCTCAAGATGACCGCCAAGTACGGCGCGCCCTACTTCCAGAACTTCATCAACTCCGACCTCAACCCCGAGGACGTGCGCTCCATGTGCTGCCGTCTGCAGATGGACCTGCGCGAGATCCGCAAGAAGACCGGCGGCCTGTTCGGCGCGGGCGACCTGACCGGGTCCATCGGCGTGGTCACCCTGAACCTGCCCAAGCTGGCCTACCTGGCCCACAACGAAGAGGACTTCATGGATCTGGTCACCGAGTACGCCCGGCTGGCCTCGGAGTCCCTGGAGTTCAAGCGCAAGGTGGTCCAGAAGAACCTGGACGCGGGCATGTTCCCGTTCTCCCGGCGCTATCTCAAGAACGGGTTCAAGGGCCACTTCTCGACCATCGGGCTCATCGGCGGCCACGAGGCGTGCATGAACCTGCTGCACAAGGGGCTCGAAACCCCGTCCGGCTCCCGGCTGATGCAGCGGGTGCTCAACCTCCTGCGCCGGCTGGTGGTCCAGTTCCAGGAGGAGACCGGCAACCTGTACAACCTCGAAGCCACGCCCGGCGAAGGCACCTGCTACCGGCTGGCCAAGATCGACAAGGAGTTGTACGCGGACATCCACACCTCCGGCGGCGAGACCCCGTACTACACCAACTCCACCCTGCTGCCCGTGGGCATCAGCTCGGACGTCTTCTTCGCCCTGGAACACCAGAACGAACTCCAGACGCTGTACAACGGGGGCACAGTCTTCCACACCTTCCTGGGCGAGGCCGCCCCGAACGAGGAGAGCGTGAAGAACTTCCTGCTCAAGGCCATGAGCAAGACCAAGATCCCGTACATCTCGGTCACCCCGACCTTCTCCGTGTGCGAGGACCACGGCTACATCTACGGCGAGCACTTCAACTGCCCGACCTGCGACAAGGAGACCGAGGTCTACACCCGCGTGGTCGGCTACTACCGCCCGGTGGGCCGCTGGAACAAGGGCAAGCAGGAGGAGTACAAGGACCGCATCGAATACTCCAGGGAAACCTTCTGCCAGCCCGCATAGGCGATCCGACACCCGATGATACTCGACGCCAACCAGCTCGCCTCCATCAGGCAGCACAACGACGAAGAACTGCGAAGGGGGAGCCGTGCCACGCACGGCTACCCCGCCCGCACCGTGCAGGACCTGCTGCACACCGTCGAGGCCCTGAAAAAGGAAAAGAAAAAATGGAAGAAGCTGGCCCAGGACCGGGGCAAGACCCTCAAGGCGATCAGCGAGCTGGCGTCCAGCCAGCCCGACTGATCCCCGGCCATGCGGTGTTGCCGAAGCCGCTCTTCGGGCCATGCCGGGCGCTGGACGTCGCGAAAGACCAACCAAAAGGCCCCGTTCAGCGGGGCCTTTTTCGCGTCGTCCGTCCCTGTATGCGGCTACTCGCCGAGGGCCTGCCGCAAGGCGGCCACGTCGCCCGTCAGCAGGTTCAGGTCGCGCCGGATGCGCTCCTCCGGCCAGTCCCACCAGCGGACTTTTTCCAGCAGCGCAATGTCCTCGTCCGGGAACCGTTTCTTGACCGGCCTTGCAGGGGCCCCGGCGACCACGGCATAAGGCGGGACATCACGGGTGACGATGGCCCGTGAGCCGATCCTGGCCCCGTCGCCGATGGTCACGCCCGCCATGACCAGCGCCTCGAAACCGATCCAGACGTCGTTGCCGATAATGATGTCGCCCTTGTTGTCCCAACTGTCGGCAATGTGCAGATCGTGCTCCCACTGCTCGCCGAAGATGGCAAAGGGGTAGTTGGCGCAGGCGGCCTGCCTGTGGTTGCCGCCGTTGAACAGGAATTTGGCCCCGTGGGCTATGGAACAGAATTTCCCGATGACCAGCCTGTCGTTGTTCACGGGGTAGTGGTAGAGGACGTTCCTGTCCTGAAACCGCAGCGGGTCGTCGAAATCGTGGTAGTAGGTGTATGCGCCCACCTCGATGTTCGGCTTGGTGACCGCTTCCCGCAGGTTGCACGTATTCTTGTCCCCGGACCGAGGGAATATCGGAAGGCTCATTTCGTTTTCCTCTGTTACGAGCGAGCCGAAGGGGTTCACCCGCGATGTTCATGGATGATTGAAAGGCAATTCGTCCGACGGGTTATAGGCCATCCGGAAAGATGGTGTCAAAATATGAATAGATGTGGAACCGTTCGCCGCCCTCCGCGGATTGCGGGTCGCTCCGCAGGCCCCGGCAAGGGGGAGCGAACTCGGATGCTCGGCGCGCAAACCCCATTCCCATTTGCCACATCGGTTCCGGGGCGGTACCGTGTCGGCGGTGTCCGAACGGCTGTTCCAGCGAGCCGGGCAGGCGGCCCCCCGGCCGCACGCGCCCGCAGGGAGGTCCGGTGAATCGAATCGAGCGACTGCAGGGGTTGATCCTCTATCTCCAGTCCAGGCGCTATGCCACGGCGGCGGATATGGCCGACCACTTCGGCCTGAGCGTGCGGACCATCTACCGCGACCTCAAGGCCCTGGGTGAGGTGGGGGTGCCCATCCTGGCCGAGTCGGGTGTGGGCTATTCCCTGATGAAGGGCTACAGCCTGCCGCCCGTGAACTTCACCAAGGCCGAGGCCTTCGCCCTGGTCACCGGCGGGCTGCTCCTGCAGCGCCACGCGGCCCCGGACTTCCGCAAGCACATGGAAACGGCCCTGCAAAAGATCAAGGCCGCCCTGCCCGCCGCCGACCGGGCGGAAACGGACCGGATCGAGAGCAGCATGGCCAGCATCGCCGAAGCCGTCATCCCGGAGCAGGCCGACCTCTCGCTCATCCAGCGGGCTCTGGGAACGCGCCGGGTCTTGCGCTTCCTGTACCAGGGGTACGGCAAGATCGAGGCCGAACCGCGCGAGGTCGAGCCGCGCGGCCTGCTCTACTACCTCGGCCGCTGGCATCTCATCGCCTGGTGCCGGTTGCGCGGGGGAATCAGGGATTTCCGCACCGACCGGATGCGTAGCCTGAAAATCCTGGCCCAGGGGTTCACGCCAACCGAGGAGTTCGACCCGGCCGCCTATGTGCGCGAACACATGCCCGCCCCGGACCTGCCGGTGCGGGTCCGGTTCGAGGCGGATGTCCTGGACAGAGCCAGACGGGAGTGGTGGATGGGACTGCTTGAGGAGCGGGCCGAGGCCGACGGCGGCGAGCTGACCCTGCGCACCCCGGACCTCGAGACCATCGCCTCCTGGCTGCTCTCCTTCGGCGCTTCGGCCACCGTGCTCGACCCGCCCCTGCTCCGCCGGATGCTGGCCGAGCGGGCCGAGGCCGCGGCCGCCCATCACCGCCGCGCGCCCTGACCGGCCCGGCCGGCTCGGCGGCCGGAAGCCCCTAACGCGTGAAGACGATCTTACCTCGCGTGCGCCCTTCGACCATGGCCCTGACGCCCTCTTCGGCCCGCTCCATGGGGAGCACGTCCCCGATGGCCGGGACGATGGACGCCCCCACCACCAGCCCGAGCAGGTCGCGCATCTCCTCCAGGGTGCCCATGATGGTCCCGGCGACGGTCAACTGGTTGACGATCACCGGGAGCAGGTCCATGGCCACGTTCTGCCCGGTGGTCACGCCCATGGTGACCACGATCCCGCCTCGCTTGACCGACGAGAACGAATGCGCCCAGGTGGCCTTGCCCACGCTGTCGAAGACCGCATCCACCTTGCGGGGCAGGGTCTCGCCGGACAGGAATCCCCGGTGCGCTCCGAGCCCGGTCGCCAGATCCAGACCGCGGGCGTCGCGGCTGGTCGCCCATACCTCCATGCCCGAGGCGCGGCCGAGCTGGATCAGGGCCGTGGACACGCCGCCCGTGGCTCCCTGAACCAGCATGGTCTGACCGGGGCGCAGGCCGGACTTGGTCGCCAGCATGCGGTAGGCCGTGAGCCAGGCCGTGCCCATGACCGAGGCATGGAGCGGCGACAGCCCGTCGGGCAGGGGCAGGACGTTGCGTCCGGGCACGACCACGTGGTCGGCGAAGGTGCCCTGCACCTTTTCGCTGAGCACGTGCCATCCGGGGTCCAGGGTCTCGTCGCCCGTGCGGTCCGGGCCGGTGATCAGCGGATAGATCGCCACCGGCGTGCCGTCGTCCAGCACGCCCGAGGCGTCGTTGCCCAGGATCATGGGAAAGGGGATGGGGGTATCATGGCCTGTGATGCCGCGCAGGGTGAAGATGTCGTGACGGTTCAGGCTGGCGTGGGTCACGCGCACCCGGACCCAGCCGTCGGGCACCACGGGCTCGGGGCGCTCCCCGACCACCAGGGCCGCCAGCGGGTTCTCGTTGTCGGGTTTCTCACAATAGACTGCGAACATGTCGTTATCCTCCTGTTGTCTCGGCTCAATCGTGCGCCTCGGCACTGACAAGGGTATGTCAGCAGGCGGGCGGAACGGCGGGCTGACATACACCTGTCAGCCGCCCGAACTATCCATGGAGATACGGAGGCAACAACGCCGCCGCAAAACAAGGAGAACCGCCATGATGAATCTGCACCCCACAGTAAAGGCGTATTTCGATGCCGCCAACAGGCAGGACGCCGATGCGCTGCTGGCCTGTTTCACCCCCGACGCGGTGGTCGAGGACGAAAACAACCGGTACGCCGGGCACGCGGCCATCCGCGCCTGGAAGGAGGAGAGCTTCGCCAAATACCGCCCGGTCCAGGAGCCGCGTTCGGCGACGGAAAACGGTGCCGTGGTATCGGTGGTCACCACCGTGTCCGGGGACTTTCCCGGCAGCCCGGTGGACCTACTGCACGAATTCACCCTCGCGGGTGATGCCGTCGCGCGGCTGAAGATCACCCTGGCCTAGCGGCTCCGGCGGCGTCCCGACCCGGATGTCCGGCTAGTGCGTCTTGAGGAACATCAGGCCGATGAGCGCGGCCAGGAGCACCGTCCAGATCAAGGCCGCCTTCAGGGTGGCCTTTTTTGCGCGCTCCTTTTCATACCATGACAGAGGGCGGATGCCCTGGACCAGGAAGGTGCCGACCCCGGCCAGGTTGAGGCAGATGATGTTGGCCGCGAAGAGCAGGCCCGCGCCGCCCGCCTCGGGCAGGAGCCCCGCGCCGAGGAACAGGCCGCAGGCGATGAGCGGCGGGAGCAGGGACAGGGCGACCATGACCCCGACCAGGGAGGTGGGCACGCCCAGGGTGACGGTGATGATCCCGGCCGCGCCCGAAACCATGGCCAGGATGATGTCGGAATAGGAGGTCATGCTGCGCACGGCCAGCTCGTGGGTCATCTCGGGCAGACCCAGGAGCAGCCCGGCCCCGGCGGACAGGGCGAAGCACAGGGCCACGCCCACGGCCAGGGTCTTGAGGGATTCCCTGCTGAGCTTGGCGTCGCCCAGCGTGGTGGCCAGGGAAAGGCCCACGTTGGGGCCGAGCAGCGGGGCCAGGACCATGGCCCCGATGATGATGGCCACGTTGTCGCGCAAGAGCCCGATGATGCCCACCAGGGAGGAGAACAGGACGAGCATGACGTAATTCTTGGAAAGCAGGGTCGTGTCCAGGACGTCGGCGTACAGCTCCTCGCGGCTGATGGCCGCCTGGCCGCCCTTGTCCTCCTCGGGGAAGAGATCGGACTTCTTCTCCTCCTCCTTGGCCAGCTTGTCCAGCCTCGGCAGGGTCGCCTCGGCGGGATAGACCACGATGCGATACTTGTCGGTCCAGGCGAACAGCTCTTCCAGCTCGTCCATGACGTTCCCGGTCTCGGCCACATCCAGGACCACGCGGAAGGCCAGGGATTCGCCGTCGTCGAGCGGCGAGGCCCAGAACACGTAACCTGCGTCGGTCTGGTGCTCCTCCAGGGATTTCTTGACCTCGTCCTTGTCCGCTCGGGGCGTGACGACTTCGATAACGCGCAATGCCATGATGTCGACCTCGTAGGGTTCCGATACAACAGGCAATACCACACGCCACGCCCGGAGTACATGCGCAACTCCCCCTCTCCCCTGTCGCAACTTCGCCACCCCTGCCATGCTCAAGGCGCAGCAGTCCGCCACGCCACCTCGCACCCCGCGAAGCGGCACCAAAAAGATTTGGAAAAGGATGGGGATGGGGGGCCGGGGAAGGGGAAGGAAAGGACCTTTCACGAAAGGTTTTTCCTTCCCCTTCCCCCGGCCGCCGGAGGCACTCTTCAGCCCGACCGCTAGGCCGAGCCGAGTTCGTTGATCAGGCCGTCGAGTTCCCGGGCGATGGCGGTCAGTTCGCGGCAGGCCTGTGCGGACTGGGCCATGGCCCGGCTGGTGTTCTCGGAGATGCGGTGCATGTCCTCGGTGGCCTGGGTGATCTGCTCCGAGGTGGCGGACTGCTCCTCGGCCGCGGCGGCGATCCCCTGGACCTGGCGCACGGAATCGCGCGAGAAGCTGACGATCTCGGCCAGGGATTCGCCCGCCTCTTCGGCCAGGGAGGTGCAGGTCTCGACCACGTGGGCCACCTTGTCGGTCTCGGCGACGTTGCGCTGGGCCATGGCCTGAATGGCCCCGATGGCGCTGCCCACCTCGGTGGTGGCCACCATGGTCTTCTCGGCCAGCTTGCGGACCTCGTCGGCGACCACGGCGAACCCGCGCCCGGCGTCGCCCGCGCGGGCGGCCTCGATGGCCGCGTTGAGCGCCAGCAGGTTGGTCTGGTCCGCGATGTCGTTGATCACGGTCATGACCCGGCCTATGTCGTCGGCCTGGCCGCCGAGTTCGCCCATGTTGTCCCGGAGCAGGGAGGCGAGTTCCCGGACCTCGTTGACCGAGGAGACCACCTTGTCCACCACGTCGCGCCCGGCACGGGCCTGGCCCTCGGCCTGTTCCGCATTCCGGGCGGCCTCGTTGGCGTTGCGGGCGACCTCGAGCACGGTGGCGTTCATCTCCTCCATGGCCGTGGCCGTCTCGGTGGCGCGGGCGCTCTGCTCCTCGGCCCCCTCGCGGGACTCCTCCACGCGCTCGGAGAGCTGCTGCGAGGCGGAGGTCATGCGCTCGGACAGCCTGCCCGCCTGGTCGGCGGCGTGCCGCATCTTGCGTTGGGAGTCGAGGATGTCGGTCTGGTCCACGATGACTTCCAGGGCGCCGACCACCCGCTTCTGCTCGTCGAGCAGGGGGCTGGCATAGCCCTTGATGTCCACGTCGCCCGCCTCGAGCTTGCCCCTGGTGGAGCCCACGACCCGGTCCATGGCCCGCATGGCCTGGGTGCAGACGCAATCGTCGGTCCGGCAGATGTCGGTATTGAACACGCCGCTGCACGGGGTGCCCAGAAGCTCCTCACGGTCGCGCCCGGCGATCTCCTCGGCGTTCTTGTTGACGAAGAGCAGGTTGTGCTCGCGGTCCACGGTGAAGATCGGGAACGGGAAGGAATCGAAGGTCGCGGTGTAGGTGTCGGCCACCCTGTTCATGCTCCTGATAAGCTGGGCGTAGGCTCCCTCGTAGCGGTCGGCGTCGCCCCGGGCGCGGACCACGCCGCGCGCGACCTCGCGGGCCGTGGCCTCGCAGTCGTCGATGAGCGCGGTCAGGTTGACCGGGATGCGGCTGACGGACCGGTGGATGGCGCCGATCTCGTCACGGCTGGTCACGGGTTTGCCCTGGGCCAGGTTGCCGCGCGAGACCTGTTCGGCCAGGTCGCGGATGCGCTTCAGGGGCCGGAACACGGCGTAGCGCATGACCCCGAGCAGGGAGAGGATGGGCACGACCACGGCCAGGCCGAAGAGGATCAGGACCAGGACCACGGCGCCGTCCAGGATGGCGTTCTGGACCGAGATGTCGCGGGCCAGGGTGATCACGCCGATGGGCTTGCCCTGGTAATCCTTCACCGGCAGGTAGGCCACGGCGTAGTTGCCCTCGATGTCCACGTACTGGCCGTCAACGGCCTTGCGCAGTTGCTCGGGCGTGACCCGGCCGTCCAGTTCGGCGTTCTCCTTGCCCGCCACGCGGACATAGGCCTTGCCGACCAGGGGATACTTGGCGGGATCCTGGAGATTGGTGGTGGTCGGCAGCAGGGAGGCGTCCATGTACAGGGTGTAGAAGCTGCCCTCCTCGTCCTTGAAGAGCTTGAAGACGTCGCCGTAGCTCTTGAGCACCTCCACGGAACCGAGCTGGTTGCCCGAGGCGTCCTTGACCGCCACCAGGCCCCGGATGGCGAAGCCGCCTCGTCCGGGCTCAATGCCCCGGCGGGGCTTGCCGTCGCGGTTCACGTCCAGGACGGTCTTGCGGAAACTGGAAATATCGTCGGACACATCCACCCACTTGCCGTTGCGCTTGGCCTGCTTGTCGCGCCACATGCGCGCCAGGCTGCGCCCGTTGGGCAGATGGAAGTGGAGCCTGAGCTTTTCGCCCATGGCCTCCTTGTAGCCGTTCAGGGCGGGCGCGAGATCTTCGCGCAGGGCCTCTCTGGCGCTCTGCACCACCGGGTCGGCCTCGTCGCCGATATTCCCCTGGTGCGCCAGGGTAAAGGCCCGGATGACCGCGGGCAGACGGCTGAACAGGGCCGCCTCTTCCTCGGCCCGCACCGCCGCCTCCTCGGTGTTCTGCTCCAGGGTCTTGGCCGCGTTGCCCACCAACATCTCGGCGAACGAGGTCCGCAGTTCGCCGAACCGGCCGGTCAGCAGGAAGAAGCCGATACACCCGATCAGCAACACCAGCGGAATGGTCGGCAACAGGATTTTATACTTGATGCTCATATTGTATCCTCTCAAGATACGCGGACGGCCCCCTCTCCCGGACACGACCGCCGACTATTGGTAATAAAAATCGGACCGCAGGCACAGCACGCCGATCTGTGATCATAGCATGCTCCAACAACATACGGCCAGGGAAACGGCATCGTATGGCCCTCGTTCGCAATTTCACATTATTTTTGTCAGGATTTTCCGGCCGGGACGGCTCGAGCGATTTCGCTTGTGAAAAACTGGCATAAGTCCGCCTGAAGCTGCGGCACCGTATGTCGGGCGCCGCAGCCCCGGAAGGCCCGCTCCTGGGAACAATTATGCCGGAAGGCCGCGTAAGTGGGAAAAAACGAACACCCGCGCCGGCGGTTCGCCGCAGGATACTGGGCCACGCCCTTTCCCCCGGCTCCAGGCGGAGCCGGGGGAACAGGAGCGGCACCCGAACTCCCCCGCCCTTCCGTCAACGGGGGGGCCGCCGCATGTGGGAGTCCTTTCAGTCAGAGGTTGAAAACGGCGTTATTTTTGGTACCGCCCGTTTTCATAGTCCTTGATGATCCTTTTGGAAGGATGGCGACAGGTTTGCGGCGCGTCGGAGAAGTAGAGACAGGCCGGGATGTCGTTCTGGAATTTCAGGAGGACCTGGCCGCTGGCTCGCTGCCCCATGCTGGAAAACGCGTAGCTTGCCCGCACCGTAGAGGGAAGTCCGGCACCGTTTTTATCGACCCTGATATTGCTGACGCTGCCGCGCTGGTACACGTTCATCATCCACCCCTTTGAATTCTCCGCGATCAGATCATCCAGCAGGGCTCCCAGGTTCTGGGCATTGGCGCTGCGGTCGACGTTCACCGCCTGCCGCACCATTGCCAGGGTCTCTTTCCCCGGCAAGAGGAGCGGCGGCCGTCCCTCAACGAAGTTATAAAAATTGCGCTCGAAACGATCGAGCCCGGCATTGCCGCATCCATTCTCCCGGACCAGCCGTTCCATGTCGTCCCCGATGGACACGGCGTCGTCCACGACAGACAGCCCCGAAAAGGGGTTTTTGGACTTGAACATATCTACGAAGATTTTCGTACCCGCCTTGTACCCCAAGCGCTTATGCGCCCCGTAGAGTTCCCTGTCGGCGTAAAAACCGGTTTCCTTGGTTTCCCACTGTGAACAATGCCTTTCCACTTCCCATCCATTCTCGGTGGTCGCTGTTTCCTCAACGCAGATCTGTTCCGTGATCGGGACCTTGTCCTTGGGCAGGTAGTCGGCGCAATACTTGCCGTAGGCGTAGAGATACCTTTCAAACAGACCGCTGACCACGGCGTCGTCGGGGCGCAGGCGGGCGTGCCCGAAGTCGCCGAGATAGATGGCCATCATTTCGGTTCCGTAGTTCAGGTTCTTGGTGGTGAAGCTGCCGATGCCCAGGTCGGCGGCCCGCTTGACGGGCTTGAAGGCCAAGAGCTCGTCGATCCTTTTCCGCTGGGCCGAATTGATTCGTTTGACCACCGGGGTTTTCTGGTCCTCCCTGATCGTCAGCCCCGCCAGCAGATCGTTTATCTGCGACGGGGAACGGGCTGTCTTGATTTTTGCCCGGATTCCAGGCTCCAGGGATTCGAGCTGCGAAAGGCATTGTTGCCGCAACGCCCCGGCGGTCCTGGCCGGGATCGGCTCGTTGAGGATGGCCCGATTGGACTTGAGGAAGGAGTCCCGCAACGCGACCAATGCCCGCAGCCTGGCTTCCGAGGCGGTGCCGTCGGCCAGAATCGCGTTCATCTTCCCCGTGGCGTCGTGCGCGATACGTTCCTCGATCGCGGTCCTGCGGGCATCGAAAATGCCCTGCACCGTCTCGACGTGTTGCGGGGAGGCATATTGCGCCAGGGCGGAGAACTTTCCGGACCGGAACGGCGCGAGGTTGCCGGTCAGGTCCGCCACGGATTGCTGCCGGGCGGCAAATTCGTTGGCGGCGGCGACGACATCGGGCGTCCCCGAATCCACCCGGCTCGCGATACGGGCCTTCACCTGCGCCTTTTCCTGCGCCGTCAAGAGCTTGTAGCTTTCCCCGTGGCGGGCGGGGAACTGCGCCAGCCTGTTCAGGTCCTCAAGCGTATTCGCGCCCTTCGCCATTTCTCGGTCAAGACCTTGCAAGAACTCGTTTTTGGTCAAAACCGTCCGCGCGGCATGCACCTGGTCCCCATAGCCGGGCGCCTGGGGGGGCCAGATATGCCGGCCCATGCGTTCGGAAGTCGCGACCAGGGCGTTGACTTTTTTCAAACCGGCGGTCGGCTCCCCGGCATAGGCCTGGGTTATGGCTTCAAACCTTGATTCGTTCCCGGCCATCCAGTTCCGGACGACCTGGGCGGCGGCGTTGTTGATCATGACATAATCGCGCGTCAGGGGCGATCGGTTCTGCAAAATCATGACAACGGCATTCATGACGTCCCTGGACAGGCGCGACCTGGTGTTGACCTGCCCGCAGCCCTGGGTCTGCCCCAGCTTGTCGGCGAGGGCCTGGCCCTCCTCCAGGCCCATCTCATGAAACGGCTCGCCAAAAACCGAACGGAAATGCTCATCGTTGAACATGGCCGTGGCCAGGGCGCCGATGTTCACCTTTCCCTTGATCTTCCCGGCCTCGTCGGCGGCCTCCTGAATCTGTTTCGCCCAGGCCGTCTCATCCTTGGTGCACCCCCTGCCTTGCGCCTTTATCCTGAGCACGTTGAACAGCGTTCCCAGGGAGCTGTGGGACAGTATTTTCCCCAGCTTGGAGTCGGCCTTGGCCATCAGGGCCTCAAGATCATCCCTGCCTTTCTTTCTGACGCCGATCAGCAGGCTGGCGTTTTGCCAGCCCTTGCCCACGACCACGGCGGCGAAACGGTCCCGCGCCCCGAACACCCCGATCAGCCGAATGGGATTGGCGCCGCCTTGGTCGGCCACGTCGAAGGCTCCCGCCTCGCTGTCCCAACGGCCGCTCAGGACCCGCGGAACCGCTTTGACCGCAGCGACACGCCCGCCGGAGGTGGGCATGTTCATGACCTTCCCCTCACCGGACAAGGCGAGGTGAATCCGGCCGGGTTCGGTGGAAATCCGCGTCTCCAGGAAATAATCATTCCCCTGGTTGTGAAACAGGGTCAGCCATTCTCCGTCGATGTCGCTCGTCCGCGCAATCTGCTGAGAGGAAGCGGTGGTTTGCGCCGGTGCCGCCGGACCTTTTTTCAGAGACAAGGTCTGGCAGCCGGCAAAAAGGCCAAAGGATACACACAGAAAAAACAACGCCACGTATCGCGCCCCGAACCTCATACCTTTTTCTCCCGTCAGCACAAACAACTACTTAATATCAATATATTATGTCGTTACAAAATAGACAGACCAATAGCTTTTAATAACTCTATACAATTAAATCAACCACCAACTACATATGATCAATAATCAATATTTCAACCTATTGATTTCGAAGTAATAAAAATTTGTATGGCCCTTTTGGCGCTCATGGAAAGGGCCGAAAGCACCCCAAATGGGCGGTCAGCTTGCCCACCTGCGCGGCGGCCACGTCACCGGTGACCATGACGGCCACCAGGGTGGACCCGACGTTTTCATATGAAACAAGTTCCACGTCCGCAGTCTTGAGCATGGCGTCAGCGCCGCCGATGGCCGGAACCATTCCGAGAGTTTCAATGAGACCGAGGGCTTCTTCGCCGTGAGTCCTCAAGCTGTTCTCCGTCGATAACGAAATAGAGGTTGATTTCTGGACGCATCCTTCGCTCATGCCGCAAAGCCGATCCCCGACCTTATAGGTCCGGCAAATGCATCCTACCCCTTCCCGTTAAAGGGAAAGTCAACACTCCACGGCAACTTTTCCCAATTAAGGAGATAACAAATCGGTATTAAGAGATAAAAATTCGATATCGCCAAAAAACGGCCAAGCAAAAGGGCTCAAAGCCCCCTTTGGGCTCGCCCGTTGACACCGTTTGGACAATACATTGATTTTTTTGATATTTTGATAACAAAACCTCAACAAGCGCAGTCCGGAGCGACCTTCCCCTTAGGGGGATGGATGCCGACCGGATATTTCCCGGCGCAGAGAGGTCGGGACCGATCCTTTATTGAAGGACCGGCAGCAAGAAGGTCGCGGAGCCAAAGAGCCCAACCGCCGGGCCGCATCGTCAGGAGTACGCCCGGTTTCCTCCGTACGATTCGCCCGCCCGCTAAAAGCTGCCCGATGCAGCTGGAGGAAATTGAACCCACGATTTCGTGAACGCCATGCAAGGAGTTATGAGGATATGTCTGACGCAACGGCTTTGTCCGCGCGCAAAATCTAACGTGTCACCAAGTGTTGTTCGCAACGCCAACTTTGCTTTTCGAGGCGAATATGCTGTCTTCAACGCATTGAGATACGATCGGCGGTCGACCTTCCGGCTGATTATTGACGGCCTTCCCAGTCCACTGCCTGTTTCTTGATTTTAAAGAACTTCGTGCGCCTGATGGTCGGACCATGCTTCAGGGTGAAACGCACCACGCTCCTCCACCGTTTTCCTTCCTTGTATGGCATATTTTCTCCTGCAAGGAAGGTCACTTACCGACATTAAAGTCACCCAATGCCATGACGATCCGTCAAATCGGACCGGCTGCCGCCTTCGTCCGTAATTGGCGTCTTTTCTGCCTGGTCGACCTGCCCCCTGGCGATGTACGCCTTGAGCAGGTCATGGTGAAACCGGACGCCCCGTTTCCCGATTCGAAAAGCCCTCAGCGCGGCAAGCATGGCCGGAGTTCTGACCAGGCTTTCCGAACAATTCAGGATTCGGGCGACATCCTTGACCTTCAATACGTTCGACATGCGACCTAAACGAAAGGGTTAAACACCTGTCCCGGCGCGGGACTTCCAGCCAACCCTTCAGTTTAAGCACGCCGGTATCTTTGAAAGCAAGGAACCGGAAACGGATATTTTCACTATTTTTGTCCAAGCAGAAGCCCCGCCGGAAATGGCGGGGCTTCTGCTAACGGGAACTGCCCAGATAGGCGTTCGATACGTCCCGACGGCCAGGCGAATGCCCCGCCGCCACTTCGATGTTGCTTCGTCGTCGAGCCGGGGCCAATCGCCCACGGCCGTTGCCTGGGTGGCTTCGTGGAATGCCTGAACGCTCTCATGCCGATTCGACGATTCGAAGCCCGTGTGGTCCACATACATCTGTCGGAAGCGCTCGTGGCGGAGGCCGTGCAGGGTACCCCCCGGCATCCTTGCCTGTCAGGCCGTGCTTCCCGGCTGCATAATCCAGCCGATGCAACCATTCGTCGCCCATATGCTCGGGTTGGCGGTACGGTTTCTTCCCCTCCCGCCGATGTTCTGCTAGCGTGACGGAGACAGCCGCAAGGGCAAGGCCAAGCCCTTCGGGCAGACACATTTCGCCCCCGCTTTGTCCGAAATTTTTAGCTTAAACGTAAGCTACTGGTTGTTTGTGCAATCAATATATAATAAATGATACGCAGAAATAGCAAATGTTATAGATAGCTTGTATTGAATGGAGCTGTATGTATGAATAGAGATAGCAATATCGAATTGTTACGTATTGTTAGTATGATGCTTATTGTAATGCATCATTACGCAGTTCAAGGTGGATTTATTCTCGATCCAAACGTCGTCTCGTTGAATAAAATTGTTGTTCAATTTTTATCGGCTGGGGGAAGTTGGGGGTCGACTGCTTCGTTTTGATAACTGGATACTTTTTAGTCAACTCATCATTTAAATTTGAAAAGCTATTGAAAATATGGGTATCTGTTTTCACCTATTCATTCCCTATCTACCTTATTTTTTTATCCATTGGAGTGGTAGACTTCCATATTAAGCAAGCCATAGTTAGTTTTTTCCCGATTATATTCAATACGTATTGGTTCATTACGACCTACGTGTTGCTTTATGTCTTTTCGCCATTCATTAACATATTCATAAGGGCTATTGATAAGAGAACCCATCTATATGTGATCATGGTGCTAACTTTTGTGTGGTCTGTTGTTCCAACATTTACACCAGCGAGTTTAAATTTCTCAGCAATGGCGTGGTTTTCTACACTCTACATTATAGGCGCATATTTAAGATTATATCCAAATATAAAAATGACTAGAGTCAGTTTAACTGTTCCGGTAGTGTGTTACCTTTTTGTTTTATCGTCTATAGTTGTTTTTGACTTTGCTGGCCTTAAAGCTAGATTTTTTGGGATCCATGCCACATATTTCGTCGGCATGAACAAACTCCCTATAGTTGTTTGCGCAGTTACGCTGTTTATAGCGTTTAAAAATTTGAAACTTAGCAATATTAAATTGATTAATATTATTTCTTCTTCCATGCTTGGTGTTTATTTAATACACGGCAATCAGTTTATAAGAAAGGTTTTGTGGATTGATGTTTTCAAAAATTATCAATATTATGAATCTGATATTCTCATATTGCATGCAGTGATTTCGATTTTGTTTGTTTTTTTTGCGTGCATTGCTATCGATTTAATAAAACAAAAAACAATAGATAAGTCAGTTTTTCGTTTGTTGAGAACGATTGTAGATTCAAAATTAATATTTTTTCTATGGCGACACTGCATCAAAGTAGTTGAAATGTATAAGTGTACACCAAAAGAATTACAGGTTGACGATAAATGAAGGCTAGCTTCCGTCATGTCCGCCATGTGTCTGTTTTTTCTCGAACCCATGCGAAAACGATGACAATCCGCGCCTTCCGCACAGCATGCGACGGGGAATTTCGAATAGGTTTGGCGGCGGATAAGTCCAGCTTGATTAGTGTGTTATCTCTTAGTATTGGTTGAACGCCCTCAAAAATGGCATTCAGGGAATCGTAAAGATATAATTGGCTCAGCTTGTCTGCTCCTAATCCTACTGAAAGATCCCCCGGTTTTGCCGGAGATGTTATGACTATCTCACGTGTCACCCAAGTGTCTTTTTCAGCGGCAACCATGGTTTTTGTGGTGAATATGGCATTTCCAACCCATTGAAATAACGTAGGTAAGCGTCCTCCCGGCTGATTGTTGACGGCCTTTCACGCCGTTAAGCGGGGGGCAACTCCACTTGGGAGGGCACGAAGGCAAAAGGCCTTGCGCACCATGCGCAAGGCCCTTTCCGTTTGGTGTTGATTCCGGTCCGGTCAGCCCAGAGCGGCCATGACCGCGCCGGTGACGAGGACGTTGACCAGGGCCAGCGGCATGAGGACCTTCCAGCAGAAGTGCATGAGCTGGTCGTAGCGCAGCCTGGGCAGGGTGCCGCGGGTCCAGATGAGCAGGAAGGGGACGATCAGGATCTTGAGCAGCAGCCAGACCGGACCGGGGAGCCACGGGCCGCGCCAGCCGCCCAGGAAGAAGACGGCCATGAGCGCGCCGAGCAGGATCATGTTCACATACTCGCCCAGGAAGAACAAGGCGAAGCGCATGCCGCTGTACTCGGTGTGGAATCCGGCCTGGAGTTCGTTCTCGCCCTCGGGGATGTCGAACGGGATGCGCTTGGACTCGGCCAGGCCGCAGACGAAGAAGATCAGGGCGGCCACGGGCTGGACCACGATGAAGGGATAGCTCGCCTGGGCGTCGACGATGTCGGTCAGACTGAGCGACCCGGCGAGCATAAACACCGGGACCAGGGACAGAGACAGGGGCAGCTCGTAGCTGATCATCTGGGCCACGCCGCGCACGGACCCGATGAGCGAGAACTTGTTGTTGGAGGCCCAGCCGCCCAGGGCCACGCTGTACACGCCGATGGACGACAGGGCCAGAAAAACCAGGACCCCGATGTCCGTGTCGCCGATGACCAGGGGCACGGCGCGGCCGAAAAGATGGATGGTTTCGCCGAAGGGGACCAGGGCGAACACGGCCAGGGTGGTGAAGGTCAGGATGCCGGGCGCCAGGAAAAAGAGCACCCGGTCCGCGCCGTCCGGGACCAGATCCTCCTTGAGCAGCAGTTTGACGCCGTCGGCCAGCAGTTGCAGGGAGCCGTAGGGCCCCACGCGGTTGGGACCGTAGCGCAGTTGCATCCGCCCGAGCAGCTTGCGTTCGAACAGGACCATGTACGCGGCCAGGGTCAGGACCACCAGGAGCACCACCGCGCTTTTGATGATCAGTACCGTCAAGCCGAGCAGAAAATCTTCGCCCATCACAGGTTCCCTCCGGGGCAGCTATCGTCCGTATCGGCCCGCGCCATGGCCGCCCTGTCCTCGTCGCCCTGCTCCCGCCACAGCCGGTTCATGGAAATGGTCACGGCCATCCCCCCGGCGGACTGCCAGCCGGTGCCGGGCGCCTTGGGCAGGACCACCGTGTTCCGGGCCATGTCCGGGCGGCAGCGCAGCACGTTCCGGGCCACACCCTGGGCCAGCGGGATCAGGATGGTCTGGCCCTCCTCGAAATGCATGGCTGCCGCGTCCTCGGGGTGCATGAAGACGCAAGGTTCGGGCAGCAGCGTGTGGCCCGGCTCGCCCAGGTTGGCCAGCCGGTCCGCGCCGAAGGTGGAGCCCGAGACGAGCACGTCGCACCGCCCTTCCTCCTGCCCGGCCGCGACAAACGGGGCCAGCCAATCCAGAGAGGCGAAGCGCACCGGGGCCGTGGAAGGCAGGATCGGGACACCGCGTTCGGCCGAAGCCTCGGCCATGGCCGTGCGCAGGCGTCCTTCGGCCGGGGACACCGTTTCGGGCTCGGCGGCATCGGACAAGAGCAAATCCGCCCACCCGGCCGCGCCGCGCGGGTCGTTGCCGGGGATACCGGCGCCGAGCGTGCGCGGCGGGTGCGAGCCGTGGCCGTCCTGGATCACCGGGAGCCCTCCGGCAAAGACCGGTTCGGCGCGCTGCAGCAGGCCGTGGTTGTCGACCAGGCAGCCGCCGGTCTCGAAAATCGTGTTCAGGGGCAGGGCCACCTGCGCCCGGCTCCACGTGGCCGACGGCGCGCAGTCCATGCAGACCAGCAGATCGAGCTTGCCGACCGCCGCCTCAATGGCCTGGCCGCCGGGATACTCCCCGAGGGGATCGGCCCCGATGCAGACGAGCGCCTTGGCGGCCTTGCCCTCCTCGGCGGGCAGCATCCGCCCTTCCAGGCTGGGCCCGTCCCCGCCCGCGAGCAGGGCCGCGCCCAGGGAATCGGCGCGCGGCAGCAGGCAGAACAGCCCGGAGCGGACCTCAGTTTGGTCCTCCGTGCCCGTCCGGCGCAGCAGCCGGGCCACTCCGGCGGCCAGGGTCGGCCACTGGGCGGGCATGGCCGCGGCCGAGCAGACCACCACCGGGCGCTCGGCCCGGGCCAGGGCATGGGCCACGGGGTCCAGTTCGCCGTTCCATTCGCTGAAATCTCCGGCCCGCCCTTCCGTCACGGATTGCAGCTCCCGCCAGAAGGCGAGCGCCTCGCCCTGAAAATCCGCCTCGGTGAAGGCGCGCCCGAGAAGCGTCGCCAGGGCCACGGGGAGCAGCCGCCTCGGCACGGACAGTTTGACCGCCTCGCAGGGCAGGTCCACGGGCCGGGGATCGAGCACGCCCACCACGGCCCCTGCCCTCGCCGCCTGGCGGATAGCCAGGGCCGCCATGGGCGCTTCACGCAGAGGGTCGGCCCCCAGTACCAGGACCATGTCGGCCTTGCGGACCTGTTCCATGTTCCAGGCCAGGTCCACATCCAGGCCTGCGGCCGCGTTCAGGCAAGCGAGCCGCTCGTCCTCGGTCAAAAAAAAGCTCGGCGCGGGCACGCCCAGTCCATCCGCCAGCCGCCGGGCCGCGAGCAGGTCCTCCACGGTGCACCGGGAGGACGCGTGCACGGCCACGGACTCGGGGCCGTGGGAGGCGATGACCGCTTTCAACCGGTCCATGGCGGCGGTCGCCGCCTCCTCCGGAGACACGGGCCGTCCGTCCACCAGCGCGGTGCGGGGCCTGTCGGGCATGGAGGCGTAACCGAAGCCGTAGCGGCCTCGGTCGCACAGAAAATCGCCGTTGACCGCCTCGTTGAAACGGTTCTCCACGCGCAGGACTTCGCGGTAGCGCACGGCGGGCAGGGTGTTGCAGCCGAGCGAGCAGTGCGCGCAGACCGACGGCTTGCGCTCCAGGTCCCAGCGCCGGGCGCGGTACCGGGACGGCTTGTCGGTCAGGGTGCCGGTGGGGCAGATCTCGCCCAGATTACCGGAGAACGGCGATTCCAGCCTGCCCGGCTCGAAACGTTGATAAGTCACCCGCCCGGCGATGCCGAAGGTTCCGAAGTCCGTGCCCCCGGCGTATTCCCGGTAGAAACGCACGCAGCGGTAGCAGTGGATGCAGCGGTTCATCTCGTGCTCGATGAGCGGGCCGAGATACTGGTTCTCATAGGTCCGCTTGGGCCCCCTGTAGTTGCGCAGGGAATGGCCGCCGGACACGGTGGTGTCCTGAAGCAGGCAGTGCCCGCCCTCGTCGCAGATGGGGCAGTCGTGGGGATGGTCGAGCATCAGCCACTCGATGATCTGGGCCCGGAAGGCCATGGCGTCCGGGTGGTCGGTGGACACGACCATGCCGTCGCGCGCGTCGACCATGCAGCTCATGTCCAGGTCCTTCTTGTGCCCTTCCAGAAATTTGACCGCGCACATGCGGCAGGCCCCGACCGCGCCCAGGGACTTGAGGTAGCAGAACCGGGGGATCATGATCCCCAGGCTTTCGGCGGCGTCGATAACCTTGGTGCCCACGGCCACCTCCACCTCGCGCCCGTCAATAATCAGCCTGGGCATCAGCCGTCCCTCCCTTCGGCGTCCGCGTCACCGGAGTCCGTGTCCCGGTGCGCCGCGTCCGGGTGCGCCGCGTCCCGGTCCAGGGTAGTCCACAGGCCGGGCTTGACCACGCCCGCGCCTTTGAACGGGCAACCCCGGCCGCCCAGGTGCTCGCGCACCTCGTCACGGAAATGGTTGAGCAGCCCATGGACCGGCATGGCCGCGCCCGGCGCGAAGCCGCAGTAGGCGTGCTGCATGCCGTCGGCCACCCGTTGCAGGAGCGCGACGTCCCGCTCCCCGGCCTCGCCCGCCTCTATGCGCTCCAGGATGTGCTTCATGTAGGGGATGCCCTCGCGGCACGGGGTGCACCAGCCGCAGGACTCGCGGGCGAAATAGGTCAGGATGTTGATGGTCGCCTGGACCAGGCAGGTGTTCCTGTCGAAGACGATGACCGAGCCGGTGCCCAGGGACAGCCCGGCCTTCTTCATGGAGTCGAAGTCCATGGGCGTCTCCAAGTGTTCCCTGGCCACGAAACTGGTGGACGTGCCGCCCGGCAGGCAGGTCTTGAATTCCGCGCCCGGCAGCATGCCTCCAGCCGCCCCGAAGATGATGTCCCCGAGCCGGGTGCCGCCCGGCAGCTCGAAGCAGCCGGGCTCGGCCACCTCGCCGCTGACGGAGTAGAGCTTGGTGCCGTCCCCGGTGGGCGACGCGGCCAGGGACTTGAACCACTCCACCCCGTTGCGCAGAATGGCCGGGACCGAGGCCAGGGTCTCCACGTTGTTGACCACCGTGGGCAGCCCCCACAGGCCCGAGTCGGTCATGTGGCTGTTCTTGTCCGGGTTGGGCCGCTTGCCCATGATGGCGTTGGCCTGGGCCGAACTCTCGCCGCAGATGTACCGCCCGGCGCTGCGGTGCACGTCGATGTCGAAGGAAAAATCGCTGCCCAGGATGTTGCGGCCCAGGAACCCGGCCTCGCGGGCCACGTCCAGTTCCCGCTCCAGCAGCCGGGCATCCGCGTCGTAGGACGGCCGGATGAAGAACACGCCGTGGTCCGCCTGGACCGCGTAGCCGCACAGGACGATGCCCTCGATGACCAGGTGGGGGTCGGTGTTGACCAGGATGCGGTCCTTGAAGGTGCCGGGCTCCATCTCGTCGGTGTTGCACTGGATGTACCGGGGATGGGGCGCGTCCTTGCGCACGAAGCTCCACTTGCGCCCGGTGGGGAACCCGGCCCCGCCCCGGCCGCGCAGCCCGGAGTCCATGACCTCTTTGATGACGTCGTCCGGGGTCATGGTCCGCACCGCCTGGATGAGCCCGTCGTAGCCCCCGCCCGCGCGGTAGTCCGCGAGGCTGGCGGGGCGGCAGTCCGCACGCCGGTTCTTGAAAAGCACCTGTTCGCTCATGGCCTCACCTGCACAGACACAGCGGGATGGTGTCGGCGTTTTCGCGCAGTTCTTCGAGAATCCGGTCCACCTTTTCCGGGGTCAGCCTGCCGTAGTGCTCACCGTTGACGAGCATGGCCGGGGCGTTGTGGCAATTGCCCAGGCAGGCCGTGGGCAGGACGGTGAACAGCCCGTCCGGAGTGGTCTCGCCCACCGCCACCCCGAGCTTGCGGCAGAGGTAGTCGAACAGCCCGTTCTCGTGGTGCATCCAGCAGGCCACGCCGTCGCAGACGTGGATCACGAACCGGCCCAGCGGCTCGCGGTAGATGAAGTCGTAGAAGGTGGCCAGCTCCTCGAGCTCGACCTCGGTCTTGCCCGTGAGCCGGGCCGCGTGGCCCATGGCCTCGTCCGAAAAATAGCCGAAATGCCGTTGCAGGAGGTAGATCACATCGATGATCTTCTCCTCCACGTGGTCCGTGTCCCGGACCATGGCCGCTATTTCCTGTTCCAATTCCCTGGGGAGCATGTTCCCTGTTCTCCTAGCGGTCCAGATCGGGCGCGATGTAGTCCAGCGAGCCCATGATGGCGATGAAGTCGGCGATGGTGTGGCCGATGGTCATCAGGGGCAGGGCCTGTACCGAAGCGTAGCCCGGCGAGCGCATGTGCAGCCGATAGGGCATGTTGCCGCCGTCGCTGACCACGTAGAACCCCTGCTCGCCGCGGGGGGCTTCGGTGGCCGCATACGCCTCGCCCGCGGGCACCTTGGGGCCGCGCGTGGCGTTGATGAAATGATGGATCAGGCTCTCGATGTCCCGCAGGGTGTCCCGCTTGTCCGGGATGCAGTAGCGGTAGTCGTCGGCCATGAACCGGCCGGAAGGCATCCACTCCAGGCACTGGGCGATGATCCGGTTGCTCTGGACCATCTCCTCGAAGCGGACCTCGAAGCGGGCCAGGCAGTCGCCGTCCTCGCGAGTCGGGATGTCGAAATCGTACTGCTCGTAGCCGGAGTACGGGGCGACTTTCCGCAGGTCCCTGGTCGAGCCGCAGGCCCGCAGGTTGGCCCCGGAGATGCCGTGGTCCACGGCGTCCGCAAGCGACAGGCGGCCGATGCCCTTGACCCTTGCCCGGACGATGGGGTTGCCGGTGATCATCCTCCGGTAGCCTTCCACCCGCTTCGGAAAAATCGTGACGAAATCGCGGACCAGCTTGTCCCAGCCGTCGGGCAGGTCCATGGCCAGGCCGCCGATGCGCAGCCAGGCCGGATGCAGCCGCGCCCCGGTGATGGCCTCCATGATGTCCAGGATCTGCTCGCGCTCCCGGAAGGTATGGAAGACCGGGGTGATCATGCCCAGGTCCTGGACCATGGTCCCGAGCCAGAGCAGGTGGTTGGACAGGCGGTAGAACTCGGCCAGCATGACGCGTACGCACTGGGCCCGGTCGGGCACGGCCACGCCGCAGAGCTTCTCCACGGCCAGCAGATAGGTCAGGTTGTTGGCCGCCCCGCTCAGGTAGTCCAGCCGGTCGGTGTAGGGGATGAACTGGTGCCAGGACTGGTGCTCGGCGATCTTCTCCACGCCCCGGTGGTGGTAGCCGATGTCCGTGGTCATATCCACGATCTCCTCGCCGTAGAGTTCGAGGATGAAGCGGACCAGCCCGTGGGTGCTGTAGTGGTGCGGGCCGATGTTGAGCACGAACTCGCGCCGGGCGGGCGGCGCGGCGTGGGCCTTTTCGAGCAGGCTGACCGCGTCCTCGGGCTGCTCGCGCCGGGCGTCCTCGGCCAGGTACGGGGCCATCTCCGTGGCCCGCTGCGGGTCGCCCTTGCGCAGGGGGTGGCCCTGCCACTCCTCGGGCATGATCAGCCGCCGCAGGCCGGGATGGCCCGCGAAACGGATGCCGAACATGTCCCACATCTCGCACTCGTACCAGTTGGCGCTGGGCCACACGGCGGTGACGCTCGGCAGTTCGAGGCTCTCGCCCACGGGCACCCGAATCCGCAGGTACTCGATGGAGCTCAAGGACGTCAGGGTGTAGATCGCCGTAAAATCGTGATCGGGCCGGACCTTGCGGGCGGTCTCGTCCACGGCCGTGATGTCCTCCAGCCGCTCGAACCGGATGGGCGCCTCACGCTTGCAGAAATCGAGGACCTCGACCACGCGCTCGACCGGGACCGTGACGGTGGGCATGTCCACGGGGGACTCGTGCCAGGCCAGAAGCTCGCCGAACCGGGCGGCCAGGGCCTCGCGCAGGGATTCGTGGACGGGAGTGAACGGAAATTTCGGGGCCGGGGGCGTCCACATGTCGTCGGACCGGGAGCCCGCGAAGAGGGGCGGGGTCACCGAGGTGCCGCGCGCCGGGATGCCGGCCATGCCGGGCCCGCGCGTGTCGCGGTCCTTGGTCTCGCCCGGGACCAGGATGTCGTCGCGCCCGCCCAGGTGGCCGCCCTCCAGGTTGAGCACCGGGCGCAGGGGGCGGTTCTTCTGGCGGATCATGTCCTGGAGGGTGATCAGGCCGTGCAGCAGCGCCTCGGGCCGCGGCGGACAGCCGGTCACGTAGACGTCCACCGGGATGATCTGGTCCACGCCCTGGACCACGCTGTACACGTCGTACATGCCCCCGGTGTTGGCGCAGGAGCCCATGGAGATGACCCAC
The DNA here is from genome assembly GCF_037094465.1 of Pseudodesulfovibrio sp. 5S69. Classification (NCBI taxonomy): domain Bacteria; kingdom Pseudomonadati; phylum Thermodesulfobacteriota; class Desulfovibrionia; order Desulfovibrionales; family Desulfovibrionaceae; genus Pseudodesulfovibrio; species Pseudodesulfovibrio methanolicus. Next base: position 3,466,976 of record NZ_CP146609.1, read on the forward strand.
TTGGGCCGGGGCATTTGCTCGTAGACGCGCTTGACCATGGGCGCGGCCTTCTTGAAGACCGTGCCCGAAACCACCAGGAGGTCGGCCTGGCGGGGCGAGCCGCGCAGTACCTCGGCCCCGAAGCGGGCGATGTCGTACACCCCGGTGAAGACCGTGGCCTGCTCCACGAAGCAGCAGGACAGGCCGAAGAACAAGGGCCACAGGCTGTTCGCCTGGCACCAGTTGAGGACCATATCGCCCAGGCCCGCCCTGCCCGGCAGGGTCTTGGCCGCGTCCGCGTCGCCCTTCATGGCGGCCCGCACGGCCCGGTCTATCGCTTGCGCGTCATGCCCCATTCGAGGCCTCCCTTGCGCCAGACCCAGAACAGACCGAGCATCAGCACGCCGATGAAAAAGGTTATCTGGCCCCAGGAGGCCCAGGTCAGGCGGGTGAAGGACACGGCCCAGGAGACCACGTACACCGCCTCCACGTCGAAGAGCAGGAAGAAGACCGCCACCAGCCAGAACGGGGCCGGGTAGCTCGGCCGGGCCGAGCCCGAGGGAATCACGCCGCACTCGTACGGGCGGCCCTTCTCCCCCTCGCTCCGCCTGCGGGTCAGGACCACGGACAGGGTCAGCAGCGCCGTGACCAGACCGGCCGCCAGCAGGGCGAAGACGATCAGGGAAAAGACGCTGGGGTCCCAGGCGTTGAACCCGGTGGACATGTATTCCGGTGATTGCGGCATGCGTTGCGATCCTTTTTTCGGTCAACGGCCGACCGGCCGTTGCGGGCCCGCGGGCCGGCGTTTCCCGGCCCGGCGAATCAAGCCCGACCCCTCCTGTTTAATAGCTTCGGTCATTTAAAACAAGTTACTGTTGGCAAAATACTGAAAGAACCTTTATCTATGGGGTCATGTTGCTGGCAATTTTCACAGACCGGTTGCCTCTTCGAGTTTTTTGAGGGACACTGCAAGGCGGTTTCCGGCAGGGCCTTTTGCCGTGCCGAAACGGCGGAATCGAGCAGCGAGACATGGTACAATTTACCGATTACATATTTCTCTCCAGAGTCCAGTTCGCCCTGACCACCATGTTCCACATCATCTGGCCGGTGCTGACCATCGGCCTGTCCGTGTTCATCCTCCTGGCCGAACTGGCCTGGGTGCGCACCGGGCAGGCGCACTGGTACCAGCAGGCCCGATTCTGGAGCCGGTTCTTCCTGCTGGCCTTTGCCATGGGCGTGATCAGCGGCATCCCCCTGGAGTTCCAGTTCGGCACCAACTGGTCCGGCTTCTCGGCCGCCACCGGCCACTTCCTGGGCCAGATCCTGTCGGTCGAGGCCATGTCCGGCTTCCTCCTCGAATCCATCTTCCTCTACCTGATGGCCACCGGATGGACGCGGCTGTCGCCGAGGCTGCACCTGTTCACCACGGCCATGGTCACCCTCGGGGCGGTCCTGTCCGCCTTCTGGATCATGGTCGCCAACTCCTGGATGCAGACCCCGCGCGGCGGGCATATGGAAAACGGCGTGTTTGCGGTCACCGACCGGGTGCGGGCTATGTTGAACCCGGACCTGCTGGTCTCGTTCCCGCACATGCTCCTGGCCTGCCTGACGGCCACGGCCTTCATCCTCGGCGGAGTCGCGGCCTGGCACCTGCTGCGCGCCCGGCACACGGCCTTCTACCTGCGCGTCTTCAAGTTCGCGGTGGCGGCCGGGCTCTTCCTGGCCCTGCTCCAGGCGGGTACCGGCGACCTGTCCGGACGCAGCGTGGCCAAACTCCAGCCCGCCAAGCTGGCCGCCACCGAGGCGTTCTGGAACACCAACGGTCCGGGTCAGGGCGCGGCCTGGTCCGTTTTCGCCTGGCCCGACGCGCAAAACGAACGCAACGCCGTGGAGTTCCGCATCCCCTACGTGCTCAGCCTGCTGGCCACCCATGATCCCTTCGGCCGGGTCGTCGGGCTCAAGGACATCCCCAAGGACGAGCGCCCGCCCATCACCCTCATTTTCTATTCCTTCCGGATCATGGTCATCACCGGCACGTTGATGATCCTGGCCGGGCTGCTGGCGGCCTGGGCCTGGCGCGGGGGACGCCTGACCCCGGAACGGGCGGGGGCCCAGCGCAAGCTGCTGACCTTCTTCGTCTGGCTGGCCCCCTTCTCCATGGTCTCGGTCTGGACCGGCTGGATCATGCGCGAAGTGGGCAGGCAGCCCTGGATTCTCTACGGCCTGCTGCGCACGTCCGACATGGCCTCGCCGCTCACGGCCCGAGCCGTGGGTCTGTCGCTCGGCATGTTCGCGGTGGCCGCCGTGGGCCTGACCTGGCTGTTCCTCGCCTTCAGCCGACGGCTCCTCAAGGAAGGGCCGGGACGGGACGCCCCGCCCGATCACTGCGAGATAGGGAGGCGGCCATGACCCTGCACGACTGGTGGTTCCTGCTCCTGGGCGGGGTGCTCTTTCTCCACCTGGGGCTGGGGAGCATCGACCTGGGCGTGTGCCTGCTCTCCCTGTTCGCGTCCCAGGAGCGGGCTGAAACCATGCTCGGGTCCATCGACTCGATCTGGCACGCCAACCAGACTTGGCTGGTGGTCCTGGGGGCTATGCTCTTCGGGGCCTTCCCCCACGTCTACGGCGAGGTCCTGACCCGCCTGTACGGGCTGGTCATCCTGCTGCTCTTCGCCCTGGCCCTGCGCGCGCTGGGCCTGGAATACCGCCATCACGCGACGGATCCCGCCCCATGGCGCAGGCTGGCCGGCTGGGGCGCGGCGGCGGTCATGGTCGCGGAGGGGCTGCTGCTCGGCGCGCTCCTCCTGGCACCTCCGGACAGCACCTCCTTCCTCGGACTGGGGGCCGTAGTCCGGCCCGTGTTCTTCCCGACCCTGCTCTTTCTGTTCTGCTGCGGCCTGCTCATGGGCGGTGCCTGGGGGCTCGGCTGGCTCAGGCGAACCCGTGGGGACGGCATCGACACCGAGCTGTACGCGGTGCTCACCCTGGTGGGCGGGCTCGGCGCGTGCCTGACCGGCGTACTGCTCTGCGCCCAGTTGGCGGAAGCCCCGGGCGTCGTTCCGTGGCCGTTCCTCATCCCCATCGCCGTCGCCGGGCTGGCCGATCTGGCCGTCCTGTACGCCAGCCTGCGGCCCCGTTGGCAGGGCTCGCCGCTGCCCTGGGGGCTGATCCTGATCGGGCTGGTCCTCGCGGCCTGCGCAGCCGTGGTGCGCGGTTCCCTGGTGACGGCCGGAGCCGGCGACGGTGGCGAGTTGTGGTTCCTGACCATAGCCACCGTCGTGCTGCTGCCGCCACTGCTGGCCTTCCAGATTTTCCAATACCGCCTGGAGCGGCCCCGTGTCAGGACCGGCCGCCCGGCCCAGGCAGCCCCGGCAGGGGAGGAGCGGCCATGACCCGAAACCGGCTGATCGACATCCTCTCGGGCGTGGGCCGGGGCACCAAAGGATTGCTCCAGGGGTACGGCGAGACCTTCAAGGCGATCTTCACCAAGCCCATCACCGTGCAGTATCCCGAGGAGAAGCGCACCCCGCCGCCACGCTCCAGGGCGCACATCATCCTGACACGCTCCCCGGACGGGGACGAGCGCTGCGTGGCCTGCTATCTCTGCTCGGCGGCCTGCCCGGTGAGCTGCATCTCCATGCAGGCGGCCACCCGCGACGACGGCCGCCGGTACGCTTCCTGGTTCCGCATCAATTTCGCCCGCTGCATCTACTGCGGCCTGTGCGAGGAGGCCTGCCCCACCCTGGCCATCCAGCTCACCCCGGCCTACGAATTCGCCACCGACGCGACGCTCAAGCTGGTGGCCGAGAAGGAGGACCTGCTGGTGGACCACGGGGGCAAGGACAACGAATACGATTTCTACCGCCACGCGGGTGTGGAGGAGAAGTTCCCCCGCGAGGAACACGAGGGCGAGGCGCCGCCCGTCAACTACAAGAGCAATCTGCCATGACCCTGTACGCCGTCCTCTTCTACGCCTTGGCCGCCGTGACCCTGTTTTGCACGCTGGTGGCCGTGACCCGCCGGGTGCTGGTGCACGCCGTGGTCTGGATGGTCGGCTCGCTGCTCGGCACGGCCCTGATCTTCCTGCTGCTCGGCGCGCCCCTGCTGGCCGGATTCGAGGTGATCATCTACGCCGGGGCGATCATGGTCCTCTTTCTGTTCGCCATCATGCTCATGGCCCAGGAGCCCAACGAACCGCCCGAAGTCCGGACCATGGTCCGCCGCAGGCTGCGCGCCCGCATGTTCTGGCCCGCGGTCTGGGGCCTGGCCGGGATCATGGCCTGCATGGCCCTGATCTCCTTCGACCCGACCAACGCCGCCCCCCTGGCCGCCGGGCGGGTCTCGCCCAAGGCGCTCGGGGCCTGGGTCTTCGGCAACGCCTGGCCCGCTGTGGAGGCCGTCTCCCTGCTGCTCTTCGCGGCCCTTGCCGGGGCCCGCTATCTCGGCCTGCCCCTGGTGCGCTCCGACCGGCCCGAAAAGATGGGCGAGAGCCTGGACCTGGACCAGCCGCCCTGCGCCGTGACTCCGGAGGACGAACGATGATCGTGCCCCTTAACCACATCCTGCTCTTTGCCGCGGCCCTATTTTTCATCGGCCTGGTCGCGCTGGTGGCCCGGCGCAATCTGATCATGATCCTGCTCGGGGTGGAGGTTATGCTCAACGCGGCGGGCGTGGTCTTCGTGGCCGCAGCCCTGCGCTGGTGGGACATCGCCGGGCAAGGCATGGTCCTGTTCATCATGGGCGTGGCCGCCGCCGAGATCGCGGTGGGCCTGACCCTGGTCTTCCGCGTCTGGCGCCGAACCCGGAGCCTCAACCCCGACTCGCTGAAAGCGCTCAAGGACTGACGGCATGACCGCGACACTCTGCCTGACCCTCTTCGCCCCCCTGGCGGGCGCCGTGATCCTGGCCCTGGCCGGACGCGCCTTGCCGCGCGCGGTGTCCGGCTCGCTGGCCTGCCTGGCCGTGGGCGCCTCCCTGGCCGGTGCGGTCCTCGGCTGGACGCAGCTCGGGCGCGGCCAGGAACTGTCGGTCCACCTCTTCGACTGGTTCGAGGCGGGCGGGCTGCGGGTGTCCGCGACCCTGCTGTACAACCCCCTGTGCGCGGTGATGACCACCATGGTGGCCTTCGTCTCGCTGGTTATCCACGTGCACTCCCTGTATTTCATGCGCGACGACGACGGCTGGGTGCGCTATTTCTGCTACCTCAACCTGTTCGTCTTCTTCATGCAGTCCATCGCCATGGCCGACGACCTGGTCTTCCTGTTCATGGGCTGGGAGGGCGTGGGCTTCTGCTCCTTCGCGCTCATCGGCTTCTGGTACCATGAGCCCAAAAACGTGCTCGCGGGCAACAAGGCCTTCCTGGTCACGCGCATCGGCGACGTGGCCTTCCTGGGCGCCCTGGCCGTGCTCTTCAGTTCCACCGGCGACCTGAGCATCCAGCACCTGTCGCACAACGCCCCGGTCATGGCCGCGGGCACACTGACCCTGGTTGGCCTGCTCCTGCTCGTGGCCGCCACGGGCAAGTCCGCCCAACTGCCGCTGCTGGTCTGGCTGCCGGACGCCATGGCCGGCCCGTCCCCGGTGTCGGCCCTGATCCACGCGGCCACCATGGTCACCGCGGGCGTCTACCTGCTCATCCGCACTTTCCCGGTCCTGCTCCACGCAGACGCCATCGCCCTCCAGGCCGTGGCCGTGGTCGGCGCGCTGACCGCCTTCGTCGCCGCCTGCTCGGCCCTGGCCCAGCACGACATCAAGCGCGTCCTGGCCTGGTCGACCATCAGCCAGGTGGGCTACATGTTCCTGGGCGTGGGCGCGGGCGACCCGTCGGGCAGCTTCTTCCACCTGCTGGTGCACGCCTTTTTCAAGTCCCTGCTGTTCATGGTCGCGGGCATCGTCATCCAGGCCCTGGACGAGGAGCACGACATCTTCCGCATGGGCGCGCGGGTGCGCAAGCTCGTGCCCGGCGCGGCCCCGGCCTTCTTCTGCGGAGCCGCGGCCCTGGCCGGGCTGCCGCCGTTCGCCGGGTTCTTCAGCAAGGGGCGCATCCTGGAAAACGCCCTGAACATGGCCCAGACCGGCCAGGCCATCTGGGTCCTGGTCTGGGCGGCGGGTACGGTCACCGCGCTGCTCACCGCCGTCTACAGCTTCCGCGTCTTTCTCCTGGCCTTTACGGGCCGCCCGGCCCTGCCCCCGGAAACCGGCACCGAGAAGACGCCCGCCGCCATGCTCCACGTGCTCTGGCCCCTGGCCCTGCTGGCCGTGGTCGCCGGGCTCCTGGACCTGCCCGCACACTTCGCCCATCGCATCGGCGCACCCGCCCAGTGGCTCGATCACCTGACCGGGCTCATCCTGTCCACGTCCCACGGGGCCGAATGGACCGGCACCCTGGCCGAAGGGCTGGACGCCGGGCTGGCCGTGCTCGGATTGGCCGTCGCCCTGTACCTGTACGGCCCCTGGCGCGAGCGCCGCGCCCCGGCCCCGGACAGGGGGGTGCCCCGCTTCCTGCTCAACGGCTGGGACCTGGACGCCCTGTACATGAACGGCGTGGCCCGGCCCTATGCACGGGCGGCCTCGCGGGTGTGGCAGAACGTGGAGGACCGGCTGGTTGACGGCGCGGCCCTCGGCCTCGGGTCTCTGGCCCTGCGCGCGGGCGGACGACTCTCCAAGTGGGGCGTCGAGCGCCTCTCCAACTATCTGCTCTGGCTCCTGCTGGGCATGGTCGCCATGCTCGTGGTCATGGCCGCCGTAGGAATTCGGTGAGGTCCGCCATGTACGATTTTCCGCTCCTCACCGCACTGATTCTGCTCCCGCTCCTCGGCGGGTTGGCCGGGCTGTTCTTCCACCGCCAACCGGCCCAGGCCCGGTTCATTTGTCTGACCGCCGCTCTGGCCGAACTGGCCCTGGCCCTGGTCCTTTTGCCGGAGGTCTTCGACGCGGGCATACTGATCGAGCGGTTCGACTGGATTCCCTTGCTCCGCGTACAGTACTCCCTGGCCATGGACGGACTGAGCTATATCCTGGTCCTGCTCACGGCCCTGCTCGGCGTACTCGGCATCCTGACCTCCTGGCGCGAGATCCGCGAGGGCGTAGCCGTGTTCCACTGCCTGCTCCTGGCGGCCCTGAGCGCGGCCATCGGCGTGTTCCTGGCCCGCGACCTGCTGCTCTTCTACCTCTTCTGGGAGGCGCAGCTCATCCCCATGTTCTTCCTCATCGGGCGGTTCGGGCACGAGCGGCGGCGCTACGCAGCGCTCAAGTTCTTCGTCTTCAGCATGGTCGGCGGCCTGCCCATGCTCCTGGCCGTGGTCTGGCTTATGCTGACCGGGGTCGATCCGTCCCTGGCCGCCCTGGCCGCGTCGCCCGTGTCCGGAGCCATGCAGGGCTGGTGCGCCGCGGCCTTCATCCTGGCCTTCGCGGTCAAGACCCCGCTGCTGCCGGTTCACACATGGCTGCCGGACGCCCACACCCAGGCCCCCACGGCAGGCAGCCTGCTCCTGGCCGGAGTCCTGCTCAAGACCGGGGCCTACGCCATGCTGCGCTGGGCCATTCCCCTGTTCCCCCAGGCCGTGGCGGCCGCCGCCCCCTGGCTGGCCGGGCTCGGGCTGGCCGGGCTGTTCTACGCCTCCTGGACCGCCCTGGCCCAACAGGACGCCAAGCGACTGGTGGCCTATTCCAGCGTGGCCCACATGGGGCTGATCACCTTCGCTCTGTTCGCCTTCGACCGCACCGGCCTGTCCGGCGCCGTGGTCATGATGGTCAGCCACGCCCTGACCACGGGCGCGCTGTTCGTCATGGTCGGCATGCTGGCCGAGCGCTTCCACTCCCGGCGGCTCTCGGACTTCGGCGGACTATGGGGGAAGATGCCGGTATACGGCGCGTTCATGCTCTTTTTCGCCGTGGCCTCGGCCGGACTGCCCGGCCTGTCCAACTTCGTGGGCGAACTGATGATCATGCTCGGTTCCTTCAAGGTCTACCCGGTGGGCGCGTCCCTGGCCTTCTTCGGCATCGTGGTCGGCCTGGCCTACGTCCTGCGCCTGCTGCGGGGCACGGTCCTGGGACGGCCGGGTCCGCTGACCGAGTCCGGCGGAGCCGCGGACCTGAACGGTCGGGAAATCCTGATCCTGTCGGTCTTCGCCCTGGCCGTGCTGTTCATCGGCGTCCACCCCGGCCCGCTGCTCGACCTCATCCGCGAACCGCTCAACGTCCTGGCGACAAGCAGGCCGGTCTAGGCAGAGGGAAGCGACCATGCACGATATTCTCCTCTTCGCACCGCATCTGCTGCTCACGCTGGGCATCCTGCTCTGCTTCGTCCTGGGCACGCTCTTCAGACGGCCCGTCGGGCTGTACGGCGTGACCCTGGCCGCCACGCTCCTGGCCGGATCCTTCGGCCTGGCCGTGTACCCAGCAAGCGGTCCGGTCCTCCCGGCCCTGAAGCCGTTCCTGGCCACGGGCATGCTGACCGCCTATTTCCTGCCCCTGATCTGCGCCCTGGGCATAGGCGTGCTGCTCTTCTTCGGAGCCGAGCTCAAACGCGAAGGGCGCAAGCACGACGACGAGCTCTACGCCCTGTTCCTGACCGCCCTGCTGGGCGGCATAATCCTGGCGGGCGGCCGGAACTGGCTGGCCTTCTTCCTCGGGCTGGAGTTGCTCTCCCTGCCGCTCTACATTCTCATCGGCCTGCGCAAGGACAGCGGCGGAACCGAGGCCTCGGTCAAGTATTTCGTCATGGGAGCCACGGCCAGCGGCGTGCTGCTCTTCGGCATCGGGCTTGTCTACGCGGGCTCGGGCAGCCTGGATATCGCGCACAGCCTGCACGCCCCGGAGGGCGGCGGCACCGTGCTCATCGGCCTGGGCATGATCCTGGTCGGGGTGGCCTTCAAGCTGTCGCTGGCCCCGTTCCACCTCTGGGCCCCGGACGTCTACCACGGAGCCCCGGCCTCGGTGGCCGCCCTGCTGACCTCCATGGTCAAAGCCGCGGTCGGCGGCGGACTGCTGCGCATCGTCCTGGCGCTGGGCCCCGAGTTGTGGCCCGCCACGGTCCCGGTGCTCTGGGGGCTGGCCGCCTTGACCATGCTGGCCGCCAACCTGGCCGCCCTGGCCCAGACCAGCCTCAAGCGCATGCTCGGTTTCTCCTCTGCCGCGCACATGGGCTACCTGCTCATGGGCGTACTCTGCGTGAACCAGGCCGGGCCGGGCCCGGTCATGTTCTACGCCGCCGCCCTGGCCGTCATGGACCTGGCCGCCTTCGGCGGGCTCTCCCTGCTGGACGACGGCCCCGAGCCCGTGGACACTCTGGCCTCCCTGCGTGGCCTGGGCCGGACGCGCCCCTGGGCCGCCGGGCTACTGGCCGCGGGGCTGGCCGCCCTTTCCGGTTTGCCGCCCACGGCCGGTTTCACGGGCAAGCTGCTCCTCTTCCGGGCGACCATCATGGGTGGCTACAACTGGCTGGGCGTCATCGGCATCCTGGGCGCGGCCCTGTCCGTGTACTACTACCTGCGCCCCCTGGTCGCCCTCTACCTCCGCGAAGGCGATGCACCGACGGCCCCGGAGCGGCTGTCCATAGGGGGCGGCGTGGCCGTGTTCCTGGTCCTGCTCGCCCTCCTCGGCCTGGGAGTCGCCCCGTCGCCCATCCTGCAACTGATCCCCTAGCAACTCGAATAGCAACGAAAAGCAGGACTTCGAGGCTTCGTTCGGAGCCCTTATGTCCTGCCGGCCGTCGGATTGCCGCGTGTTATTCCTTTGCAGAAAAAACAAAGGACAGACTGACCAGTCCCCTGCAAAGCCCACCCGCCTCGAATGTCAGGTATGCGGCCCGTTGATGATGCCCCGTGGACATCCTTGACCGCCCTTCCACTTTCCACGGACTCCGGAACATGCAGTTTGCACTGCGGGAAATGCGGGGTCAGGGGGCCGCACCAATAGTACATATCCACCTTATCGCATTTGATATGCTGCATATCCCATAAAAAAAGGCCTGAAAGGAAAACCTTCCAAGCCCTTGCCATATCTTGGTGGAGCCGCAGGGGGTTGCATCCGGGCCCTCTTGCGCGCCCTTCAAAACAGCGCGGACCAACACCCTTTTTCATGCCTTTTTTAACAGCCCCCGCAACCTCTCATTCCCTGCGGCTTTGGTCGCGGCACCTTGTTGTGCTCGGGAGGATTGTCGCCCGAAGGCGGTAAACCACGTCAGGCGGGAATCAGAGGTACTGCCAGACCTTGCCGATTGTTGTCTCCATAACGGCAACGGCGCAAAGATCGCTGTAGGCGATTTCGACAATCTCAGCCCGAAGCTTCCCCTCCCCCTGCCTTTTGTTAAAGGCCTCCATTACTGCAATGGAGTCACTGCGGGTGCGCGATCGCGGAGAGCTGCCATCGTGCGTCCGGGGGTGGTAACCCATGAAAATCTTTTTGACCTTTTCCTGTTCGCTGTCCATATCCTGTCCTCGTCGGTTTGTGGCCGTTCCGTGTTCGATCCGAGGCCGGCGTCCTCCGGCCCGGGGCTTAGGATTTCCCCCAAGTTTTCCCAGCCCGCGCTTGGCTGCGCACACTGCGAGCCCGAGGCTCTGTTTGCCATCCTATTCGCACCGTTGTAAAGTCCCGCGTCTTAGGGGCGGCCCGCAGTAAAAACTCCCGCTGATGGAGATATATCAAACGTGCCCCAAGCCAGAGGGGGTACCCCCTCTGGCTTGGCCTGCCAAGCGGCGTAGTCCGCTCATCTGTCCACCGTAAAAACGTCGCTCAGTGGTTCAACAAAGCGGCCACGCTTCCAGTAACGGCTGGGGCACCAATTCGGGCACCGCTTCCCATGGTTACATAAATCCGGGGAAAAGCCACAACGATTACACGGGAACGGAAGAGGGCCGTTGCTCCTCGGCCTCCCATGTCCAGGCTGCATCCGGCTTGCCGAACGACCTGTTCACATCCTGCATATTGAACGGCACCCCATAAAACCTGGCGTAGAATCCCGTCGCTTCCTTGAATATATCGAAGGGGCGCTCGCCCTGATGCATTTCATTGGCAATATTCATCAGCCCCAATATCCACTTGGGACAGCCGAAATCGCTACTCGGAATCGGAGAGGTATAAATGCGTTTGTTCTGCACCGCGTCTATATCAAGGCCTTTCTCCACGCACTCCTGATAAAAGTCCACCGGGGAGTTGGAAATGAACGCCGAAATAAAGATGATTTCCGGGTTCAGATCCTCGAGCGTCTTCAGGGGGATGCTCATGCCTGGACGGCCACTGACCGTGATCTCCCGGTTGACGCTGATCCCGTTGCATATTTCCACCAGGTTGTTTTCGAACCGCTCGCCCTTTATGCAGAACTGCGGCTTGCCCATCGCATAATAGACTCTGGGCCGGGTACCCCGCTCCAGACACACGGCCCGGACCGATTCCGTCTTCTCTTCCAGGTAGGCCGCCAGGATATTGGCCGAACCCTCGCGGTGTACCAATGAGCCGAAGAAGCGTATCATCTGAACATACTTCTCCACCTGCTGGATGTCATGATGCAAGTCGTGCATTTTCCCATTGCATAGCAGATATTCCCAGACCTGGATGACCTCGGCCTTGCTCTCGACGCCGATGGCGATCAGGATGGATTCAACTATTTCAAGGGCCCGCGTAAAGGGATAGCCCCCTTGAAAATCCTTTTCCCGGAAGTCGCTGATGTTGACCTCCCCGCGCACATCGAGAGGATGACGGCACTCGGGACAGGAAATGCGCTCCTCCTGCCCCCAGGCAGGGGTTTTCAGCCGTGCCCCCATCGGGCCGTAAAAATCCCTGCTCAACACTGTTTCGCCGCAAGAGGGGCACACGGTGTCCAGCTCCTTCGTGCCCGGAGAGTTGAACACGTACACATGAGGCAAAAGCGCGCGCATCTTCCGGCTGAGTGCCTCCGTTTCCCGGATCAGCGGTTCCTGTCCAGGGTCGGCCCCTTCCAAAGGGATGAAACGCATCACCTGCAGAGGAATTTTCGGTGATATGTCTTTGATAACGGCACACAGATCCAACAATTCCGCGGCATTGTCCTTCCTATGGATACAGGCGAGTTCAATGTGGACACCCCCCTGGTGCAGCATGTTGATATTTCTCAATACGGGCGCTACCCCCTTGAACCCCGCACAGGCGCGGTATCGCTCGTCCGAAAGGCCTTTGATCCCGATATTGATGAAATCCAGGACCGGCAGTAGCTTGTTGACGGATTCCACGGAAAAATACCCGTTCGAAGAGCACCCGACGTAAAGGCCATTTTCCTTGGCCAACTCCGCGACGGCAAGAAACGTGTCGAATGCGGCCAAAGGATCATTCATCAAAAAGGCAATGCCCAGGCACTCGTCATGGATGGCCTTTTCCACTATCTGGCCGGGGGTAAGCTCCTGCAGAGCCCTGCTATCCGGATTCATCTCCCGCACGATCACCGTGGAAATGCACCCCGGGCAGTCGAAATTGCAGCCCACGGTGCTGACCTGGAGAAACCGCCCTCCGGGGTGGAAATGCAGCATGGGCATGGTCTCTATCCGTATGGGGCACGCCATGATATACCTGTTCGGAAACAACTCCGAGACAATCCCGTGCCTGTTCCCATAGCGGCCGCAACGGCCGACGCCGCCCGACGGAATCGGACAGGCGTTTTCGCAAATACGGCACACTTGAACGGAAGTGTTGTCGGACATTCTCACATCCTCCCCGGCTTATAGATCTCGACCCAGGTACCATAATCGTCATCGGTGATATTGTATGTATTGACGCCTAATTGCCGCAGTGCGTCCTCGACAAGGCCGCCTTTCTTCCAACGGGTCCGCTCCGCCAGGACGTCCGGTGGCCAGACCGGACGCATCGCCTTGACATCCTCAAGCGTTTGGAGGTGGCTGAATCCGCACCCGACCATCGCATTGCCTCCGGGGGCGAGCACGCGGAAAATTTCCCTAAAGGCCGACGGGAGGTCATCCCAAAACGGAATCGCCCCCCGGCTGAGGATCAAGTCGACGCTCTCATCGGGCAAAGGAAGCTCTTCCACCGGAGCTGTCACGAACCGTATGCGACCGTCGGGAACGCCATGCAGGGTACAGTTCTCCCCAGCCATATATATGGCTTCGGGTTCGGCATCCAGGGCGGTGATCTCCAGGTCCGTGATCTTCGACAATTCAATGACAAGCGCGGCGCTCCCCGTTCCGATATCAAGGCACGTCCCTTCGGTCAGGCCATACTTGTCGACGATCTCGCGAGCCAATAACGGATACATCGCTGCGAAGCGATGACCCTTGGTGTATCTGTAGAAAGACTTGTCCTTTTCCGGTATGGGCATGATTGATTCTCCTCCTTGCCGGGCGGCGGTCGGGTTTCCGGAAGTCTTGATCACTTCACGACAGATGACGGGGGGGGCCAGGACCGGCCGGCCGCATCAGGCGCCGACGCGCAAAGCCTCGCGTAAATCACCCCGGGAACGCATATCCTGAAATTATCGGCATACGGCAGGACAAAAACCCTTGCTCCGTAAAGTTCATACAGATTTTCCTGCGTAATGACGTCGTTGGGTGGGCCGTCACTGTGAACCACGCCGTTCTTAAGCATGATCACATGATCGGAAACCCAAAAGGCATGGTCCGGGAAATGCGTGGATTTGACAAAGGTATAGCCCTCGCCGCACAGCTCGTGCAGTTGCTCCAACAACTTGACTTGATTGCCGTAATCGAGCCCGTTGAGCGGTTCGTCCAGGATGAACACCCGGGCGCCCTGTGCCAGGGCGCGGGCAATGAGGGTCAGTTGCCTTTCCCCGCCGCTGATCCGAGTGTACGGCTTGTCCCGCAAGTGGAGAATCCCGGTTTTCTCCAGGGCGCCGAGCGCCTCTTTCTCGTCCTCTTTTGAGTACCGGCTGATAAAACTCTTGTGGGGCATCCTCCCCATCATGACCACGTCCAGCACAGGATAAGAGAAAGGAGCGCTGTGCACCTGGGGAACATACGCCACCTGCCTGGCAAGGCTTTTCCTGCCGATCTGCCCGATGTCCACACCGTTCAGCAATACCCGCCCCGTTTGCGGCGCGAAGATGCCGAGAAGGAGTTTAAGCAGCGTGGTCTTGCCGCATCCGTTGGGTCCCAGAACGGACACCAGCTCGCCCTTGGCGACGCTGAAGGAGACACCGTTCAGGACAGGGGTGTCGGCATAGGCAAAACCGATATCTTCCACACGCAACACCGTCATCTATTTCCATCCCTGTTTCGCATTTCCCATGATGATGGAAAAAAACGGTATTCCGACGAGCGACGTGATGATCCCCAACGGAATTTCCACATTCAGCAGAAGCCGCGACAGATCATCGACAAGCACGAGATAGATGGCTCCGACAAGGGCGGTCGTCGGGAGCAAGATGGAATTGTTGGGGCCCACCAGCATTCTGCCGATGTGGGGAATCACCAGCCCCACCCAACCGATCAACCCTCCGATCGCAACGGTAAGCGCGCTGATCACGGTTGCGACGAAGATGAGGCACAACCGGACCACCCTTACGTTGATCCCCAGAGTCCTGGCCTCCTCGTCGCCCATGCTGAGCGCGTTGAGGTACCGGGACATGCTCAGGATGCACGCTATCCCAATCAGGATCGGCAAGGCGGTGTAGGCGACCGTCTCCTTATCGACAAGAGAAAGACCACCCATGAGCCAATAGACGATGGCCGGCAATTGATCCGTGGGATCCGCCGTGTATTTGACAATCGAGAGCAGCGAAGTAAACAGGGATCCGCTTATTATCCCCCCGAGGATAAGCACCGTCAGCTTGTCGCCATTGTAGATTCCGGCCAGGAAGACCGCCATGCATACGGCCACAAGGCCTCCGCCAAAACTCAGTAGCTGAACTTGAAACCAGGAGTTGCCGATCAGCATGCCGAGCGCAGCGCCGAACGAGGCGCCGGGCAATACCCCGAGAAGCCCCGGGGAAACCAAGGGGTTGACGAACATGGACTGGAAGGCCGCCCCGGAGAGGGACAGGGCCGCCCCGATCACTGCCGCGGCGACCAGTCGCGGGGCGCGGATATCAAAAAGGACATTGGCCACCAGTTGGAGATGGCCGGGGTACGGGCCCCCGTTCCGGAAAAACCCGTGCCGCAAGACCAGCCCCATCTCCTTCAGGGAGATGGGATACTTTCCCAGTGACAACGACACGGCCAGACACAGGACCAGGCCGAGCGCCAACCCCGTAAGCAACAGGGACCGGCTCCTCCAGCCGCGAAAAAGGTGCGCTCTCCTCCCGGCAAAAGGTCGAGGCAGTCTCATTAGGAGGCGCTCATGAGTTGTCGCGCGTCCTGGGCAGATATGTCCTTTTGTAAAAACAGATGGAAGAACTCACGGCATTCCTGCTCCATGTCCCAATCATAACGGTCCGGGTAGAGGATGTCGGCGACCCACTTCAGCCCCAGTATCCGCATGAAAGACGGTGGGCGGTCGAACCAGTTGAAGGGTCTCCGGGGGACGAGATAGACGCGGTGATTCTTGACCGCCGGGATGCTTTTCCATCCGTCGGACGAATAAATCCTTTTATAAAAATCGGGTTGTTCGACAAAAATGACCTCCGGTTGATAGGCTATGACCGTTTCGAGAGTCACCTTTTCTTTTCCGTATCTGGTCAGGACGCCTCCGTGGTGCGCATTGATTCCGCCGGCAAGGGGAATAAGCTCGGCATGGATTGATGCGCCGCCCTCCGTCCGCAGCCCGTCGTTGCCTTCCGCATAATAGACTTTCACTCGCTTTTCCGCAGGGATTGAAGCTGTTACAGCCTTTACCCGGGCAAACGTTTTCCGGGTGTAATCGGCGAGTTCCTTTGCCCTGGATTCCCTGCCGAAGATATGCCCCAAAAGTTCAATCGCCTCCGGATATTGATCCAATCTGTCAATGACGATGTTCGCCACCGGAATATTGAACTTTCGGAGAAAGGCCTCGAACTTTCCGCTCAACGGATTTGATTTTCTGCCGATAACGATGTCCGGGTTCAGCGCGACGAGCGCCTCCAGGTTGGGCGTCTTGCCCTGGCCGAAATATCCGCCGATAACGGGCAGATTCAAGGTGTGCGCGTCAATATACTTGTCCTTCAAGGGGAAATTCAACCCGGCCAGGAGCATCGGATCGATCGCATAAACAAGCATGGTTTCAGGAGGTGAAGCTGCATACACCGTCTCTATCGTGTCCGGGATCGCGACGACGCGGCCCGTCATATCGGTGATCCGGCGGGCCCACGCTCCCCCGGCAAGCAACAGGACAGAGGCACAAGCTACGGCCGCAAATGCAATCAGTCTTTTCGTCACACAGGTCATCACGCGTTCTCTCTGCTTGGAGTTCGATCGCCGGTTCGGCACTTGGATACACCGCTCCAGGCGTAGGCATTATGCCCTACGTTCCATTCTGCCAATCCCGTCACGGCGTTGACTGTTTTCGTGATACAAGACCGAACCCCGGCGCCCATCCGCAAGATCGCGATGCAACGATGCCTATGGGATCGGCATCATGGGAAAAATGGGCACCGAGGTCGCTCTCCGTTCATGTGGCATGTGGACAAGGCACGGCGCAGGCATGCCCCGTTCATGTACCGAACCGGGCATGCCGCTCATCCCGCCCGGACCCGGCTTCAGAAGGTGAACCCGAGCCGGGTGATGATCTGATAATCCTCACCGAGCCCATAGCGGCTGGTCTGCTCGGGGCTGGAGGAGTAGCCGTTGATGTACCGGTAGACGACCAGAGGCACTCCCACGGACAAGTTGCTGTTTTTCGATATCTTCCAATGCACGCCGGGCGTGATGTAAATGGTATGGCCCCCCGATGAGTTGTCGGCCGAGCCATCATACCACTGGCGTTGCTGGTCCACTCCGTTGAGCTCCAACTCCACATCGAAGTACTTGTTCAGGGCATATCCGTATCCCAGATCATATTTGAACTGGTTGCCCACACGTGAATTGTGAGCGCCTTCCCCCGTGACGGTATACATAAGATGCGCGTCCACTCGGGACCGTCCAAAAATCTTGGTGGCTCCCAACTCGAACTTCGGATCCCACGATCTCGTGCCGAGCTGTCCGGCGGGACCGATATACTGGTGCGTATTGGAGTAAGGCAAACCGTTTTCATGGTCGGCATCGCCGGTGGGCAGCTTGAGGCCCGCGCCAAAGGCGAGATTCAACCAATCTCCGCTCCGTTGAGTCATCAGCGCGTACCGCCCCATAACAACCACGTCCCCCAAGCCGGAGACCGTATCCGTATCCCACGGTTTCAAGAGGTTGCCCGGCTTGCGTTTGACTTGTTTATCCCAATACGGAATCATAATGCGCGCTTCGAAATTTTCGAACAGACCGGCCTTTGCCGTAAGCTGCAAAGACTGATTCACGCGATCGTACTTGCCGCCGTAATTCCCGTTCTTTTTCGTACTGCCGTTATACAACGAGTCTTTATGCACGTATCTATACTTGACATTGGTTACAATCTTTCCCTTGGGAAGCACCATGCCATTTGACATATTCACAAGCCCTATGCACTTGGGCTCTTTATTGGATGGTTTAGCGACCATCACCTTCCCAGCCTTATCGCCTCCAGCCTCAACCGACTCCGCATATGCCCGATGTAGCCCCCCGACCGTCATCAGCCATGTACAGATAACAAAAAAAATCACACTCTTTTTCACATCAACCTCTCATGATTCGCGCCGTCCATTGAATAGATCTCTGGAATCGGAATGTTATAATCTAAAAAACAACTTACAATGCAGACACTATACAACACACAGTTAGTAATATTTTTCAATACACCTCACCATAATCGCTATCTTATCCAGAATTGCATTAATCTTATTTGACAATAACTATTAAATATTTTGCTGAAGACTACATACGCAATCGATTACTTCATGGCAATTGAGTCACGGGTTTAACTATAATCGTGCTACAACCGCCAATACAGAAACCGATTAAAATGTATGGCCCTCGCCGCGGGCAGAGACAGAGGGCGCTCCAACGGGATCAATCGCCAGCGACGCTTCGCCTCACAAAAAGAGGCCCGGGAGACTATCTCCCGGGCCTCTGCAATGTTTGATGGTTTGATTTCAACCGCAATCGCCGTCCTCATAAGGCCTTTAACGGCAGGAAGCCGATGGAGATATATCAGGCGCGATCCAAGCCAGAGGTGCCCCCTCTGGCCCGGCCCCGCCAAGCAGCGTAGCCCGTTAAACCGTCCACCTATAAAACGCTGCTCAGTGGTCCAACAAAGTGGACCCACTTCTCAGATCTGCATTGAACTCTCGCAGACCTACTTCGAGACAGCCTGCACCCGCCACAAGGCCCTCGCCAACTGGACCCTCTAACCACCCCCATCAACCAACGCGCAAAGCATCCGCCATGCCAAACAAAAAATCGACCACGCAAGCTTTCTCAACTTACGTGGCCGATTTTCTCAAATTGAATGTCAACTTACAGTCATTCAGGACAATCTGGCCGCCCATTATGAAGACCCAAAGGCTATGGTTTCGACAAAAGGAACACATAGCGGACATATTCCAACTAGCGCCCTTCGGAAACGAAAAAAGGATTCCAAGTATTAACTTGAAATCCTTATTTTTCTCGTGGTGGAGCTGGAGGGAATCGAACCCACGACCTCTTGAATGCCATTTTTGTTGGCACTCAACCCAATCAACACATCAACCAACTAATTAAACAGGACTTATTTGCCGCCAAGCCTATTCGAAACACGCTGTAGCATGGTGTGCGGAAAGCGCGAAATGTCGTCGTTTTCGCATGGCATCGGGAAAAAAACGGACACATAACGGACACGAGACGTGTAAAGTCTCCCATCTTAGGGCCAGCTAGTAGTAGAGACTTCCCGCCGATGGAGATGCCCCCGTTTTAGGTCCGGGCTTGTGTGAGTTCCCGGCGTCTTTCCAGCCCATCCATTCCGGGCAATTGCCCGGAATGGATGGCGAACTCAATGGGCGTCAGGTTGCCTAGGGACGAGTGAGGACGACTCTCATTATAGTCTCGTCGCCACGCCTCGACTTTACGCTGGGCATCCTCCAGAGACAAGAACCAGTTCACATTGAGGCATTCGTCTCTGAAACGACCGTTGAAAGATTCAATATATCCGTTGTCTGTAGGCTTTCCCGGCCTGGAGAAGTCCAGCTCAACGTGGTGTTCATAGGCCCATTTGTCCAAGGCCTTTGACGTGAATTCCGGTCCATTATCGCACTTGATACGAGTTGGCAGTGAACGATCACGGGCTATCTTTGCCAGCACCTCTGTTACATGCTCACCCGTAATACCCTGGCCGGCTTCAATGGCCAGACTTTCCCGCGTATAGTTGTCGACCACCGTCATCAGCTTGAGCCTACGGCCATCAAAAAGGGCATCGCTCATGAAATCCATGGACCACACCTCGTCTGGCCGCGTCGCGCTTTCTGTCTTTTCACGATGCATTGCGCTCACGATGCGTTTGGGCCGCTTGCTGCGCAGCAACAGTCCCTCCTCCTTATAGATTGTGGTTGATTTCCCAGCCTTCTCGACAGAGTAAAACGTGAATGCGCCGATAACCATATCGAACCCTGGTAGCGGCGATTTCACAAATTCTCATGCGGAGCTCGGCCTGATCGTCGCTTTTTCGTCGGTAGGTATACAGCGACCGGGATATGAGTGCGATGCGGCATGCACGACGGATGCTCACGTCGTAATCGCCCCGAAGGTCGTCCACCAACTCCCGGCGACGACCAGGCCTCAGAGCTTTTTTGACAGCACGTCCTGCAGCATGACCTTGTCGAGACTCAGATCCGCTACCATCTGTTTGAGCTTGCGGTTTTCCTCTTCGAGCATCTTCAGACGGCGAAGCTCACTGGTGCCGAGGCCGCCGTACTTCTTTTTCCAGCGATAGAAGGTCTGCTCGCTGATCCCCATTTTGCGGATCACTTCCTTTACGGGAGTCCCGTGCTCGGCCTGGCGCAAGGCAAAGGCGATTTGTTCTTCAGTGTGCCTTGATTTCTTCACGACGAAATCCTCCTACTTTCTGATAGTCGATTTCGCCGTAGAACTCACATTGTCGGTGGACCTATTTCACGGGGGCAGGTCACCATCAAGGTCAAGGCGAGCGCCACGGTCACGGCTGCCGACTTCAACGACATGCGGAAATTGGCAGAAGCAGGTGGAGAGAATTTTGTGCTGGGCATGGTTTTGTATGACGACGAGAAAACTTTGCCGTTTGGCACCCAGATATATGCCGTCCCGATATCCAGCCTGTGGCGTAAATAGAAACGGCTTACGATTGATCCCGTTTTCACGCAGGGGCCTCAACAGCAGCTCACGGTGAGCCACGCAATAGTCTATGGAGGCCGTTAACCCCGTCGTGAGACCAGTCTGGCAAAGGCGAAAAGGGCCCACATCGCTCCCGGCACGACGATGCACAACATCAGGAAGAGGACGCTCACTGCCAAGCTGCTGCTGGCGGCCTCGGCAACAGGCAGCCCGGCCAGCATGTACAGTGAGGCCTGGCCGATTTCCACGAGGCCAAGACCTCCTACGGTCTGGAGGGGTACGATACCGACCAGGGTCATGCCGCTGGCAACGGCAATGGCCGCCACCGGACCGACCGCTATACCCAAACTCTGTATCAGGCAGTAGATTACAATGAAATACCATGCCCAGATGACCACACTCTGCATCAAGAGCGTCGTTCCGGACACCGTCTGCTCTTCATCAAAACGGGCGACAGCTTTTTCAAGCATCTCGGAAAAGGAGCGCAGAAAGCCCAAACCGGGGAGCAGGGTCAAGAACCGGAACACTTTGTCGGCCAGGGACAAGATCCGCACCGGCGAAAGCAAGAAAAAAGCCACCCCCAGAATGCCGGCAACACCGATATACACTTTTAGCCAGGCATACTGGCGCATGGCTACCCATCCGGCACAGAGGATGAAGCTGATGGCCATCACGCGTAAATCCCACAGCCTGAACCGCAAAAAAACGCCAAGCGTCCTGTCAAACGGGGCGTACAATTTCATTTTGGCGAGCCAGAAAAAAGCGACTTCCCCCAACCGGAACGGCAGAATCTTGATCAGTGCCTGACAAAGAAAGGCTACTTCCACCGCCGAGGCATACATAGGGCCGCTTCTGCCCTCTGCATCCGGCAGTAACGTAGCCAGCCGAAGACCGGACACGCATTGCAGGACCACCATGCAGGCGGCCGCCCCCCCCAACCAGAACCGGTCAACGTGGCTAAGCAGTTGCCTTAAGAGGCCCAGGTCCGCACTCCATGCCACGACAGCCAACAAGACTACGGAACCCAGCAATGAAAACAACACCATCTTGACCAAGTTGCCATGCTCGGCCCTTCCCTGGGGATCATTTTGAATGGCATTGTTTTTCATCAATCATCCTGAGTTTATATACCAACCACCTTATACCATAGACAACATGGGAGGCGATAGCATCGGGCAACGGGCTGCGCAAGGAGAAAACTCAAAGGCGATGCCTCATGACAATATAATTGGAAACCAACACTTGGGCATTGTAGCATTTCAGGCTGGCCCAATTGTTCTCGTAACACACCTTACCCATGGACAGAAAAACCACAAACGCTTACTACACCTTCATGTGCATGACCGATATCTGGCTCGTTATGCCCTGCTTCAATGAGCGCAACCGGCTTTCCAGGGAAAGTGTCGATCAGTTCCTTGCCTACGCACCGGACGGGCACCTCTGCCTAGTGGATGACGGCAGCAGGGACGGGACACACGAACTCCTTCTCGATCTGCAGCGCCGCTCTCCGGACACGGTCACGGTACTCCGCCACACCTCGAACAAGGGGAAAGCGGAAGCGGTACGCACAGGTATCCTGCACGGGGCAAGCAAGTCCGATCATGCCTATGTCGGCTATTGGGACGCTGATCTGGCCACCCCGTTTTCGCAACTGCCCCTTTTTTTTGCAGAAATGGGAAAGACCCCATGCGGAGAAATCTTCATGGGGTGCCGCCATCAACGATTGGGAACAGCCATAGAACGAAAGTGGACACGCCACTATTCGGGCCGCGTGTTCGCCACAGCGGCTTCACAGGTCCTCGGCCTCCCCGTGTATGACACCCAATGCGGGGCCAAATTGCTCCTCCGGGAAACGGCAGTACCCCTCTTTCAGGAGCCCTTCCTGACCACCTGGGTTTTTGATGTCGAGCTACTGGCGCGTTTCCTTGCCGCCAAAGGACGACAGAAAGCGCTCGACGCCATTAGGGAAATCCCGCTTGAGCGATGGACTGACATTGCCGGTTCCAAGGTTTCGCTCAAGGCCTATTTCACAGGGGCAAGAGACTTGATCAATATCGCGCGGGAATATGGTTTCAGACCCGACCCCCGCCACACTCACTAAAGGTTGAACGCATGCTGAACGGCAAGAAGGTAGTCCTGGTCATGCCCGCCTACAACGCGGCCAAGACCCTTCAAAAGACCTATGAAGCCATCCCCAAAGGCTTTGTGGATGACGTGCTCTTGGTGGATGACAAAAGCCAGGACAATACGGTTGAACTGGCCCAATGCTTGGGCATCAAGACCTATGTCCATGCCCAAAACAGGGGCTACGGTGGCAACCAGAAGACCTGCTACGCCAAGGCGCTGGAACTGGGCGCGGATATCGTGGTCATGCTCCATCCCGACTACCAATACACGCCCAAGCTTATCCCGGCCATGGTCTCGCCCATTGCCGAGGGCGTGAACGACTGCATGCTCGGCTCCCGCATCCTCGGCAAAGGAGCGCTCAGGGGCGGCATGCCCATATACAAATACGTGGCCAACCGATTCCTGACCCTGATCCAGAATCTGCTGATCAACGAAAAACTTTCCGAGTACCACACCGGCTACCGCGCCTTTTCCCGCGAAGTGCTGGAACGGCTACCGCTGGAACAGAACAGCGACGATTTCATTTTCGACAACCAGATGCTCTGCCAGATCGTCTACGCCGGATTCCACATCGGGGAAGTCACCTGTCCCACCAAGTATGAAAAGGAATCCTCTTCGATCAGTTTCCTGCGTTCCTGCAAATACGGCATAGGTGTGCTCCGGTGCTCAATGGGAACCTTTCTGCACCGCCATGGCATGAGGAAGTCGCCTCTGCTGGAACCACTGGACAAGGCCTGAATGTCGATCCCACTTTGGCTGAAGCGAGGCTTCAATACTCCAACACAAAACGTTGTTAGACCACTAAAGACAAGGTTAAAGAGGTCCTCACGGGAGTGAGTCTGGGAGTCTATAGAATTTCGCGCAGCCAGTAGGCCTATATCTCTTTATTGAATCGTTTAAGTATTGAGTCGATTGCTAAGACAAAGTTAGCCTTTAGAGACTCGGGATATTGCAGCCATGAAGGCTCCCTTGAAGTGATCCCTGCCAAACCGGCTTGCCTGCGCAGAAATGGTAATAGGATCAAAGGTCAGGTCCGCTTCAAAGCGAAGAATGGCCTTTGCCAGGGATTCCGGGGTGTCCTGATTAAAGAATAGTCCATTTTTGTCTGTTATATAGTCGAGGGCTCCGCCTCTTGCATAGGCAATGACGGGCCTGCCAGCAGCCATGGTCTCGATGGGGACGATCCCGAAATCTTCTTCTCCGGGGAAGAGCAAGGCTTGGCAACCTGCATACAGTCTTGCCAATTCTTCACGCTCAACCTCGCCACGGAATTCCACCTTGGGCCCAGCCATCGATTTGAGGGCTTTCATTTCCTCCCCTTGGCCCACGACAACCAGCCGTTTGCCCAATTGTTCACAGGCCTTGATGGCCAAATCAGCACGTTTGTAGCGTACCAGTCTGCCCGCGAATAGATAATAATCGCCCGGTTCTTCGTTGATGAACGTTTTGAAATATTCCGTGTCAACCGGAGGGGGAATCACCTCGGCCTCGCATCCCCACCACCGTTTTATCCTGGCTGCCACCGCCGAGGAGTTCGCTACGATGGCATCCGCCCTTTTTGCCGAAAGGACGTCCCATAGGCGTAGATAGTGAAAGATAGGGATCATAAACAGTCTGATCAGAGGATTTGCCTCTGCCAGATAAGCATCCTTATGGTCCCAAAGATATCGCATTGGGGTGTGACAGTAGCAGATGTGTTTTGTCGTAGCCGGTGCGATAATCCCTTTTGCGGGGCCGGACTCCGAGGAAATGACCAAGTCGTACTCCGAGAGATCTACCTGTTCCAAGGCCAAGGGCATCAAAGGGAGATAATGTTTATAGAACCGTTTGCTGAAGGGCATCCGGTTGATAAACGTGGTCTTGATAGTGTGCTGTTCAAGGGTATGTGACAACTTGGTCGGGTCCACGCAATGAGTAAAAATATCTGCCTGAGGAAACAACTCACACAAAGCTTCGATGACCCGTTCACCACCCCCATTACGGTTGACCAACCAGTAGTGAACCAGAGCTACTTTAGCGGTATGTTGAGAAACAGTGGTCATCTGACAGAGTCTCCTTTTGTGATCATCATTGTATCCACGATAGAGAGATTGTCTTGGATACGCGTTATCCACATGATGTCGTCGAGCAGGACGAACCGGTCGTTTTCAAAAATCATCTTTAATCTACACATTAAGGGACTCTAAAAACAATTGCTCTTGAAAATATACCCTGTTGAAGCCCTGCATATCCAGTTCCGAATCAATGTGATTTTTACGACAAAAAACGACGACGAAACATCAATTGATAAAAAAGTAATCCGACACGCTGTACTCCGGCTCTGGCCCGTGGGCGACCGCGACGCCGCCCCCACCCTCCGGAGCAAGTGGTGCGATCCTCTCTCCCCCCTCAAGCACCGCATACGCCCGCACCATTACGGTCCCTTCAGGCAGCCAGGCCGTGGGGAGAAAGAGTTCCCAATACTCCTCACGGGTCGTGGAAACGCCAACGATCCTGTTGCCGACAACGATTAGCACAGGCACCCCGGATTGATCACGAGTCACGACACCCTGCAACAGCAAGCCCTTCACCTGGCCCTGCGCACCAATCATCTTCTCCACCACAGAGAAGGCACCACCCGCTTTATCTTCCTTGTCGTACTCGTCAAACCGCTTGATATCCCGGTAAAGGGAAAGCCGATCAGCCAACAGCATGGGCAGTTGTTTGAACAGGTAGGCCGTATCCGGAAAAATCGGGGCCAGATCACTATCGCTGGTCAGACTGAACAGCGCCTTGCGGGCCTTGGCAAACCGGGGTTCACGATTGCGAATCACAATAAAGGACAGGAGCGTGGACAGGAGAAACACTCCGGCGCAAAAGACCAGGAAATTCCGCCCAAGGATCAACCGATGGGTTGTTTTGTCCCTTTTCCAGGCCAACAGGAATAGCACGAACAAGGCCATCCAATAAGGTGTGGCGTAGGAGGCATAACGGCTCTCCAAGGCCTGGGCCAGGCCAAAGCCACTTCTTGCAAGGGCGGTAACTCCGGCGGAAAACAGCGTGAAGAGCATGACACAGGACCAGGGCATGGCCGCCCGCCACTGATCGCGATCATCGCAGCGCAACAGATCCCACAACAGCCGACCCAGCAGGCAAAGGGAGCAGGCTCCGATCGCCACCGCCAACGGCATCAGATTTTTGTCGCTGGACACGGCGCTGCCGAGATAGGCCATGAAATACCCGGCCATCCGGAAAGGCGCGGCCAGATCACCGGACAGGGACGGATGCTGGGGGGGGAATTGGAAGGAATAAAAATACAGGAACCAGACTAGGGCCGTAAGACCGCCCCATATGGACAATGTCCTAACGACATTACCCGATTTGCGGGCCTGCATATAAAGAAGCGGTGCCAGACAGAACCAGTAGAACAAGCCGTTGGCAAAACTGAAGGAGGGCAAAATGCCGACAACGGCGAGCGCCGACAGACGCAACAGTGACGGAGGGCCTCCGGCAGCGATAAGCACTCCCAGCCAGATACCCAACGGCAGGATCAGGACGGAACTGTTGGCCCCGAAGGTGAAGGCCTCCCATTGCAAAAGCGAGAAGCTCAGCATAGAAAAAATCAAGGCGACAAAGGGCGTAATCCGTTGTCGAAAAGTCCGGCCGTACAAAACGACCGCTGCCCAGAAAGAGCCTGCGGCCAACAGAAAATTCACTCCGTACTCGGCAAACCGGTTCAGCTTGAAAAGCGGCATAAGCAGCAGCCCGAACACGCGCGCAGCCATGTTGCGCTGCTCATTCTGCTGAGCGGCCAGATCGGCTAAGCCGAACGTCCCCGCCTTGATCTTGTGCAGCAGCTCCCCCCAGATCACCCACTCATCCCATTGCAGCACGTCCACTGCATACACGGCCACCACGGCAATCAGCAGTAGCGGCGGGACGATCCAGGCCCAGACTGGGCATTTTTCAGGGACCAATCGCATTACCTGGACTCCATATCCTGTCGCAGGCCGCTCAGGGTTCGCCCTTTAACCACCACATACCGTTTCAGCCAAACCACGAACGTACGCAGCTTTTCCAGGAAGTTCCGGACCGACTGCTCGGTCGGGAAATGGGGGCTTGCGCCCGGCAACAATTCCGAAGAATGAAAAAACAGATTCAGGACTTCTCCGTGGCGATGGGCGTGCAACCGAACCGCCTGCCGCATGCTCCAGGCGGGGAACCAGACGGGCTGGATACCGAGAGCCCCAAAGCTGGAAAAACGTCGGGTAACGGATTTCCCCATGTTCACGGCAAGACGTCCAAATGCAGGCACTATCGGCAGGACCGTCAGCGGCACCTCCAGCACCGAGTGCTCCTCATCCAGCCAAAAGGGCTCGGCAGGCGCGTTGAACCACGTTGTTCCGGCCGGGGTATGCTTGAGCGGTGCCACGCTGGCATCAACCAGCAGGCCCGAGGCCAGCACGGCCCGACGGACGCTTTCCGAAAAATCCCATCGCCCCATGCGGAAGGAGCGGGGCCGTCCCCCCACGCACGCCTCAACGGCCTCCAGGACATTCCCCAGCTTGGCCGAAAGCAGCTCAGGCGGCATGGCCGTGGAATCCAGCGGGTCGCCGTCCCCGAACGGGGGCGTGTTCCATGGATGCAGGTGCACGCCGATCTCCGCGCCCAGGTCATCCTTCCAATGCCGCAGGACCGTAGCGCAGGCACCGCTTGATGCAACGGCATGATCGACCAGCAGTGTCAGGGGGAGATCAAAATCCCTTGTCAGCCATTCCAGCTTTTCCAACAGCGCAACGTTGGAAACCGTGGCCCCGCTTCGCGGGTATGCCCCCCCGAAGAGTCCTTCTTCTTCAACGTCGATGGTAATGGCCAGCTTCAAAATTTCACCCATGCCATACGGCTGTTGTCAAAATATGCTGTTGCAAAAACAACATATTAACCTAGTAGTTGCAAGTCACGTCCTGCTGCCCTAAAGTAAAACGCCTTTTATCTGTATTCAATGCCAACTGATGGAAAATAAAACGATATTCCCGAGGATTCATGAGTAAACGCAGCCAAATTTCGCCGGCAGTCATAACCAAGCTCTTCCTCCGTCACGCCCGGCATCCGTGGATTGCCAAAAAACTGGTCGCATTGCAGGCCGACAAGTGGCTGTTCAACCTCACCCACTCACGGCTTGATGAGGGGTATGCCAAAAAGATCCACCAGTTCAGTGTCCGCATCACCGACGTGTGCAATCTGCGCTGCGTCATGTGCGGTCAGTGGGGCGAAAACGGATTCCTTCGCGGCAAGAAGCTGAGCGACCTCAAGAAGGCCGAGGTCTCCCCTGCACGGTATATCGAACTTCTGGACGACATGGTAGCTAACGGCCATCACCCCAACGTGTACCTCTGGGGCGGGGAACCCATGCTCTACGACGGCACCCTGGACATTATCGGACACGCCTCCCGGCTCGGCCTGCCGCCGTCCATTGCCACCAACGGCACCAAGCTGCAAAAGGGCATCGACTGTTTCACGGACTCGCCGCTCTACCTGCTCCAGGTGTCCATCGACGGCCATAACGCCGAGCTGCACAACGGCATCCGACGCCCGGGCAACCTCGATGTATTCGGGGCCATCATGGACGGCCTGTCCGACATGCGGGACGCCAGGGAACGCAAAAAAAACGACCTGCCCTTCATCGCCTCCCTGACCACCATCTCCCGTGATAATCACGACCATCTTCTGGACATTTATGAAAATATTTCCCCGATGGTCGACTTTCTGGTCTTTTATCCCTCCTGGTGGATCGATGAACCGAGCGCCAATGCCCATGCTGTGGACTTCGAGCGTCGCTTCGGCCAGAAACCAACCCTGCACCGGGGCTGGATCGGCGGCTGGAAGCCCGACAATTACGCGCTCATCGAATCCCAGATGCAGGCCATCAGACGGCGCTCGGCCCGGCTCGGCACCCCACCCGCCGTGTTCATCCCCAACATCTCCGGCGTTGACAATCTCCGGGAATACTACACCAACCACAGAAACAGCTTCGGCTTTGACCAATGTATCTCCATCCATCAGGTGGTGGAAATCGACAGCAATGGAGACATGTCCCCCTGCCGGGACTATCATGATTATGTCGTCGGCAACGTCAAGGAGCATACAGTCACCGAACTGTGGAACTCGGACCGGTTCCGCACATTCCGGCAAAGTCTGCATAGGGATGGACTCATGCCGGTCTGCAGCCGCTGCTGCGGGCTGATGGGCTATTAAATCGGGGGGGATATGGGCCTGCCGGAGATCAGCGTCGTCTTCGTCCTCCAGGATCTAGAATTCGGAGGCACCCAACGCCAGACCCTGGAACTGCTACGCCGCCTGGACCGCAGCCAGTTCACTCCCGAGCTGTGGATACTCAGGGACGGCGGCGACTTTCTGCAGAACGTCCGCACATTGGGTATTCCCAGCCACGTCCTGTCCTCCTGTCTGGCCGTGAACCCGACAAGCCTCCTCAATCTCTGGAGACGGCTACGGCGAACGCGCCCGGACATCCTCATCCCCATGACCGTCGTGCCCAACATCTGGTGTCGGCTGCTTGGAAGGCTGGCCGGTTGCCCGGTCATTCTCGGCACCTGCCGGGGCGGCGGCTCCGTCAAGCGGCAGCATGAAAAAAGGCTTTGGCGGCTGGCCCATCACCATGCCTGCAACGCGGAAGCCCTCTGCAAAGGGCTCGCGGCCCTCGGCACGCCGAGCCATCGCCTCACCCTCATTGAAAACGGCATTGACGTGGCGCAGTGGGACGCCGGACCACGAAGCGATATCGGGAAACGGCTGCTGGCCGTGGGCAGGCTGCATGAGGACAAGGACCATGAAACCCTGCTGCACGCCATGGCGCTGTTGCCCGAACACCACGCGGACGCCAGGCTGACCATTGTGGGCGATGGCCCCCTGCAGCACGAATTGCAGACGACCGCAGGACGCCTGGGACTGGACGACCGCGTCCGATTTGAACCGGCCCGACACGATCTGCTGCCCTATTACGCGCAAAGCACCCTGCTCGTTCACCCTTCCCGGCGGGAGGCCCTGCCCAACAGCATCATGGAGGGAGCAGCGGCCGGACTGCCGGTCATCGCTACGGACGTGGGCGGCGTATCCCGATTGGTTGTGGAGGGCAAAACAGGCCTTCTCGTCGAGCCGGGTGATGCGAAAGAACTGGCACAAGCGATCTGTACCCTGCTTGATGCGCCTGAAAGGGCACACGACATGGGCAGCCAGGGCAAACAACACATGCAACAGCATTTTAGCATGGATGCCATGGTCCAGAACTACGAAACCCTGCTGCATGATTTGGCTGCAGTCCTAAGGAGTTAAGCCCATGGCCAGGATCATCTATGGCGTCATGGGCGACTCCGGCGGCCACATTAACCGCTCCCTGGCCGTTGCTCGGGAAATGGACGAGCACGAATTCCTGTTCGTCGGCGGAGGCCGGGTACTGGAGGCAGAAAGGCACGGCTACCGATACTCCAGCCTGCCCATGATCTCCACAGTGCTGCGGGACAACCGTGTCCACGTGACGGGAACCGTCGCCAACTTCGGGCACATCATCCTTGGATATCAAAAAATTGTGGCCGGGCTCTGCCGACAGATAGAGGAATTCAAGCCGGATCTGGCCATCACCGACTACGAATTTTTCCTGCCCAAAGCGGCCAGGCAATGCGGCCTGCACTGCATCAGCCTGGACCACCAACACAGCATCACCAACACCGTGCACACACCGCCCTCCGAGCAGACCGTCAGCCGCCTGATAACCACCGGCATCATCAAGGCGCTCTTCAGTTGCGCCGACAAATACGTGGTCAGTTCGTTCTTCTCCCTGCCGGGCAAGGACAACACCACGGTCGTGCCGCCAATCCTGCATAGGGACGTTCTGGAGGTTGCGCCGTCAGAGGGCAGCCATGTGCTGGTCTACATGCGCAGCGGCGTGGGAAAAAACCTGCTCCAGGGGCTCCAGTCAACAGGCAGGACATGCCGCATCTACGGCACCCAGGAGACGGGCAGCCAAGGCGACCTGCACTTCATGCCCCCCTCCCGGGAAGGCTTCCTCACCGACCTGGCCGCCAGCGCCTACGTCATCTGCAACGGCGGCCACACCTTGACCAGCGAAGCCCTGCACCTGGGCAAACCCGTGCTCGCCCTGCCAACGGAATTATTCTATGAACAATTCCTCAATGCGCATTTTCTAAAAAAACTCGGATATGGCGATTTCACTAATGCCCATGAGGAAAACAATGTGGCCTTATGTCACTTCGATAAGCATCACAACAAACACAGAAAAATATTGGCCGAAAAGAATTTTTTCGGCAATACGGTGATAGCCGATACCATCAGATCACTTGCGGATTCATACTAACTCGCTTGGCCTTCAGAGAAAGCTTGGAGCCACTTATGGTCGTCAGGATCCCGGCCGCGGAGTTCTTGCCCAATGCCTTTCCGACAAATCTTCTTCCCTTGTAGTGACTAGCATGGACATTCATCCCATTGACCTCGCCCAAGAAGTGATAGAGGTCTTTTGATCCCATGAATCCAAAAACTTCAGCGTAGCCTGACACTTTCCGACCTTTCTGCTCGACATGGATAACAATATCCGCAATGAGATATCGAGTCTGCCAAATGCCGGTAAAATCGAAATTTTTCATTGTTACCTCCGCCTGCTACCGTTTATGCTGTTCCGGGCAAGTAAAGAATCACAACTTGCCAAGGGGGTAATATACGGAATAATGTCTATCAACGGTCAATACCATATTGTTATACTGAGGATACTAAAAAATCCGCCAACAACAATCAAGCCACGTACAACCAACACACAAGCCGACCAGATGAGCAACACGCCCGATCCCCAGACACGACCTTTCAACTCCAAGCACCCAAAAAGGCGCCAATGGACTGAACAGAGGCCGACCAAGCCTGAAACCGGTTTTGCCCCGGGCCTGAAAGCGTATTACGTTTGCTCCATAACTCTGATTGTTTTTCTGTTGCTCCCGGCCATCGGCCATTGCGCTGCAACCATCACCGACATGAACCAGACCTTCATAACGACCAGCGACGACAGCCGTATGCTGATCGTCACGTGTACTGTCCAAACGGACAAGGCGACAGAAAGTCCGGCGCTCCAAGTCAAGGTGTTTGACGACACAGGGAAAACACTTTCGAAGCATACAAGCTATGGTGGAAGATATTACGACAAGGCGGTCCTCTCCCAGCTGAGCCTCCTTGCCGCTACCGCTGCCGTTTGCTCCCCAATCCCCAAACCGGTCAAGCCGAACACCAAGAGGATTTATCAAATCCTCTTGCCCTATCCGAGGGAGTATACAATAAAGCTGGATGTCTCATTACTCACCGAGGCCAAACCAACTCCTGCCCCTCCTCTTGCTCCACCCGCACCCAATGCAGGATCGGGCTCAATACATACCGACGGACTTTACCTGCAAAAAGCCTTTGCCCCGTTCACTGTGGATGAAAGTGTCGACACGCTCTTCCGAGAGTATCCTGAAGACGTTCTTGCCACCTCCCAGCCGCAGACTTACGAACCAGAGGAGCGCCACTCGCCTGCACCTGTACCGCAGCCTGGAACAGGCAGTCGCTTTGAAGAAGCAGATAATCTACTGGAAGGATATGGCATTGTCCCTTATTGGGAGCTGGTAGCCTTTGGCTGGAGCATTGAGAAAACCAATAAAGAACTTGCGAAACATGCGCTTACTTCGTATAAAAACAATTCTTTAGTCGTCACCGCTTGCACGGAAAATATTTGCGACTACAGACTGAAAGATAAGTTGAAAAATTCCAAATCAATAGGATTCCTGTTTCTGAATAAAAAGCTCCATGCCATGACTGTCGACATTTCCACTCGGGACATGGTTAGGCGCAGAAGCCTGCTGCAAGCGTTAGCAACTTTATATGGCGGCACTATTTGGAGCCGAACTCGTGGTCCTGAAATGGGCAATGATGTCAGCCGACTTGAATATATGGCCGAGACTTCCGGTTTTACGATGAAAACCGCAGGCAACAAATTGCGCATCATTTCAACCGGCACAAATAAAAATTAATCGATTTTAACATATCCGGGCACTAATGACCTCCCTGCTATATCTTACGAACATTCCACAGGCATCCACAGAGGCCCCCATCAGCGACTCTGCGTTTATTCTGGACCAATCTTTCCTTGCCCCCGCTGCGGTTCAAGCATCGCGCCTTCATGAAGCGACCGAGGTATACCTCCGTTCAACGCAACTTTTGGCTCCGGAATTCGAAAGTGCGGCAAAGGCCTTGGAGGGCTCCCGCGTATGGGTTGAAATTCTGCCGTCCGAATTGCTGGATGTTCAAGAGACTCTTTCGAGCCTGCAAAAATTTTCCGCAATGGCCATCGTCCCGGTTACCGGGAACCATGCGTTTGCCAAGACATGGCTTGAGGCCAATCCGGAGGGATCTATCGCTTTGAAGGGAGTGGAGTCTTCCGGCCTAGTCAGTGCAGACTCCATCCAGGTCCTGTATTCCGCCGTGGGAAAAGAGGCCGGAGGCGCTTCCATCTATGTCTGGGGAGGGCTGGGCACCTCCGAAGCAGCTGCGGCATTCATCGGCTCGGGCGCAGCCGGTGTTGTTTTCGAAAGCGTACATTGGCTGAACAGCGTCATGGGCCTGACCGACGTTGGAAAAGACAAAATTCGAAAACTCCGCTATGATTCGACCACCGTTGTCGGCACTTCCACTGGTATGCCCTGGCGTTTTTTCGACAAGGGCAATTCCAAAGCCGTCCGCCAATTGACCAAAACAGTCGATTGCCTGGGCGACAAAAAACCGGAAGAGGCTGGCAGGCAATTGGCCCTTGAGGTCATGGGCCAAGCCGTGGAGCCTCTGTCCAGCGATTTTTCCGCCGCAGAACTCATACCGCTCGGGCCCGAGGCCGCCTTTGCCAGCAGCTTTGAAAAAAAGTACGGCTCGTCCATGTCCGCCTTTACGAAATTTGCAGCGGATATCCGTAGCCTGCTTGAAAGCTCTCCCCAAAGATTGAAACGCTTTGACGCAAGCCCGGCGGCAGCGTCGCTTGGCGTCAATTATCCAATCATCCAGGGCGGGATGACCTGGATCACCGACAATTTCGCATTTGCTCGCGAAGTGGAACGCGCCGGGGCACTGCCGACCATCACCTTGGGGATGCGCAACACCAGGAATCTGGAGCAGGATTTCGGAGCAATCCATGAAGAGATGGGAGACCGCCCATATGCGATCAACGCCCTCCTGCTGGACGAAAACCCATTTCGTGACGAGCAGCTTGCCTGGATTGAAAAGATCAGACCGCCCTTCGTCACGATAGCCGCCGGAGATCCGGCATTCGTCAAACAGTTCGCCAAGCTCGATATCCGCGTCATCTACCTTGCCGCAACTGTCGACCTGCTGAAACTCGCCGTAAAGGCGGGCGCTGACTTCGTGGTTCTCGAGGGCAACGAAGCCGGGGGCCATGTCGGCGAAAATTCGACGCTCTCCCTCGCCCAAGCCGCTTCGGTCCTTCGCCAGGAAATGCCTGACTTTTTCGCCAAGACTAAAATTATCATAGCCGGTGGCATTTACGACAGAAAGACGGCCTATCGCGCCGCAATGCTCGGAGCCGACGGCGTGCAGATGGGCACGGCCTACCTCGCCACTCGCGAAATTATTGAAACCGGAGCCCTGCGCCAACAATACCAAAAGCTCATTGTGGAAGCCAAACCGGGTGGCACCGTCTTGTCTGGGGAGAGTATCGGTCTTCGGGTGCGTTCTCTCAAGACTCCAAAACTCAATGACATCTGCACCATGGAACGCGATCTCGTCGCCAAGTCCGTGGAAGAGTCCGAACGCCGCATGGCACTCGAAAAGGTGAGTGTAGGCACCCTGTTCGTTGCCGCCAGAGGGATCAATCGGGAGGATGGCACCCCCTTGAGTGACGAGTACTGCCTGCGTGAAGGCCAATTCATGAGCGGCGCCGTTTCTGGCAATATTTCAAGCTCCATGACCCTTGATGATCTGCATTCGAAAGTGGCGTCAGGCCCCATGCTGATACATGGCCTCCCGAAAAGCGAAATGGCGACTGCCACAGGGGCTGGCTCAGGGCACGAACGCATCGCGATAACCGGCATGGCTGCGGTCAATTCCCTGGGCAACAACTATCAGGATATTTTCGAGGCTTCCGTCAACCTCAAAAGTGGTGTCAGCACGATTCCCGCCAAACGCTGGGACCACTCCAAGCACATGAAGCCCGGTGCCCGGATGCCCAACGTGTATACCAATGTCGGCGCATTCATTGACATCGAAATTACCCGCAAGGACATCAATGTCTCCCCGCAGGATTTCCGGACCATGGCCGAATCCACTCGCCTGACGCTCCTTCTGGCGAAACAGGCCCTGGAAGAATCCGGCCTGTTGAACTCGGACATTGAGAAATCGAGAATCGCTGTCATCACGTCGCAAAACTCCGCTGAAACGGCGAGCACTTTCAAGGACCAGCTCATCCACGTATATGCCGAGGAAATCGTCGACAACCTGGCCAAGTCGATTCCCATGACGGCCGAACAGCGGACGGCAGCCATCAACGACATGCGGGACATTGGAACGAGGCCGGATGACACGACACTCATAGGACGCCTCAACTGTACCGCCGCTGGCTACATTTGCAACCAATACGCACTCAATGGCCCAAGCTATTCTGTCGGAGCCGCCTGTGCATCAAGCCTCATTGCACTGCACTGCGCTTTGATGCTGCTCCGCCAGGGCATCATTGATGCGGCCGTCATCGGTGGAGGCGAAGAAATACTCACCCCCGGCCACTATTATGAATTTTGCGCCATAGGCTCTCTGGCAGGTATGTCGGGTGTCAAACGGACACCAGCGGAATGTAGCCGCCCCTTTGACAAAAACAGGGACGGCTTCGTTCTCGGCGAAGGCGGCTCCATGGTGGTCATAGAACGGGAGTCCGTAGCCCGGGCCAGAGGGGCCAAAAGCCACGCCTACATCACGGGTATAGGTGCCTGTACCAACCATGAAGGCATTGTCGAATCCATATCAGCCTCCCAGCAGATCGCCCTGAACGCTTCATTCGCAGATGTCCCGTATGGACCGGATGAAGTTGACCTGATCGAGTGTCACGGCACCAGCACCAATCAGGGAGACCGGGAGGAGATACGTGCTCTGGCCGCCGTCTTCCCCCAAAACGGCAAAACGGTTCTTTCTTCGTTCAAGTCTCAAATCGGTCACACCCTGGGCGCCTCAGGCATCACCAGTCTCATTCGAGGCGTCAACGCCATGAAGCACGGCGTACTTCCCGCCAGCTTAAACCATGACACACCAGACCCTGAAATCGGCATTAAAAACACGGGGCTCAGAATATTGTCCAAGCCCGAGCCATGGCCCTCTCCCGAGGGGCGCCCCCGCCGCTTACAGGTCAACGCATTCGGTTTCGGCGGTGCGAGTCTTGTTGT
Source organism: Pseudodesulfovibrio sp. 5S69 (assembly GCF_037094465.1). Classification (NCBI taxonomy): domain Bacteria; kingdom Pseudomonadati; phylum Thermodesulfobacteriota; class Desulfovibrionia; order Desulfovibrionales; family Desulfovibrionaceae; genus Pseudodesulfovibrio; species Pseudodesulfovibrio methanolicus. Next base: position 3,502,806 of record NZ_CP146609.1, read on the forward strand.
CCATCTGGAAGGCACTGAGGCTGACAGGGATCGTGTCTGGAGCGGTGAGGGGTGGGAGCCTGTCCAAAAGGCCGCGGCACCGAAAGGCGGACTCGTGGCCTATCCGATCAGGGGTGCTTTCGGATCAGCGCGTGTTGCTACCGCGCAAGCCTCCCGGACTGAGGTGGAATCCCTGCTCGCCGGACTGAAGGGCAAGGATGCAATTTCAAATAGATTTTTGAGAAAGCTGGCGAGCAACGACGTCTTCGTCGGACAGGAAACGTCCGGTAAGGGCCTGGCCTGGGTGTTCTCCGGCCAGGGGGGCTGGTACATCGGTATGGGCAAGGAGCTGTATTCCACAGTTCCCGGCGTCCGGGAGACCCTGGATTTCCTGAACGGGCATGCCGACTTCGATCTTCTTGACCTTATGTTCGAGGCTGCCCCGGAGAAATTGCAGAAGACCAGATGGCAGCAGCCCGCGCTGTTCGCCTTGGAATACGCCATAGCCAAACACCTGGTGGATTCCGGTATGCGCCCGGATGCGGTAGCAGGCCACAGCCTCGGCGAATTCACCGCCCTGTGCGTTGCCGGCGTGCTTTCTGCCGAAGACGCATTCACCCTCGTATGCAATCGCGGCCGCATCATGGACGAGGCAGCTGAGGCAGCCGACGATCCCGGCGGCATGGTGGCCACCAATACCCCACTGGACATCCTCACCAGAAAACTGAAGCGTTTCCCGAACGCAATCATCACCAACTACAATTCACCCGGCCAGACCGTACTCGGAGGCCCTGCCGACCTGCTTGACGATCTGGTGATCGAGCTCAAAGATCAGGGCTTCCTTGCAATACGGCTCAAAGTCAGCATGGCTTTTCACTCCAGCATCATGGCCGGTGTCCGTGACGCATTCCGGTCCGTGCTCAACAACGTCACTTTCAATGCACCGGCTATTCCCGTGGCCTCCAACGTGACCGGCGAAATCCATGAGAACTCACCGGAGGCCATCAAGAACACCATGGTCGAACACCTGGAGAGTCCTGTTCTCTGGACGCAGAACACCTACACACTCTGGGAAGGGCTACAAATCCGTTCCTTCCTCGAAATAGGCCCCTCGGACACGTTGTGCACATTTATCGGAGACATCCTGCCCAAGGCGGAATGCCGGGCCACCTGCAGGGAAGCCCACGAACGGAACCAACTTCTGAACAGCTCGGCATGGCTGTGTGCCAAAGGCTACGGGAACATCACGGACGGACCGGTCATTGACCTCAACGAAACAGCAAGCCCGGCCCCCATCGCCAAGCCGGCAGCCAAGGCCTCGGCAAGCGGCGGTTCCATCCTCGAACAGGTCATTCAGATCATCATGGACTCCACAGGCTATGAGCGCGATGAGATCGAACCGTCCATGAATATCCGCCAGGACCTCAATATTCGTTCCAGCCGACTGCCGGTGATCATGGACGAGGCGGAACATATCTTTGATATTGAAATTCGCATTGAAGATTTCATCGGAGTTGAAACAATCAACGATCTGGCTACCCGCATTGCGGAAATCAAAGGTGTCGACATCAACGCCGATACCGCGCCTGCGGCTGCGAGCACGAGCGGCAAAAAGGACGTCCTTGAACAGGTCATTCAGATCATCATGGACTCCACAGGCTATGAGCGCGACGAGATCGAACCGTCCATGAATATCCGCCAGGACCTCAACATCCGTTCCAGCCGACTGCCGGTGATCATGGACGAGGCGGAAAAGACCTTTGATATTGAAATTTGCATTGAAGATTTCATCGGAGTTGAAACAATCAACGACCTGGCTACCCGCATCGCGGAAATCAAAGGTGTCGACATCAACGCCGATGCCGCGCCTGCAGCTGCGAGCACGAGCGGCAAAAAGGACGTCCTCGAACAGGTCATTCAGATCATCATGGACTCCACCGGTTATGAGCGCGACGAGATCGAACCGTCCATGAATATCCGCCAGGACCTCAACATCCGTTCCAGCCGACTGCCGGTGATCATGGACGAGGCGGAAAAGACCTTTGATATTGAAATTTGCATTGAAGATTTCATCGGAGTTGAAACAATCAACGACCTGGCCAGCAAAATCTCGGAGCTCAAGGGTGGAGCACCTGTCACAGCAAAAACGTCGGCAAAAAGCGGAGCTGCCGATCCAGCAAAAACGGCAGCCGAGCCCGAGGCCGCCAAAGCCCCATTGCCGGTTCTGCGTTATGATTTTGCCGAAAGTGTTGCCGACGCCCCTGCCGGTCCGCCCGCCTATACAGTAGGCGGAAACGCGATTGTCGTAGCAACCCTTGGAGGGTCCAGCCTGTCCGACGCGACACTGGCATGGGTTGCCGACAAGCTGCAAAGCGACGTCGTCACGGCGGACCTGACTGAAGAAATTCCAGTTAAAACCCTTGCCAAGTGTCAGGGACTCATCCTGCTCCTTGACGAGGCGGAAAACCGAGACAGCACCCAAACCATAGAAATTCTGTCGCAAATATTCCCTGCCATGAAAGCCTTTGCCGCCAACAGAACAAAGCAGTTCTGCATCGCCATGGGCAAAGCTCCGAAAGGCGTTGCCCTTAGCGAGGTCGGCGAAGGCGTACTCGGCATCCTCCTTGCCGCGGCCATGGAATACACATCCACGGTCTTCCGTTACGCTGCCGTTGAGCATGGAATCGGTATTGCCGACGTCCTTGATCGCTGCGTGTCCAGCAAAGAGCGAACTGTGGACCTCGTTTTCAGGAATCAGGGCGTCATGACCCGGACAGCGCAGCCCGTCGCCTTCAAGACTGGAGAGCAAAAAAACAGAATCAAGCCCGACGATGTGGTGGTCATTACCGGCGGAGGCAAGGGAGTTACGGCTGCCGTGGCTGAATCCGTGGCCGCTCTGGACGTGAAGCTGGCGCTGCTTGGCAGAAGTCCTGAAACAGCGCCAGACACGGCATCGACCATCAGCAATCTGAAAGGACTCGGTTGCCAGGTAATGTACCATTCCTGCGACATCGCCGACGCCAAAGCCGTGGAAAAGGCCGTCAACTCCATCGCCGCCGAATATGGTCGAGTGGACGCGGTCATACACGGAGCGGGCCTTCTCAAAGACAGCTTCCTGCAACTCATGGAACCTGAAGATTTCAAGCTTGTCCTCAATGTCAAATTGCAGGGAATGAGGAACGTGGTCGAAGCCGCATCCAGGCACGGTCTGGAGTTCGCGGCCGCCTTCTCTTCCGTGGCAGCTTGGCATGGCAACGTCGGACAGGCGAACTATTGCGCGGCCAACCGGGCCATGGCCGCCTACCTGAATTCCCTTACCGACCGAGGCATCGCCGGGAAGGCACTCTGGCTGCCGCCCGTGGACGGCATCGGCATGGCCAATGACCCCGAAGTCAAAAAGCTTCTGGCCATGAAGAGCATGGGACAAGCCTATGTTCCCATCGCCTCCCTGTCAAAGCTCATCCGCCTTGAAATCGCCACGGAAACGTCCGGATGGACCATGCTCTCCCGCCCGGTCAAGGACCCGGCCAGCGGCAAGCGTTTCCCCGCCGGACCTGAACAAGATGCATTAGGCCTTGCCGTTGGCGATCTGCCCATGATCGATACAGTCTCCGAACTGATTCTCGAAATACCCGAGATCCGAATCAAGCGGGCCGTTTCCCACGCACGGGACCCCTGGCTGCCGAACCACAAGCCGTATCCGATGCTGAAATACCCACTCTTCTCGGCTGTCATGGCTGTGGAAAGTTTCCTGGAAACCGCCAAGGCGCTCTATCCAGAGTTCACTCCGACCGGCGTCAGGAACGTTCGCTTTTTGGATATGATCCCTTGCGCTGAAGCAACGACACGCGAACTGAGCGTCGTTGCCCGTGGAAGCAGCACCAGCATCGGCAAAACTCTGGTCTCGACCTCGCTTGCCTGCCGCGACATGTCACCCAAAGGCCGACAGCTGGATCGCTGGAACGACTGCTATACCGCAGAGGTCGCCATGGCGGCGGCCTCAACGCCAAAGCTCAAGAATCCGATCATGGAAGGGACTGCCCCCCTGCCATCCGCATCGCTTTCTCCTTCCGAAATCACTGATGTATATGCGAAATACACGGCCCAACTCAATAGGTATCAGGTTATCAAAGAGATCACCGGTGCCGACGAGCACGGGGTCACAGGCGTCAGCATCTATGGTGAGGAAAAAGACTTTTCCGCAAAACGCGCGTCATATCAGTATTCGCCCTATCTGCTGGAAGCCTTGATGCAGTTAGTCCTGTTCCAGCCCCTGGCAATAGGTGGGGAACTCTCTCCCTTCCTCCCGGTGGGTATAGGCGAAATGCAGTTTTCCCGGCGGTGCGAACCAGGAGAGACCGTGATGCTTAAGGCGCGACTGCGCAAATCCGTTGAAGGCGGCTCCTCTTGGGACGGCGTGGCCCTGGACGATGAGGGCAATGTGCTCATGATCGTTGAAGGCCTCTTCATGAAACGCATACCGAACTAGGCGCCTTTCGCATGATTCTCTTCTGCAATGGTATGAGAATCGCCGTTCATCAAGCTTCAGTCGGCACTGATCGACATGCGCTTATTGAAGCCTCCTGCCACGATTTGACATTTGATGCGCAAGGCTTCTCGCTCGTGCGAGGGAAGCTGGGCGCACCGAAATTAATCGGGAAAACACCTCCACCAGCCATCTCGTTCACCACTTCCGGTGAAACGCTGTGGTGCGCCGTATCCTTGAGCCGGGGGCTCGGCATCGACGTGGCCTGCCCTGAAGAATTCATGCAGCCATATCCGGTACCACGTGTCTTTGATCCAACCGAAATAAAACTCACCGAAACGTTTGTCCACGATCCGTTGTCGCGCCTTGCCCTGCTGTGGAGTCTCAAGGAAGCAGTGGCCAAGGCCTTGGGGACGGGGTTTAATACCGTCGACCCCGGAGAGTTGACGGCAACCGCTCTGTATGAGAAAGACGACAAGCTCAGCGGGACTATAGCGACGCCCAAGGGGGAACTCCCGATTGTAGCGGTACCGGTGAACAATTGCTGGCTGGCCCTTGCACAACAATAAGAAAGCCGAAGAGATACATGTCTAAATTCAAAATAATTCCAGTCCGTTCTTCCGGGGAGATAAAGCAGTTTGTCGATCTGCCCTGGACAATATACAAAGACTCCCCCAACTGGGTGCCACCGATCAAGAAAAACGTTATGCAGCTGTTGACTCCGGGCAAACACCCCTTCTGGGAATTCGCCAACCGCGAACTCTTTCTTCTTAAACAGGGTCGGAAGGTTATTGGTCGGATCGCCGCCATCGTTGATGACAATTACAACAAGTATCACCATGAGAAAGCCGGGGGCTGGGGCTTTTTCGAATGTATTGACGATCAGGAAGCTGCCAACATGCTTTTTGACGCAGCCGAGGTATGGCTTCGTGAGGCGGGCATGGAATACATGCACGGGCCGTTCAATCCATCCACCAACTATGAGGTCGCCATGCTCATCAAGGGCGGGCAAGTTCCGCCGGTGCTCATGATGACCTACAACCCAGATTATTATCCGGCGTTGGTGGAAGCCTCGGGCCAAACCAAGGAAAAGGACCTTTTCGCTTTCAAGTTCAACCGGGGCCACCAGTTGCCCGAGTGGGTGACCAAGATTGCAAACCGGTTGGTGGACAAGGGAGAAGTCACCATACGCCATCTGGACATGAAAAAACTGAATGAGGAAGTGGTCCTCATGAATACGCTGTACCGGGCTGCTTGGGCAGACAACTGGGCCTTTGTCCCGGCCACGGATGCTGAAATCGCCATCCAGGCCCATGAACTCAAAGACATCATCGAGCCCCGTCTGGCCTTTTTCCTCTACCATGGCGATGAACCCATTGGCGTCGGCGTCATCCTCCCGGACGCCAACCCGCTCCTCAAGGAATTCAACGGAAAGCTCGGCGTCACCGCCCTCTACAAACTGCTGCGCCACAAATCCAAAATCATCGGCACGCGCTGTATCATTTTCGGCGTCAAGCCCAAGTACCACCAGACAGGCGTGCCGCTTGTCGCCCTGGATTACATCATGAAGATGAGCGAGGAATTCCCCCAATACAAACACATCGAAATGAGCTGGACCCTGGAGGACAACGCAGGTATCAACGACTTGCTGGAGGATTTTGGGGGCGACCTCTACAAAAAATATCGTATTTATCGCAAGGATTTCTAGGACATCACCATGCGCGTTTTGGTTACGGGTGCAGCAGGCTTCGTCGGTAGCCATTTGGCAGAGGCGCTTGCAGCCGACGGCCATGACGTAACCTGCCTGCTTCGCCCAAACAGCAATCCACGTTGGCTGGCCAACTCATCGTTGTCCTTTGTCGATTGCGGCATGGATTCACCAAAGGCCATGGCCGGGCCCGTCGGCAACAGCGACATGATCTTTCATGTGGCCGGTGTAACCAAGGCCAGCACCCCGCAAGGCTATTTTAACGGCAATGTCAACATCACCCGCAATCTCGTGAAAGCCGTCAAGACTCACGGTCATCGGGTCAAGGCGGTAATCGGCGTTTCAAGCCAAGCGGCAGCAGGCCCGCATCCAGGGCCGGAGGGGCTGGACGAGATCGCAACGCCCGCCCCTGTTTCCTACTATGGGAAAGCGAAACTGCAATCAGAACAAGCACTCATGGAGCTCGCCGACTTGACTGCGGTGGGCATCGTCAGGCCATCCATGGTCTATGGCCCAAGGGACTATGCTTTTCTCCCTCTATATTCAGGGGCCAGACTCGGTCTTTTCCCTGTCCCCGGTAGCCGCAAGACACTCATGAGCATCATTCACGTCAACGATCTGGTCCGGGGCATCGTTTCCCTGGGGAACAGCCTGCTGGACGGGGATGTCGATTCGGGCAATGTCTATTTCCTCTCTGGCCAGACCGCATCCTGGTCGGGAATCGGCAAGGCTATCGGAGACGTCGTCGGGCGCGGGCAGATGCTATTCCCCATCCCGCTTTTCGCCATCGGCGCGGTAGCCATGGTCAATGGCGTGCTGGCCCGTCTCGGATTGCCGACCAACCATCTGCTGCCGGACAAATGGCGGGAAGCCAAACAGTCGGGATGGGTATGCACCCATGGCCGCGCCAATGCGGATTTCGGGTATTCCCCCCAAATCAGCCTTGAAGAAGGGATGCGCGGTACCATCCAATGGTGCCGGGAAAACGGCTTGTTGTAAGACGACAGCCCCTCTACACGGTGTACCCGTTTGCCTCCAGCCAAAGTTGCAGAACAAGAAAGGTCCACAACTCCTCACGCCTGTCCACCACATTGTTTTCATGCTCAAAGATTAGTGACTTGACTGCTTCCGGACGGAACAACCCCTGTCGTTTCAAGAATCCGGCATCGGTGAATCGCTCCAATTGGGGTTTCAGACTACTGCCGAGCCAACCGGCTACGGGCATGAGAAATCCCCGCTTGTTGCGTTTTTGGATGCTCGACGGCATGAATTCGGAGAGCGCCTGCTTCATGAGGTGCTTTCGCTTTCCTCCTGGGACCTTGAAGCGGCCTGGCAGACTGAAAACAAACTCCACCAAAGCCGTATCCAAAAACGGCGACCGCACCTCCAGCCCGTGCATCATTGAGCAGCGGTCGACTTTCGTCAGTATATAATCGAGCAGATAGGTCCGTGCGTAGTAGTTGAACACCGCGTCCAGTGGATCTCTATCCTCAAACCCCTTCCAGCTCTCGGCCGGATGGCCGAACAGCAGCTCGGGAGACTCACTCGGGGCTGATACCCACAGCGCTTTCTGGGCTTCCGGGGAAAAGGCCATGAGCATACGGGGCACCCTGTGCGGTGCAGGAGCCTTGACCGCCTCGGCGAACCGGCCCACAGCATGCCCCGGACTGATGTAATGAGGAGAAACAGGCAGCATGCGACGCAGTCCTTCAAAAATCAAATGCATAGGCGCGCCGAGAGCGGCACAGCGTTGCGCCCACAAGAAGGCCGGAAAATGCTCGTATCCGCCGAACAATTCATCGGCCCCATCACCGGACAAAGCCACAGTGACATGTTGTTTGACAAACCGGGATAGGAAATAGGTCGGGATAATCGACGGGTCTGCCAGAGGTTCGTCGAATCTGCCCACAACTTCACTCACCAGCCCCGCGCACATCTCGCTGGTAAGGTTCGCATTGCGATGGTCCGTTCCTGCGAATCGAGCAGCCTGGGCAGCATACGCGGATTCATCATAGGCCTTCGCCTCAAAGCCTATGGAAAAGGTTTTGACCTGCGTATTTCCTAACCGCGACATGAGGCTGACAATGACCGTCGAATCAAGGCCACCGCTGAGGAAAGCGCCCAAGGGGACATCACTTATCAGACGACGCCCGACAGCCTCCTCCAATAACGACCTGATACGTTCAGCCACTTCGCCGGTGGCCACGCCGCTGACCGGAGACGGCAGTGACCAATAGCGGGCAACAGTGATCTCTCCATCCCCGAACCGCAGACAATGTCCCGGCTGAAGTTTCCTCGCTTCCGTATAAATGGAACCGGGAGTCGGGACGTATTTGCAGGTCAGAAACTGGGCCATGGCCTGCATATCCAGATTAAAAGATATGTCAGGCACATGGGCGAGTGAAGACAACTCCGAAGCAAAGGCGAATATGCCGTTCTGGCAAGTGTAGTAGAATGGTTTTTTCCCCATTCTGTCCCGCGCGGCGAACAGTGATTCTTTTTTGGTATCCCATATGGCAAAGGCAAACATGCCCTCAAGGAATGACAAGCACGATTCGCCATACTCCATATAGGCCTGCAACAGGACTTCGGTGTCCGAGGTCGTGCGGAATCGACGCCCTTTGGTCTCCAGAGAGACTCGCACTTCCTGAAAATTGTATATCTCGCCGTTGAAGACAATGACAAACCGGCCGCAATCGCTCATCATGGGCTGCCCCCCCGAGCTGAGATCGATAACCTCTAGGCGGCGGTGCGATAACGCGGCAGGCCTTTCGACCCACACCCCACTGGAATCCGGTCCGCGATGGCGCACGCCATCTGCCATGCTAACGGCGCACTGCCGGAGCGCATCCGACGTCATTCGGGCATGGACAACCCCGGCGATGCCGCACATCAGTCAGCACCTCGCGCATGCGCCGAGAACAGTTCGATCAAGGTGGAACAGTTTTTTTCCTGATCAAATAAATCCATGACATGGCTCTTCCCCGCATCGGCAAGAGATTGGGCCCCTTCAGGGGCCCGAGCCAGCCGGATAATGGCATCGGCCAGAATCTCAGGACTCCTCTGCGGGACAAGATACCCCGTCCTATCGTTAATCACGACCTCGCTGATCCCGGCCACGTCCGTAGCGATTACAGGAAGGCCATGGGCATACGCCTCCATGATGACATTGGGGATGCCGTCCCTGTCTCCATTGGTGTCCACCACACTGGGCATAACCAATGCATCGCTGGCCAGCATGAGACGGGACAACGCATCATGACTGAGAAATCCCTTGAAATCGACAAAATCTGTCAGCCCTAGATCGACAGCCTGTCGGGTCAACTTGCTGCGGAGCATGCCGTCTCCAGCGAATGTCAATAAAAAGTCGACACCCTGCTCTTTAACAATGGAACAGGCGTCAAGCAGATTGTCAAACCCCTTAGTCCTAACCAGACGCCCCGCAGCCAGCAGCCTGAGTTTTCCGTTGTCCGAGGGAAGCCGTTCACCCTCAGGTGCCAATGAAAGCGCATTATAGACCAGCGTGATCTTGTCTTCATGGCCCTCGGCAACGGACTGCAGATACGAGACATTGGCTCCGTGATTGACCCGAACAAAGGAGGCATCCTTTATCTTGCCGCACAGCGAACCTTCGGGCGGGTAGATGTCGCCGGCCCTTCCGGCAAAGGAGAAAGGGATGCCCGTGAGTCGCGAAGCAACCCAAGCGGCCGTGGCCGGTCCTCCGGCCCATGGAGCATGGATATGCTGGATGCCCTCTTCCCGAAACCGCCTGACCAGATGCAATCCGCAGCAGAAGGCCCAGAGGTTTTCACCCAATCCTTCCAGGGAACGCCATTTGTTGAAAGGCCCTGCCTTGAGCATCGAGAACGTCTGTACAGGGGCTGACACAAGATGCTTAATCAAGGTGCCGAACAGCATGGGAGTCTTGATGGAGCCAAGGGACTCCGAAGGAGGAAACGCCTGCATTTCCGGGGAAAGGTTCTTAGTTAGGCCAGCATATAGGGTGAACACTTGTAGTGGCAACCCCATATCCCGCATCTTTTTGACTTCACGGAAAATGAATGTTTCAGACGGCTTGGGAAACCAAAGTGAAATATATGCGGTGCGGGGAGGGTTCATAGATCGGAGGTCTCAGTGGGGCGGATAATTTCTATGACATCGCCGCCCAATTTGGTGCGGTATCTGATACTGTGCCAAGAAATGATGTTGGTTGTCCATGTGCGCATATACCCGACAGCAGCACCAATATGAAGCATTGCATAGGCTGCCAACTGTATTGGCAGCGGGGCGCTGTTCGGTATAATCTTGGTGTAGAGGATGCCGGTAAAGGCAAGCCCCGCGAGATAGACCACGGACACAAGCCATGAAGGCCCGGTACCGATCCCGAGCATTAGCCCGGCAAGACCGACAACAACATATGCGAGGATCAAAAAAAAGATTACGGGGACGGCTGTGAAGGCTATCCATGTGAGGGGCATGCAAAACTTGAGGTATTGCAACTGGCGAAAAAACCACTCCTCCCAACCTTTGATACTCTGCCCCGAAAGATAGGTGACGAGACAGGCCTCGGCCACCGGCAATGACCTGATACCATTGCCTTGAAGATATGGCCCCATGGTGAAATCATCGACCACGGTTCGCTCCCACAACTCAAAAATGTTGTAGCCGAAAAAGGTGTTACGGCTAATGGCAGTCGCCCCGCCCCATGGCTGCGTGATGGGACGTATGGCCTGAAGCATGTGGATGGATTGCACAGACAGCATCTGGCAGAGGGTTCCAAGATGACTGTCCCCGGGCTGGACGAAACGATAGCCGGACGTCATCAGAGCCTCCCCCCGCGCTATCGGCGCTGTCAGGCGGGCCAGGAAATCCGGTTTCGCCACGTGGGTGCTGTCGCAAAACACGAGTATCGATTCATCAACGGTGACTGAAGCCACCCCAGCCAGCAGGTTGTAATTCTTCTGACAACAGCGCGTCGCGGGCCCTGCCACGATATGCTGCGCATGGCTGTATTCCCGGCACAGAGCTTGGACCAATGGAACGGCCGACTCGTCCTTTGTGGCTGTCACCAGCATGACGCGGTAGTGGCCGTACTCCTGCTCGAGCAGCGACCGAAGGCTCGGTTCGACTCCAGGGGCGGCATTGCCCACCGGCACCATCATGGCGATATGGGGCGTATCCGCAGGACGCTCAAATGGTGTGTCACGCCGAACAGCCTTACGCATGAAAGAAGCGGTAACGAACATGAACAGCAACGCCCCAAGCACATGCAACGCCATGGCGGTTTCAATAAAAACACTCCATAAAGCAACGCCCTGTATCAGTTCAACCATTGGATCCCATTGATGTGGAGAGTGCACTCTCCCGTGTTTATATCAACAGCCGGACATCTTGAACTATCCATCAGAGCAACGCTCCCGGCAACGTTTTCTGCTGACGAAGATATAGCCTGTATGCGTGGTAAAGCAATGGGCAAAGAGTCAATATTTCTACGACTGTCCTGGGAAAATACTGTACCGTGACAAGATGGACCACCACGGCTGCCGCAACTATCACCAGAAGCCTGAGAACATCTTTAGCCACAAACAACCCGATGGCGAATTGGCAAAAAGAGACCGTCATGAATGCCATGCCCCCCTTTGTCAACAAGATGGCATAGGCGGTTCCCGACATGGGGTTCTGGGGAATAAGCACCATACACAGAATGAAATTAGCCGCCAGCCCGACGGTGTACATGACAAGCAGGATGCGTTGGCACTTCATGCTCACCATGAGATAACTCGCCAGATTGTGGATAAAGGCGAAAAGGATGCAGCCGACGAGTTCCTTCTGCATCTGGATGGCTGGGCCGTAGTTCTGCCCGTACACCAGCGTGATTATGCGGTCGCTTTCCACAAAGAGCACGTAGGAAATGGGAAGGGCCGCCGCCACAAGCCAGGCCGACGACTTTTGTGCCAGTCTTTTGAACTGCGTCCGGTCATTGACCCAGAGCTTGGTGAACAGCGGAAACATGACCTTTCCGAGCAAGAGGCTTGAGACAAGGACCGACACGAAATCGACGATCTGCCAAGTGGCGCTGTACTGTGCAACGCCTTCCGACCCCGCATATTTTTGCAGAAAGAACATGTTGATCTTGTTATAAAATATGGCGCAAACAGCCATTGCAGTATAGACCAACCCTTCTTTCCAGACACCCCAGACATCGGTAAAGCTTTCCAGCCGAAACGACCTCCAAAATCGCCTAAAAAACAGACGGGCGACCACGCCAAGATTGGTAAATGTTTCCAAAATCTTAAACAGGGCGACCATGGTTGCCGGGAAACCGGAAAACAGGGCTATCAAACCATAGCCATATCCAAACAAAGAGGCGATGCCACGACTTTTGCCTTCCACGTCCTGCCGCTCAAGAACCTGACAGGCCACAAAGAATGAGTTGCCTATGCCCTCAAGCCCGATGGCAGTGGCAACAACAATGATAATGGCCCGTAGCTGCGGCGAATAATCCTGCCAGAAGGTGAAGCCGATCATGGCCAGCCAGCCAAAAAATAAAAAGGCGACCTTGATGAACGTCACCTGCCGAAGTATGCGAGAGGGATAATTCTCCTTCCGTGCCAGCATGGTCGAAAGATGCTGGTTAAGCCCGAATTCCGAGGCAAACAGCAGGAGCTGACCGATGCTGATGGCAAGCATGAACTGGCCATACATCTCGGTGCCCTGCCTGGCCAGGGCAATGATGAAAATCGTCTGCAAAACCTCTCGCACCCAATGGGCGGACAAAAGATAGCCGAAGTTTTTAAGGACGGATTTACTTGATTTCGTCATGAGTTAAGACATGTCTCTCGAATGCAGGATCATAGCTACTTTTTTGTGAAGCAGGCTCACCGCGAGAGACAGGTCCTGAAGCCATACACTCGGTATGGGCTGATGAGCGAGTTATGCGCCCGTCCCCCGCATACGCAGCTTTTTTGCTGGCGTACCTACATTGACACTGAGCGGAGCCAAGTCTTTGGTCACCACGGCCCTGGCCCCGACAACGGCACCGTCGCCGATAGTCGCCCCCGGCAAAACAACTACACCATAGGCGAGCCAGCACTCTTTGCCTATTGTAATATCGGCTGATTCGCTGCCCTGCATACGGATGGGCATGTCTGGGTTGTCAAAGACGTGATTCATGGTTTCCAAGAAACACCGTGGAGCGATATGCGTTCCGTCCCCAATGAAGATGGTGGCGGTACTGCCAATCAGATATGTCCCGGAATTGATCGTGACGTCGTCGCCAATCACAATACGTTGGGGTTTGTAAATCCTGACTGACTGTCCCAGAACGAACCGCTTGCCGCACGCTCCGAGAAAGGGAGCGACCAACTTACCGCGCACCCTGTTTATAGGTCCATGCGCAGGCAACCAACTGATGAGTGGATACAGCAGGTAAAAAAGGAGTGTCCGTAATTGATTCGGCATATCTAGACCTGCCATCTCCACTCTGTCGCGCTATTGAAGCGCGTTCACGAAATCCATCACCGTGACCGCTTCAAGGCGATCCGAAGACACCTGTTTGAACTGGTCATGACCGACGAGAATGGCAATGACATCGGCCTGTTCAAGAGACAGCTCAAGAGACACCATCTC